>JAIPAF010000064.1 GCA_021740225.1 Bacteroidales bacterium | reverse complement strand
CCCTGAATATGATTTTATGTTATCTTTGAATGTAAAGTGTGCAATATATGTTATTACTCAATAAAATTTTTGTGCCTTTTTTGGCAATTGTTCGTTATGGGTTAAGCATTTGCTTTTTTGAGGAAGAGGGGCGTTTATTTTTTTCATCAGCCGGCAATGATCGTAAAGACAATGAAGATGATAATGAGGAAGAAGATGGTAAGGAGGAAGACGGGGATGATCTTGACAACTTCGACCGGGAAAGGCTTCTTGAAGATTTTCTGGGAGATTTAAAAGATGCAGAGGTCACCCCAGGAGAGAGCCGGTCCAATTTGCCGGAAATATATAATCTTACACCGGATGATTACCCTGAAGTGGAAATTCCTGAAGAATCAAGGGAGAGAATAAATGAGCTCAGAAATATAGCCGAATCTATTGAAAAACGAAAGCATAAGCTGGAGTATGTAAGTAAAGATTTGGTTAAAGGAGATTATAGAATTGACTATGCTGGCCAGCTTAATGCAGCTCAGTTAACCGCGGTTACCACCACGGAAGGCCCTTTGCTGGTTATTGCCGGTGCAGGAAGTGGAAAGACCCGCGTTATTGTGTATAGGGTAAGCTATTTACTGGAGAATCATGTGGATCCCGGGAAGATTCTTCTTTTGACTTTTACCCGTAAAGCGGCCCATGAAATGCTCAACAGGGTTGGTCAGTTGCTGAAAGATACCAGGGCCGGAAAGGTGGTGGGAGGTACCTTTCATTCCTTCGCGGTGCATGTGCTGCGCAAATATGCAGGACTGCTCAACCTTCCCAATAATTTCACCATTATTGATACCGGAGATAGTGAGGACACCATTGATCTGATCAGAACGGAGTTAAAGTTCAACCGGAAGGATAAGAAATTTCCCAGGAAGAAACGTTTGCAAAAGATCATTTCCGGCTCCCGAAACCGGAATATGACCATCAGTGATTTTGTGGAGAAGTTTTATACAGGGCTCATTGATTATGTTAAGGATATTGAACTGATTTACAATGGCTATACCCGTTACAAGGAGATGAGCAATATATTTGATTTTGATGATCTAATGGAATTCCTGAGAAATTCACTCCGGGATAAGCCGCGTTTTCGGAAAAGATTGCAGGAAGATTTCGGGTACATCATGGTGGATGAGTTTCAGGATACCAATGTTGTTCAGAAAGAGATTGTCGATTTGCTTGGCATGAAACACCAAAATATTATGGTGGTAGGTGACGATTCGCAGAGCATTTATGCTTTCAGGGGAGCCAACTACGAGAACATTCTAAGGTTTCCCCAGCAATTCCCCCATTGCAAGGTGGTAAAGATCGAAAAGAATTACAGGAGCAGCAAAAAGATATTGGAGTTCACAAACAACATCATCGATCATTCCGTTATCGGGTATAGGAAAAAGCTTTACTCAGATATTGAATCATACAATTTGCCGACCATCAAGCGATTTTATGATGAAGAAGAGGAAGCGGCATTTGTAGTTTCAAAAATATTGGAATTACGCGAACAGAATGTGCCGTTGAATGAAATGGCGGTATTGAACCGGGCCGACTGGCACAACCGTTATATACAAACAGAGCTCAATAAGCGCGGCATCCCCTATGTGGTGGTTGGTGGATTCAAATTCAATGAACGCATGCACATTAAGGACATGATCGCCTACCTTCGGATCGTTTTGAATCCCCATGACTCTGTTGCTTGGCACAGAGTGTTGAAATTGCTCCCCGGTATAGGAAAGGTAACAGCCGGCAAGATTGTTCGGGAGGTCAGAAAAGGCGGGGAGATTGAGTTGGATAAATTTATGGGAAAGAAGTTCTTCATTCAGTTGAGACAGTTGCGGGATGTTTTGAATCGTGCCGGTGATGATAATTTGTATGTCAATGAACGCCTTCAGATACTAAAAGATTACTATGCCCCGATACTGGAATCAAAGGAACCGGATTATCAAAGCAGATTGCTGGATATTGATGTGTTGATCGATCTGGCTAAAAAGTACGATACCATCGACCGTTTTCTTTCGGATTTTGCACTGGAACCCCCTTCCAGAAGCCTTTCGGGGGAGACTGCCCCTTTGATAGATGAGAGTGAGGAAAGCCCCATGACCATTTCAACCGTCCATTCGGCTAAGGGTCTGGAATGGAATACCGTTATTATTCCCCATGCACTTGATGGCTTATTCCCCTCGATTCGTGCAAAAGACCTGGAAGAAATGGAAGAGGAGAGACGATTGTTTTATGTGGCCTGTAGCAGGGCTAAAGAGCGGTTGTTTATTACTTTTCCCGGTGTGTTGTATTCATATAATGCTGTGTTTACCTACCCCTCAAGATTTCTGGCTGAAATCGAAAAAGATCGGTTTACATTCTGAAAATTATTTTTATATGAGTGCGGAATCCTTTAGAGAAGATCTTATTTTGTCTCGGTTATTTCGATTATTCATGGTAAGCTTTACATTTAAACTCTATTTATGCCCGAGAAAATATCAATGATAAAAACGATTATATTAATTGTTGTTATTGCCGCGTTGGGTTTTTTAGCCAAACTGGTACCCCCCGGAGAAGCCTCTTGGATATCACATCAACTGGCAGGATTGTTTTACGTGACAGAGCTTTCCCTCATTCTTTACTTGTTTTTTTCGGAGCATTTTATATTTCTTTTGGTTCTTGCAGCGTTTTTGCTAACCTCTTTGGTTGAGTTCCTACAACTGTGGCACCCCGCTTTTCTGGAACCTGTGAGATCTTCCTTTCTCGGACATACCATTATCGGATCTACATTCAGTTGGCTCGATTTTCCCTGGTATATAGGAGGAGCCGTTTTGGGATGGTTACTTTTAAAATGGGTAAAAACAAATTAACCATTATATTTTTAGGGAGTCCAGCCCCTTTAAAAACTTCGGCCAATGATCAGGATGTCATCAACCTGCTCGTAACCCGCCATCCATTCGTCCAATGTTCCGCCAAGGATTTTGTGTTGTTCAGAGATAGTGTAATTCCCGATCGAGCAAATTAGATTTTTCAGGTGCCTGGTTTTGAATTTTTTTCCCTCTTCACCTCCGAATTGCGAGACAAAACCGTCTGACATCATGTATATGGAATCTCCTTTTTCTATTTTTATGTTGTAATTGGTAAAATTAGGAATTTTCTCTATTGAATAACCTATGGAAAAACGATTGGGTTTATATTCGTATAGTTTGTTATTCCGAATCAGCCAAAGCGGGATAAAATCTCCTGCGTATTGCAGTTCCCCGGAATCAGGATTGTAACAAGCAAGCCCGATATCCATGCCGTTTTTAATGGAGTCATTTTCTTTCTGATTGAGCGTTCTGGCTACTTCCACATTTAAATGGTACAATATTTCCGCGGGTTTTTTTATTTTGTGTTCAATGAGAATCTTTTTTAAAGATATATGGCCTATAAACGACATGAATGCCCCTGGTATTCCATGTCCTGTACAATCTACTGCAGCCATATATTGAAGGCCTTCAAAGTTGGTAAACCAATAAAAATCACCACTGACAATTTCTTTGGGTCTGAAAAAGATCATTACATTATCAAAAGGAATTTGCGAAGGAAGGATGGCAGCCTGGATGCTTTTGGCATATTCCATGCTGGATGTAATGTTTTTATTTCGCAAGGCAAGCTCATTATTGGTTTTATGAAGCTCTTCCGTTCTTTCTCTTACTTTTTTCTCCAGTTTTCTTTTTTCATGAACAAGATTTCTTTCCCGGATAACAATAATTAAATAGCCTAGCCCTAATAATGCTATCCCAAACACTACATAAAACCAGGCACGCTGATAGATGTGTTTTCTGATCAGGATATTCACCTCTAACGGTTTTCCTGTAGATGCTCCGTCCTTATTGAATGCCCTGAGACGGAAAGTATATTCTCCGGGTCTTACATTTCCAAACGTAGCTTTTCTTTCTGATGTAAATTCTTCCCACCCTTTGGTGTATCCTTTAAGCTTATATTGGTACTTAACGGATTCCGGATCGTGAAGCCGGATGCCAATATAATTGAATTCCAATTCATAATTGCCGGGTTCGAGGGTGATGTTGTTGTCGGCATCTACTTTCTGATTATTGACAAATATTTCGGTAATATTGAGTTGAGGAGGAATTGTATCTTTTGCTGTTTTAGCTGCCGAAAACTCAGCAATGCCCTCCGAAGTGCCAAACCAGATGTTGCTTTCTGTTTCGGTATAAACAGCGTTATTAAAAAATTCCGTTGAATTTTTTATCCCGTAGTTTCCGGAATAGAGTTTTATCCCGTTCGTTTTGGTGTTAATTTCAGATAAGCCCCCATGATGTCCGACCAATATGTTTTCATTGGCATAGACAAGACTATAGCTATAATTTGACAACAACCCTGTTTCTCTGTCAAAGTGCTTTGTAGTGTCTTGCCCTATCTTAAAAATTCCTTTACCGTAAGTACCGATCCAGATATTGCCGGTGTTATCCTCCGTAATGGAATTGATCTGTACAGGCCCCTGGGCTGTATGAATGGGAATGGTTTCAACCCGGCCCTCCTGATTTATAGCAAAAAGTTGATTGCTTAGTGTTCCGATTAAAATCCGGTTTTCCGAATCTTTGTAAAGATGGGTTATATTATTGTAAGGTAAGCCTTTGTTGGTGTTATACCAGGTTTCCCCCCCATTGTTGAGATTGATATGGCAAATTCCCTTTTTTGTGGCCACCCATATGTTTTTTTGATCTCCCGTAATATAATTGACGGAGTTTTCAAGTTCATTGGAAGATATTGGGATTCTTTGAATTTGTTCTGAAGGGTGGTTTAGTTTATAAAGTCCTGATTTTTCCGTGCCGATCCAGATGTCCCCTCCGGGATGCTTAAATAAGGCAGTGATTTTATCATTAGGGAGTCCATCCCCTGTGCTGTAGACATCCAACACATTTCCATTGTCCGTGTCGAGATGCAGGATGCCGTGGTTGGAACCCGTCCATAAATGATTTTGCTTACCATCCAGTGAATAAAATGAGTTTGTTTCAAACTGTTCAGTGTAGGAATAAAAAAGCAATTTTTCTTCAACAAAACGAACCAGGCCCTCTCCATATAATCCGAACCAGATGTTGCCTTCCCTGTCCTCAAAGAGACACCTGACGTCATTGGTTGGTAATCCGTTTGCATTGTTGAGATGTAAGTTTTTTTTGTCTGGTTTTTCCGGGCTTAGTCTGAATACTCCCGATCCCATTGAATTCATCCAGATATTGCCTTCCTTATCGATAATGCCTCCCTGAATGTTGTTCAGATATTCTTCTCCCAGAGAATCTATCCGGCTTGCCTTGAATTGAAAGCTGCTTTTCTTTTTGTTTAAGAGAAAAATACCTTGTCCTTCGGATATGGCGAATAATTGATCTTCCCCATAAGAACCAATAATATCTGTTACGTTTCCTTCAGGAAAGCCGTCTATTTTTCCTTTCATTACCATACCATCCCCATTGGGATTATACCTTAAAAGGCAGAGCTGTTGATCTGTTCCTATAAGTAAATATCCATCGTTTAGATAGCTAAGTTCTGAGATGAGCTCTTGTTCAAAGGGTAAATTGATATGGTGGATTTTTTGCTGCTGGTCTATTCTAAACAAGCCTTCCGTTTGTGTTGAACACCAGATGTTCCCTTTTTTTCCTTCTGAAATACCTGTAATGGTATTTTGAAAACTATCCGCTTCAAATTTTATAAAACTGTTCCCGTTATATAGGGTTATACTTCCGTTCATATGCCCAAACCAAAGATTCCCATTTTTATCTTTCAGACTCTCAGTAACAAAATTTCCTGCAAGAGAATCCTCACTGGTAAAATGTTTAAACTGGAAACCGTTAAAACGGAAGAGGCCTTCGCTGGTACCGATCCATAAAAAACCCTGTTCATCCTGATTGATTGTATAAATGAAGGGTTGAGACAATCCTTCGCTTATACCAAAATGATTGAATTGATATTGCTGGGAATAACATTGTAAGCCTCCATAATGAAGGATCACCAATGTCATGAGTATGAATAAGCGGTAAAACATTTTACCTTAGTTTGATTTGTCAATAACTTCCATCCTGATTTTTGGCTGATATACCGGAATGCCTCCTATAGGCACTACATAAAACGGCAAATTCTCACCGTACTGATTCTGAACAATCACTACCACATTGTTATCTTCAACAAGTTCCTTTCTGTTTTTGATAAACTGAAGTTCCATAGATGAATTTCTTTCCGCCTCGTACACAGGAAACCGGTCTTTTGCCCATTCATCCTCTCCGGTGACGGTACAAAGCAATCCGTTTTTAGCTACTGAAACAAGCCTTATGAATCCGTCATTATCCCAGTCAAAATTCCTAATCTGTATGGCGGTGGTTTCATCGTCTATGTACGGATAAATCTGAGAAACGTTATTCTGATTATTCCACATGCGAAAGGTATATTCATAGGTAAACAGGTTGCCGCCTTCTATTTCTTTCGATTCGTTTTTTTCCGAACTGATAAAATAACGGTACAGGTTGCCGTCATCTCCTTCAACGCCCTCGGCTATGATCTTAAAAATATAACCCTCGAGTTTTTTCACCCATTCACCTTCCTGGGGATTGAAAGGACCAAACACATACCAGTCTTCATCATATTTGGCCTGTTCACCGAAAGTTTCGGAATTCAATAAGATACCGCTTTTATAATTTCCCACGGGATCAATATTCTTAGCATCTTCATGAGTCCAGCATTCCTCTCCTCCGTAAATTGAAAATCTGGCCCTGGTATCCCATTCTTCTTTTTGTTCATCCAGTTCACCTCCAGTATCGGGATCGTATACTCTTATATAGATGGGATTCTTAAAAGACTTCGGTACTTTTGCAAAGAATATCTGGCAGAAATCATCATCGCCCCAGGAAGTATCCCCATCGCTGCCAAACGTGACCAGATACGGGATATTTTCATCCTCGGCGGGCACTGACTGAGCCAGTGCTTTGCCGGTGAAAAATCCCCCGGCCCACAGGAGCATCATAAAAAATACAATATGTATAGAATATTTCATAAAGGGAGATTATCCCGAATAAACAAGCTTTCTCGGTGCCATTGTTTTTTATTTTGACAATAATCCATAGATAATTGGGTATACCAACAAACTACATGTAAAATTAATAGAAAAATTATGAATATAGAATCTCCCTTATTCTTATTTTCTAATTAATATAAATTCCACTCTCCTGTTTTTCTGTCTGCCTGATTTGGTTTGATTGGTCGCTATCGGCCTTGATTCGCCGTACCCGACTGCACGTAACCTGTCTTTTGATATCCCCTTTGAAACCATATAATCCACAATTGACTGAGCCCGTTTTTTCGACAATTTCATGTTATATCCGAATGATCCTATGTTGTCGGTATGGGCGGCAATTTCAATTTTTATATCAGGGTTATGCTTCAATATCCTGGCAATGCGGTCAAGAACAGGATAAGAGCTTTCTAAAACCCTGTATTCATCAAAGCCGAAGTGCCCATTATCTATTTTGTTGAACGCTTTTTTGATATGGTCAACAACTTTTTCAGGTAATTCGCCTATGATATAGCTTTTCACCCGGGCCTGCTCGAAACCCCGGTCAACCACATCATTGTAAACCGGATAAGTGGCAGACAATGATTCTCTTTTCCCCACCGTGTAACTATACAAGCTGTCACTTTCGTCATAAAATTCGCTAATTTCATATGTATCCCGCAACGGATCAAATATTGAATCCTGAAGAGAGACTTTTTCCTCAGATGAGAAAACCTCTACCCTAAAAATTGCTTCTTTGGGATTTCTATTATAGGCATTGAATTCTGTTTGCAGTTCATTGTTCGGGTCTTCTTCGGGCTCAATGGCAGAGTCTTTTTCTTCTTCATTTTCTTGATGCATGGCCAGCTCCTGATAGTCTTCGAACACTTTGATTTCTTTCCATACACAGTGATATTCTTTTGATTCTGTGGTGTCGTTTATTCCGGTTAATCCCAGCTTAACCCTGTAATTTCCTTTCTTTTTATACTGATGTTGAACTTTCGGACCTTTTGTAATGGTATCATCGCCGAAATCCCAAAAATAGTTTTCAATTTGAAATCCCGGAAGATTGGATTTTAACCCGTCAAATTCCATCTCTTCTTTTTCTACAAAGGCGTCTTTGGAACGAATATAGGGTTGGACGACATCTTTGATCTCAAATTCATAGTGTTTCTGGGTGAAGAATATGTTGCCTGTCCTGTTGTCTATAATATTTAACTTGACACTGTATTTACCTGCACCGGGAAAACAATGTTGTACTTTCAAACCATTGATTTTGGTACCGTCACTGAATGACCACTCATACCTGACGGGAATGGAATCGATTTTGTCATAGCTTTCATCCCAAAAGCGATAACAATAGTTATTCTCCTGCAGGCTGTCGCAATGAGAAAACGGATTTGGCTGTGTTAAGCTAATGGTTCCCAAACCTGTGAACTGACAGGTAGTATCGTTGGCATCACGCAGATAGACGGTATAATTGCCGGCTGTCAGAGCAGTGAAAGTCGAGTCGCTCACCCATGTTGAGCCCGAGTCGATGCTGAACTCATAATTGCCTGAACCTCCTGAAGGATCAACCTCAAATGTTCCGTCCGCTCCTCGGTAGGAGGTAACATTTTGGTGTGCACTGTCTATCTCTGTCATACTCAAGGGTGTAGGCTCTGTGATTGTGATAGAACCCAGTCCGGTATACTGACAGGTGGTATCGTTTGAATCCCTGAGGTAAACGGTATAATCCCCGGCGGAAAGTCCTGTAAATACTGAATCGCTAACCCATGTTCCTCCACTGTCGATGCTGAACGCGTAGCTTCCGGATCCACCTAAGGGGTCTACCTCTAGCAGCCCGTTGGATCCACCGTTACAAGTGACATCCTGATGGGCATCGGCCACTTCAGTCATGCTCAAAGCCGGAGGTTCTGTGATGGTAATGGTTTCCAGTCCTGTGTATCGACAGGCCGGGTCATTGGCATCGCGCAGGTAAACGGTGTAATCCCCGGCTGCCAGCCCTGTGAAAACGGAATCGGTAACCCAGGTTTCTCCGCTGTCGATGCTGAACTCATAGCTTCCCCATCCGCCTTCCGGATTTACTTCCAGGGATCCGTTGTTTTCCCCGTTGCAAGTTACATTCTGGTGGGCACTTTCCACTTCGCTTAGCATCAATTGTTTCGGTTCTCTGACGGGAACCGTTATTCGGGCAGGGCAGCCGTTTCCTCCTGTAACCATGCAGGTGTATGCTCCAGCCTTTAGATTGGAAATATCTTCCTGCTCCTGTACCGGGAAAGAACCATCTGCACCCCTCCAGGTATAGGAATATTCATTCACCCAATCAGGTAAGCTTAATGCACCGTCATTGTCATTGGGTGAAGAATCGTAGGCAGCGAATCCACTTCCTTTATTGAATTTCCAGTAGCCTTCCAGGCCGTCTTCCTTTCCATTCAATTCCTTTATCATGTTGTCACGGATCTGTTGTCCCGACCGGGCAACACTCCATATCCTCACTTCATCCATCATTCCTTCAAAATGTCGTTTTCCGAAACCATCCTGAGCAATATGAAATTCCCGGGAGCCTTCATTTTGGATTGCGATATCATTGGGTTTTTTAGCTACCTCGGCACCGTTTACGTACAACTTCATTGTATCCCTGTTATAGGTAGCGGCAAGGTGGTACCATACGCTGTCCATAATATTTATTGTATCGATCAGTGCG
>JAIPAF010000063.1 GCA_021740225.1 Bacteroidales bacterium | reverse complement strand
TCCTTCAGTTGTTCTTCCGGCAAGGCTGGTCTCCCGTGATAGTAATTGGGTGTTTCATTATAGTGTTTCAATACCTGTTCACTCAGATCTTCAATCAGCGATGGATGCGTATCAGCATCCATCGTTAGATGACCTTTGTTTTTTTCCAGATATTCCAGTTGATTAAGAATCCTGTTTTTAGCCTGTTCTTCCATAATTAAAAATTTATCCACTTGCTGATTATAAATAATTATTTTAATCCTGCCTACTTCGTATAGTCTACTTCGGCCAACTCTTGTCAAACCATCAAACTCTTGGTCAAACAACCGAATGACCATTGAGTAACAGCCCGATATGTATTATTGTTTTTCATAAAAAGTAGTCACCGAACCTTTCGGTGCTTTGTAGAACAATTGTTGGTTATCATCCATATTGTAAGTTCCGATATTTTCATACCGTTCCTCATTTTTGTCCGTTCTGTATGCCTTAAAAACCATGCCATTGGTTCCTTTTATCTCTATGTTCAACGGCCGCTCCTCATCGCTGGTATTGATCACAACAAAGGCGTTCGGGTTTTCCGTACCATTGCTGGCAAAAGCAATAATGGCAATCATGGCATCCATAGATGAGGTCCTGGCTACGGCCATATCAGGCTGACCGGCCCGGGTGACCTGTTTGTAGAAATAGTAACCCCGTTGCACTTCATAAGTACTGTCCTCATATACCTGAATGGCGCATCCCGGATTCGGATCACCGCCAACCCATTGTTTTGGGCGCTGGATGCCAGCCCATGGAATGATGCCGTTCACTTTAGCGGAATAGATGTTTCCGTACATTTCACGGATGAATTTTGCGTCCATATCGCTCCAGCTTGTTGAAGTAACCCAGGTATGAATTTCAGGCCGTTTTTCGCGGATAAGATCTATCCCTGCACTCATATGGGTGTTGAACCAGCGGTGGTCGTAGTACGTAGGCTCAAAAAACCCGTGGGAGGTGATCAGACCAAGGTTTTCAGCTGCTTCATTGTCGTTGTAAATGGCGTTTGCATATCCCCAGTTATAAAATCTGAACCAACCTGTTGTTTCTCCGGGCGTAACTCCTATATCTCCCAATCCTGCTTCTTCCAATTTCCCCGGAAGATATTCCAGAAACTCTACAACCTGCTGCGGTGGCCAAAATAGATTGTAATCATGGCCCGTTCCGATGTTGCCGTCTGAACCGTCTTTTGGCCAGCGTTTCCAATCTTCGCCTTCGTTGTGAAGTGACAGGTATTGTACCGGGAATTGCTCTTCATTTTTAAGAAATTTTACCCAATCGATCATATACGCAGCGAGTTCATCCTTCATATCAGGATCCAGATCCCGCCCTCTGAGAAATTTTTGCTGTGTAGCCCATGCCGGAGGTCCGTAAAGCGTGGTAACAATTTCCAGACCGGCCCCCCGTTGTTGTGTTCTTTGCAAGCCCCGGCGGACAAATTCCCGCATGTTTGCTGTTGTAGTTGTGTGATCGGATTCTGCGTTCGGAGATGCCTGATGCCACGGGTCCAGGAACATTTTGACCAGGCCTACCTTCAAACCCTCCTTCCCGAAAACCAAATCAATGATTTTTTGCTTTTCCTGTTCATCCAGCAGGCTGAATCCGCCGTAATCCTGGGGCCATTCCTGATAATCGGTAGTCTGTGACGTTTCCACATAATTGAATCCGAAGCCGTCCCAGGGTCTGAGTTGTTTGGTGAAATCAACCCTGGCAGGGGCTCCTTTCATTTCTTTGTATTGGGCATTGGCATAATAAGTAAAGGAAACCATTATGGCCAAACCTGCAACCATTATAAATAACCCTTTGATTGATCTCATAAGTCCTGTGGTTTTTTTGTGCGGTTCATGATAAATGTATATTAACATACAAATATCACTATTTAAATCCGAAGATATAAATGAACAGAGCAAAATTACCGGGAACGTTCCCGAATAAATAGAGCATTTTTTTGTGATCGTTATAAAGCTTTGTTTTTTTGTAATAAAAGGGAGTATTTCTGTAATAAATTTTTGAATTTTTCCTAATGTTTAATTATATTTAGTTATTTAATGTTACACTTTATTCCTTCTTTTAATAAATACAGAACCGGAAGCTAAATGGCAAAAAACAAAAGCATAGTAAGGCGTTTTGCTGCAGGCGATATCACTGCTTTTGATCAGCTTTATTATGCTTATAGTAACAAGCTGTATGATTTTGGTCTGGGTTTGCTAAAAGATCCGGAGAAGGCAGGCGAAATGGTGCAGGATGTATTTGTTAATTTATGGGAAAAACGGGAACGGATCAATGCAGAACTGAATTTTGAGAACTATCTCCTGACCATTGCCTATAACTACGTTAGAAAATATTTTAGGAACAAATCGATCGAACAGAAAGTTAAAAATGACTTATTTAAGAAGTCTACCAACCTGATTGAAAATACGGAGAATGCAGTAATCTATAATGATCTGTTTGGTATAGCCAAGGATTTGATTGAAAAGATGCCCCCAAAACGGAAAATGGTATATAAGCTTAGTCGGGAGGAGGGCAAAAGTATTAATGAAATATCCGAGATCCTGGGAATCTCAATACACACAGTGGAATCCCATCTATCCCAAGCTTTAAAATATCTTAAAAAAGAGATGCTTAAGTATTCCAAATTATTGTTCCTGGGGTATTTCCTTTTTCATTAGAATTTCTAACCTGAATATAATGGGCTGAATGATTCGGAAATATCTTCTGTAAATCAGCAATGCATCCGTTGTTGGTTTATTGCGCTTTCCTGAGGCCCTGTTGCAATTGTATTTACCTCCTCAGCAATGTAAGTTATGGGTGGACTTACGTTCAGCAATTTATACTACTGAATTTCAAATAAAAATACTGATCTCACTTAAAAATTTTCATAATGACTAAGTGTTTTTCGTTTCTGATGGATAATATAAATAAAGAATTCAAATTTTTGGGGAAATTAAGTTGAAGTAATCGAAGTTGCTTTAAATTTTATTATGTCAGATGAACAAAAAGAACAATAATAACGAGATTTTCTATAGCACGCTTAAACGTTATTTCTTGGGGAAATCCACCAAGGAGGAAGCAGAAAGAGTTAAGGCATGGTTAATGGACCCTGAAAATAAATTTCGTGCAGATCAGTTTTTGCGGATGCTTTGGAATGAAACAGAACAGAATCCTGAAAACGCCTCTTTTGACCAGGGAGGCATATTGAATAAGATTCATCATACCATTAATCTTCGCAATAAAAAGCTACAGCAGGAACGACCTTCCAAAACCAGGAGATCCTTTTCAATACAACAGGTTTTCAAGCAATCTGCAAGGGTTGCTGCCATTCTGCTTCTCCCTGTAATGGCGTATCTTGCCTGGGAAGTGGTTAGCCAGAAAATGTGGATGAATAACCAGAAAGAAATTGTATACAACGAGATTGTATGTCCTTTAGGAGCCAGGAGCCGGTTTGAATTGCCCGATGGTACTACAGGCAGCCTGAACAATGGCAGTCGTCTGAAATACCCTGTAAAATTCCATGGAGATATCCGGAAAGTCAAGCTGGAAGGAGAAGCTTATTTTGACGTAAAACACAACAAAAAAAGACCATTTGTCATCAAAACCCATGGTTTGGACGTGAAGGTGACCGGAACCAGTTTGAACGTATATTCCTATAGTGAAGATAAATATCAGGAATTTACCCTGAAATCGGGGACTATTGAATTGCTGAAAAAAGAGGGAGATCGTATTGTATCCCTGGCAGAAATGAAAAAGCCGGGGCAACATGCAGTCTATAAACTTAATGAAGTCAAACTGGACATTAAACAAAATAAACAACCTAAAAAGATTACCCATGAGGTAGAGAAAAATGCCAAAAAATTGAATTCCATGGTCTCAGAGATGAAATCAGATGAGCGGGTGATATATGAGACGGATAAGGGTAAAGTAGAATTTCAGATTAATGAAGATATTGAAAAATATACCTCATGGAAAGAAGGCATGCTGGTATTGCGTAATGATCCCATGCCATTACTTCTGAAGAGAATAGAGCGATGGTATAATGTCAAATTCAACGTATTGGATGAGGGCATAAACGAATATACCTACTGGGCTACTTTTGAAGAGGAAAACCTCGATGAGGTATTGGAACTGCTGAGTCTGACCGGTCCCATAGAATTTAAAAAGCATCCAAGAGAAAAAAACGACGAAGGGGTATACAAACCACAAGTTATTGATGTTATGCTGGAGAAATGAAATGTCAGAATGATAAAAAAATTACTATGACTTAAACCAAATTATAGAACCTGAATTACTAACCCAAAAACCCAAATGCCTATGAAACAAAAAATCAGGAAAGTGCGGCCACACTTTCCTGAAATAGTAAAGCATCAAACTTTTTCCCCTGACGTGAGCCACAGGGACATTTTGTTTAACGCCAAACTTTACAAAATTATGAAAAAACATTGTGTTTTGCAAGATGCAGCGTTTAATTTATGCTGCTTCCGAAAAATTCTTAAAATTATGAGACTAACCGTTTTTTTGCTTTTTGTTTCCGTATTACAGATTTATGCATCTGGAAGTTATTCCCAAAACAAAAAGCTGAACCTAGACATGGGTGAAACCACGGTTGCGCAAGTGCTTCAGGAAATTGAACAACAGAGCGAGTTCTATTTCCTTTTCAATCAAAAGCTAGTAGATGTTGATAGAAAGGTAAATATGAAGGTAAAGGACAAAAGGATTCATGATATATTGGGCCAGGTTTTTGATAAAACGGGAATAGACTATGTAGTAATGAACAGGCAAATCGTCTTATCTCCGGGTGAATATCTGGAAGAGATCAAACAGTTACAGCCCTTAACCATTACCGGAAAAATAACCAGCGCAGAAACCGGCGAGCCTCTTCCCGGAGTTAATATCCGTGTAGAAGGGACTACCGTTGGGACGACCACGGATGTGGATGGTAACTATACTATTGAGGCCCCTTCTGATGCCACATTGGTATTTTCTTTTGTGGGCTATCAGGAAGTATCTGTCCCTGTAAATGACCGTACCACCATCAACATACAGCTTGAAGAAGTGGTTACGGAAATGGATGAAGTGGTAGTTGTTGGTTACGGTACCCAGGAGAGAGGAGATCTCACATCCTCGATATCTAGTGTTTCTGCCGAAGACATGGCCGAAATTTCTCCGGAAAGTGTGGATCAGATGATTCAGGGCAATGCATCCGGCGTTTCGGTGTCGCCTGAAGGCGGATTACCGGGGGCCGGTTCCCAAATCCGGATTCGTGGTACGGGGACGATCAACAATACCCAGCCCTTGGTTGTCATTGACGGGCAAACTAGCAGAAACTGGGGAACCAGTCAGTTTAACCCGCTATCTATGCTCAATCCCAATGACATTGAATCCATTCAGATCTTGAAAAGTGCCTCGGCTACTGCTATTTACGGAGCCCGGGCTGCCAATGGGGTTATCCTTATTGAAACCAAAAAGGGAGCGAGAGAAAAAGAACCAACTTTTACTTACAGCGCCAATGTCGGTTTTAATCAGGCATGGAAAAAACTGGATCTTTTGAATGCTGAGCAATATGTAGCTTATGCCAAAGACATTCAGGAAGAAGCGGAAACAGATGTTCCCCCCAAGTTGAATACCGATTACGTATTGAAAGACCGAACCGATTGGCAGGATGAGATATATAGAAATGGATTGGTGACAGACCACAACTTTTCAGTAGATGGAGGAGGCAAAGATTCCCAGTATCATCTGGGTTTGGGGTACAGCAATAAATCGGGTCATGTCATAGGCCACAATTTTGAACGTTATTCCCTTCGTGCCAACTCAGAATTCAATATTTCAGATAACATTACTTTTGGCGAAACCTTTACGGCCAGTTATGTGAATATTGATGAAACCAATCCGGGTGGAGGCAATTCCAGCCTTTATGGTGGGGCCCTTCGCATGCCTCCCTATGCGCCGGTAAAGGACCCGGATAACGACAATACCGAACATTATACCTATGTCACCACGAGCGAAGATTTAAACGATGCTTTCAATCCGGTGGCAATGGTTAAATTGAGCGATAATGAACGACGCAGAGCCCGGCTTATGTCCACGGTTTATGGAGAGGTAACTTTTCTGGAAGATTTTACTTTTAGAACCCAATTAAACGTGGATCTGAATGGAGAACATAACTATAGCTACAGACGTTGGCACAAGAACGGAAACCTGGTACGGGAAAGTGAATTGAACGAGGATTATGACTGGGGGCTCGATCCCCTTGTTGAAAATACCCTTACCTTTGAAAAGCAATTTGGCATGCATGACCTGACAGTTTTGGCAGGAAATACATACGACTTTTCAAGAGGACGGCATTTGGGTGTTCAGGGCAGAGATTTTCCCAATGATGAGATCCGTTTGGTAAAAGTAGCAGGGGAGCCTATAATTAGAAATGATGCAGTTACTGCCCGGAAAAATGGACTGATCGGTTACTTTGGCAGGGTAAATTACAGTTTCAATAATAAGTACTTGTTTACCTTCAATTTCCGGAGAGATGGTTCCGCTAAATTTGGGGAAAAGAAAAGATGGGGTAATTTTCCTTCCTTTTCAGTAGGTTGGAAGCTTCATGAAGAATCTTTTATTCAAGATGCCCTGCCAGCCGTCAGTCAGCTAAAAATTCGAGGCGGCTGGGGTAAAGCCGGAAACGACCTGATCAGTAGTTATGCCTATCTTTCCAACATATACAAGACCAATGTGCATTATGTATTGGGTCAGGCTCAATCCGTGGTGCCAGGAGCCACCATTACTGATCTCTCCTCCAGCGGCATTCATTGGGAAGAGACAGCTACTACGGATGTCGGGTTGGATATAGGACTTTTTGAAAACAAATATACTGCTTCAGTGAATTATTTTAATAAGGCAACAAGTGGCATTTTAATTAATGTTCCCATACCACCTTCTCTTGGTTACGGGGGTACCTTTGATTTTGGCAGCCCTGTAGTAAATGAAGCTGATGTACGCAACAAGGGTCTGGAATTTGATCTGGGATATCGGAATATGGAAGGAAGGTTTAATTACCGGATCAATGCCAATGCCACACTCAACATTGTTAAAGGTGAAGTGGAAAGCCTTGGACAGGGAGAACCCATTTATGCAGCAGGGGGACAACTGTTGAGAAACTTTACCAAAACAGCGGAAGGACTTACCATTGGTAGCTTTTATGGATTTCGCGTAGATAAAGTGTATTCTACACAATCTGAAATTGATCAGGACAATCAAATGGCCCAGGATAAGCTAGATGATTCAGAGGCCACCTATCAATCCAATGCTGCTCCCGGTGATTTTCGCTTCAAGGACCTGAATAACGACGGGCAGATTACTGAAGAGGACCGTGAGGTAATAGGTAATCCCATCCCCGATTTTACCTATGGCCTTTCAGGATGGTTTAAATATGACAACTTGGATATCTCTTTATCATTACAAGGTGTTCAGGGAAATGACATATTTAACCAGCAATTATACTGGAATCTTTCACAGGAACGGCCCTTTAATGCTACCACCCGGGTATTGGACCGATGGCAGGAACCCGGGGATGAGACCGATTGGCCACGGGCCGCTTCAACCGACCCCAACAACAATGCCCGGCCTTCTGATAAATATATAGACGATGGCTCATTCCTTCGTCTGAAAAATTTGACTGTTGGGTATAATTTTAATAATATAATGCATATGAATAGATTAAGAATGTTTGTTACTGCCAAAAATCTGTTTACTATAACCGATTACGGGTGGTACGACCCGGAAATAGGGGGCAGTAACTTACAACGCGGAATTGATAATGGAATAGTACCTCAGCCCCGTACTTTACTTTTCGGTGTTGAGGTCAAGTTTTAAAGTCTATTTTGTCAACCTAAAAAATCAACGAATATGAAAAAACTAAGTTATATAATCTTTGCAACCATAATTTTATTGGTGGGTTGTAATGAAGATCTTATTGATTTGGAAAATCCAAATCAATATACGGAAGCCACTTATTTTAAAACTGCAGATCAATGCAAAGAGGCTGTCAGTGCAGCTTATGGAGGCCTTTATTTTGAAGGATTGTGGTCGCGTGAATGGTATTTTGTATTTGATTTGCTGGGTAATGAAGCTTCGCCTGCATCTCCCTTGCAGGGAACTCTGGCTGAATTTAACAATTACCAGTTTGATGCAACCAACAATTGGTTGAACGAAATGTGGCAAAGCCTTTATCGAATTGTTTTACGTTCCAATATGGCTGTTACAAAGATCGGTGAAGCCAGTGAAGTAGAAGATGAAGCATTAAAAAGTCGTCTGATAGCGGAAGCTAAGTTTTTACGCGGTTGGGCGTATTTTCAGCTAGCCAGTTTATGGGGAGATGTGCCACTCCGGGAAACCTATGAGAAAACGAAAGACCGGGAAACTCACAACATGCCCCGAACAGCAAAACCAGAAGTCCTGGATTTTGTTGAAACCAGTCTTACAGAAGCGATAGGAGATCTTCCTGTATCGTATTCTGATCAGAACGTGGGCCGAATTACCAAAGGTGCGGCTCAGGCCTTACTGGGAAAAGTTTATCTCTATCGTGAGAAATTTGACCAGGCCATAACAGAGTTTGAAAATGTAGAGGGCAGTGGAGAGTATGCACTGCTGGACGATTATACCCACAATTTCCTTTCCGAGTACGACAACAATAAGGAAACGGTTTGGGAAGTTCAACTAGAGCAAACCGGCGGCAATCCGTATTGGATGTTCGGCGGACAGGAAGGCTGGGGAGGCATGGCTTCCCATAGTGGTCGTGCCATGGAATATGGATGGAACGATTGGGCTAACGTGTATTTCTCTGAAGATGCCGTGGAGGCCTTCCGGTATGATTCAGCGGGAACTGCCAATACATATATTGATCCCCGGGCTTCTTTAACTTTCTACGGGAGTGAGGAAATAGGAGATACCACTTATTGCGACCACTGTACAGATGGTCCTAAGCTCTATCCTTTTAATGAACAAAGGTATCGTTTCAAAAAGTATAATAATTACGAATACCTGGAAGAAGAAGGTCTTCCACAAAGCTCAATCAACGGTGTGGTGATCCGTTATGCAGATGTATTGCTTATGCATGCCGAAGCCCTTATTCGGGGGGATGGAAGCGAATCGGAGGCAATTGATCTTATTAACCAGGTTAGAGACCGTGTAGGTGCCTACTCCTATGATCTGACTGAGGAGGATGAGTCGGCCCTCGAGTTGCTGGTGCGTGAACGTCGCTGTGAGCTGTCCGGAGAACAAAAACGCTTCTTTGACCTGGTTCGTTGGGGCACTCTTCAGGAAACCCTGAATGCTGAATTTGGTGATCAACGCGTGAAAGCCAAACACAGCAAATTACCGATACCTACCAACGAGCTGGATGCCAACAAGGCTATAGAAGTGGAAAACAACTGGAATTAGCCATGAATTTAAAGCAGCATCTTAAGAAAAGGGGCTTCCGGCCCCTTTTTTTATATGGCCCATAATTTGTGATGCCATCAATCTATAGATTGAAATCCCAGATCAATTCCGGGCATAGATGACCTGCCGAATTCATTGTATACCATGAAAGCTGCCCCCAGGGCGGTTGCGTTATCCATCTCTGTGGTATAAATCTTTTTTTGGGGATACCGGGCGGCCAGCATTCGGACAAAAAGCTCACTGCGGGCAAATCCGCCCGACACATAGAGGGCTTCTATATCATCATTTTCAGGGATGAC
>JAIPAF010000062.1 GCA_021740225.1 Bacteroidales bacterium | reverse complement strand
GTTTATAATACTTATTATCAGGATTTGTCCTTGCCGAACCGAAAATAGATACACAAGGTCCTATCTTGGATAGCTTTTCAAAACCCTGCACAAATTCCGACAAAATCCTGAATATCGACCAGGTATCAGCCGTTTGAATTTCATTCCAATCCCTGCGCTGAAAAGCATTTTTAATTTTATTTTCCTCTTGGCTCATATTACAGAAAATTTTTTTGACAGTTTGATACGAAACATCACAGCTCTTCCTTCAAAAACCGGGCTGTATAACTTTCCCTGCTACCGGCAACGTCTTCGGGTGTACCCGCAACAACCACATCTCCTCCCCGACTTCCGCCTTCTTTTCCAAGATCAATGATATAATCCGCTACTTTAATTACTTCCATATTGTGTTCGATAACGATAACCGTATTGCCTTTATCAACCAATGAATTCAACACATTAAGCAGAACCCTCACATCTTCAAAATGCAGTCCTGTTGTAGGTTCATCAAGGATGAAGAGGGTTTTGCCGGTATTTTTTCTGGCCAGTTCAGCGGCCAGTTTAACCCTTTGTGATTCCCCGCCTGAAAGCATGGTTGAAGGCTGGCCAAGGGTGACATATCCCAACCCCACATCATTCATAACCTGCAATTTATTGTAAATGGAAGGTATATTTTCAAAGAATTCCAATGCGTGATCAATAGGCATATCCAGGACATCGCTGATTGTTTTCCCCTTATATTTTATTTCCAGGGTTTCCCGGTTATAACGCTTCCCGTTACAATCCTTGCAATGCACATAAACATCGGGTAAGAAGTTCATTTCAATAACTTCCAACCCGGCTCCTTTGCAGGTTTCACATCTTCCTCCCTTTACGTTAAAAGAAAACCGTCCCGGTTTATAACCCCTGATCCTGGCCTCAGGGGTTTGAGCAAACAAACTCCGTATATCCGAAAATACCCCGGTGTAAGTAGCGGGGTTTGAACGCGGCGTTTTACCCAATGGAGTTTGATCTACTTCAATCACTTTATTAAGATGTTCCATTCCTTCTATTTCCTGATAAGGTAATGGATTGTTAAAAGAACGATAAAAACTCTTACTTAAAATGGGCTGTAAGGTTTCATTAACCAGGGTAGATTTTCCGCTGCCCGAGACACCGGTAATGCAAATAAAACGCCCCAGCGGGAATTTCACAGTAATGTTTTTCAGATTGTGCCCGCTGGCTCCTTTCAAAATGAGCTCCCCGTTGCTGTGATTTCTTCTTTTTGGAGGGACTTCAATATTTTTTCTATGATTCAGATAATCGGCAGTTAAAGAGGTTTGCCTCATAATTTCTCCGGGATCTCCCTGTGCTGCAATTTCACCTCCCTGTTCACCGGCATAGGGACCCATATCCACAACATGATCGGCAGATAATATCATTCCCTTATCGTGTTCAACCACCATGATGGTATTTCCATTGTCACGCAGCTGCTTGAGGGAATTAATCAGCCTTCTGTTGTCTCTTTGATGCAAACCGATACTGGGCTCATCAAGTATATAGAGAACATTCACAAGCTGGGATCCAATTTGGGTGGCAAGTCTTATCCTTTGACTTTCACCACCGGAAAGACTTCTTGCAGGCCGGTCAGGCGTAAGGTATTCAAGGCCAACCTCCAGCAAAAAACTCAACCGGTTTCTTATCTCCTTAAGTACCTCCCGGGCTATAATTTGTTGTTTGTGATTCATCCGCTCTTCAACACCTGAAAACCAATCAAAAAGCTCGCTTATATCCATCTGAGACAAGTCGGCGATATTTTTCCCATCGATTTTAAAGGAAAGAGATTCTTTCTTCAATCGACTACCGCCGCACATCGAACAGGTCACCTTCTTGATGTATCTCTCAGTCCACCTGGAACCTTTTGATTTGGCCACTCTGTGACTATGAAGCAAATAATTCACCAAACCATCAAATTTCAGAGCATAGTTCGAACTTCTTCCCAGCGGTGAGGAATGAAGGCGGAAGGATTCTTCCGAACCATAAAGGATAATCTCCATGGCATCCCTGGGTATCTTCTCTATGGGTGTGTTTAGGGTAAAACCATACTTTTTGGCGATAGCTTCCAGTTGCCAGAATATCAACATATCCTTATACTTCCCGAAGGGCTCGATCCCACCTTCCCTGATGCTGAGTTTCGGATCGGGGATAGCCCTTTCCATGTTAATATCATCGGTAACACCCAGTCCATTACATTTAGGACAAGCCCCCTGAGGAGAATTGAACGAAAAAGTATGGGGGGCGGGAGCGTTATAGGAAAGGCCGGTAGTGGGACACATCAGCTTACGACTAAAGTATCGGGTATTCCTACTCTCGTATTCCATGAGCATGAGTATCCCCTTACCTTCATCCAGGGCGGTTTTAACCGAACGCTTCAACCTCTTCTCCTCCTTTTGTTCTATCAGAAGCTTATCGATCACCAGTTCAATATGATGGTTTTTATAACGTTCCACCTTCATACCCGCCTGAATCTCCTGCAAATCTCCATCGATTCTTACATTTAGATAACCTTTTTTTCTGTACTTTTCGAACAACTCTTTGTAATGTCCTTTCCTTCCCTGAACCAACGGCGCAAGTATGATCACTTTCTTCCCGGAATATTCCTTTCTGATCAGATCCACAATCTGCTCATCCGTATACTTTACCATCTTTTCCCCGGTGAGATATGAATATGCCTCACTGGCTCTGGCAAAAAGAAGACGCATAAAATCATATAGCTCGGTAATGGTACCCACGGTAGAACGGGGATTCTTTGTGGTGGTCTTCTGTTCTATGGATATAACAGGACTCAAACCCGTTATCTTATCCACATCGGGACGTTCCATTTCCCCAATAAATTTACGGGCATACGCCGACATGGTCTCAATATACCGCCTCTGTCCCTCAGCGTATATGGTATCAAATGCAAGTGAAGACTTACCGCTTCCACTTAATCCGGTGATTACCGTAAGGGTATTTCTTGGTATGGAAACATCTATGTTGGCCAAATTATGAACTCTGGCACCCAACACATTAATCTTCTGTTCCTCTGTCTCTAGTATATCTTGTAAAGCTTTACTTTCTAACAATGGATAACAATTTTATTGCACAACAACAATGAAGATAAATGAAAATTATTGTTTATGGTGGGTAAAAAGTTTTTGGTAATCCCGGTATCCTTCCTTTGGAATCTTGATATGATAGGTTTTCCCCCGGGAATTCTTCAGATAGTTCTCCCGCAACCAAGGATTCATAATTTTAAGCTGTTTATAGTTTATGGAAAATTGTTCGGCAAACTCGGCAAAATCCTGCACTGTAGTATCGACTTTAACTTTACGGTAGGGAACCGGGTAATATAGATCTTCCTCCCTTAAATTGAACCCATATTTCCCGGGATCATTCAGGATGAGTTTCATGGACAATATTCTATAGAGGTATCTTGCAGTTTCTTCATTCAATATCAGATTATAATAATTATCGGCTCCCTGCCTTTTCAGTTGTCTGTCAATGGCAGATCGTCCAAAATTAAAAGCTGCTGCAGCAAGTGTCCAACTATCAAACTTTTCATAGGCATCCTTAAAAAATTCACAAGCTGCTGCAGTTGATTTCTCCAGGTTATATCGTTCATCCACCTGGGAATTAACTTCCAATCCGTAATCTTTCGCCGTTCCCTCCAGAAATTGCCAAAACCCCACTGCCCCGGCCGGAGAAATGGAATGGGTCAATTCACTTTCAATAAGGGGTATATATTTAAAATCTTCGGGTATATCATTTTTTTCCAGGATATCTTCAATCATAGGGAAATATCTGTTTGCCCTTTTGATAAGCAGCAGAGAGTGGGACTGCCAGTAGGTATTTACCAACAATTCCCGATCGAGCGCTTCCCGCACATCAAAATAATCCACGGGTACCCTCTCACCGGCAAAGGATAGAGAATCAGGCAGATTCAGTGAATAAATGGAATAATCATTGCGGAATTGCCGAACAAATACAGGATCTTCCTCCTCTTCTTTATTACTCGTAAAGCCCAAACCGAAAACAAAAACAAAAATTAAACCTACCGTGATCAATGCAGAAACCAATCTAAACACTGTCCTTTCTTTTCCAATCATAATTGAAATAATATTAATTTAAAACTTACAAAATTAGGGAAATTTAAGCGGGGAAAATCATCCTTTGCCTAAAAAGTTATGCTCAACCCTGTATGCACAGCAAACGAATAGGGATAGGTTTTTGTTTCACTATAATTGATGGAATTGAGGAAATAATCCATATGCGGCTGAAGATACATATTAATTTGTTGTGTGAAATTATATTCCAATCCTACACCCACTGCTCCGGAATAATTAAATTGACGTATATTGGTTGTATTTCCAATTAATCTGGTATTGCCCGTTTGATTTTTCAGATAAACTCCTTGATTGACAAGAAAATTGGAATTGATCCCTCCTACAAGGCTCACGTCGATATTTTTGTCGATCATGGTATATTCAACCATCAACGGAATTTTGACGTATTCAAATCGCTGAACTACCGAGGCATCAAGTTTATAGGAAAACTTCAGCAGTCTATTCCCTTTGACAATATTTTCAATACTTTCAGAAGGTTTGGCGCTAAGCAGTTTGGCAGGTTCGACTTCAACTTCTCCCAGGGAATTATTCAACCTGACGAAAATTTCTTCACCGTATTGAGCGAAATCGTCGGAACCAAGCCGGATTTCATTTACTGTTTGTCCAATTTGTGAATAATAAAAACCGGAATGAACACTTAAACGATTGCTGAGTGCATATCCAAAATTTAAACCTCCGGTATAAGAAAAGAGTTCACTCTCGGAAGTATTATATGCTAGACGTGAGGCATCATTCTGCAATCTTCTGTAGGACATTACCGGTGCTATAGTGGCTTTTAGGGAGAAATGGGTTGTTTTGGGAACATCGGATGCAACAGAAACATTTTCAGGAGAAATTAACGGATTATTTCCCGTAGGGATATTGTAAATTCCTGAAACAATCAAACCTTCATCAACAGTATTGTCTGAGGATATTCCGGAAATCAGCGGATTCATTTCCACCAACAGATCTTTTGTTCTTTCCGGTTCCCCGGATAAAGATGCAGCAGCATCAGATTTTTCCGCTGATGGAAAATCCTCATCCGAAGACTGACCGGTTCGCCCGGCAATCAATCCGGATTCGGCGGATTTTGAGGGCTTGGGTTCTCCCTCGATAACATCAGCCTGCCGGGCCCGGGAAGGGGGTTCTTCTACAAAATTACTGAACGTTTGTTTTTCAAAAGGGGGGCGGGATTGCTCACTACGATTTAATAAACCATCAGATGGTGTTAAAAAAAGTGTGCCTGCAACCACTAATAAAAGAAGGGAAGCGGCAATCTTAAGGTACATGCTTCTTTTCCTTACCTTTCTTCGTTCTGCCTCCTGCACTACAATATCTTCCCACACTTTATAAGGGGGGGGCACTTCATAAGCCTTAAGCTTTTCCCGGAAAATTTCATCTATTTTTGATCTGTCTACCGTCATTAGATCACTTTACTCAGTTTAATTTTGTATCGCTTTTCAATTTTACTTTTTAACAATTCTCTTGCCCTTGATAAATTGGACTTTGAGGTACCTTCCTGAATATCCAACTTTTTGCTTATTTCTTTATGGGAATAGCCCTCTATGGCATAGAGGTTAAAAACCATTCTGTATTGTGCACTCAACTCCTGAATCATTTCCAACAATTCCTTTCTACCAATCTCTTCTAAAACATGATCATATTTATACTGATCATTTTCAATTATTGTTTCATCATCTACCAGTACAAATCGATTCTCTCTTCGTGTCCTTTCCAAAGCAGTATTCACAATAATCTTCCTCATCCATCCTTCCAAAGATCCTTTGTTTTTATACTGATGGAGCTTGTCAAAAATCTTAATAAAACCTTCCTGCAGTATATCCTTGGCATCATCTTCATTATTGGTATATCTCAAACACACGGCATATAACCGACTCCCATATTGTTCATACAATTGTGCCTGTGCCCTTGAATCTCCCTTAAGGCAGGCTTTTACTATGTTATTCAGCTTAAACACTGATAATACCTTTGGGTTTCTTACAAAGCTACCCAAAATTTTCGATAAAGTAAAAGCATATCGGAAGATATTTTTCAACCATAATATGGATGGAGTTTTCAGAAAAAAAGTTGCGTTTTATAAAAAATTAAACGCAACTTTTTCTACCCTTCTTTCATCTAATATTTGAAATAAAAACATAAAGGGGTTCTCAATAAATAAGATGATAAAGTCAATTATATAACCCTAAAATGAAAGCCTACCCCTAACCCAAACAAATGCAGATTTCTCGATAATCGAAAAAGGGCGGAAGTTTCCGCCCTTTTTCGATTATTTTACAAACTGGATCAGCGTTCTTTAATATTACTGATCTGCGGACAAGCTCTAAATATGAATTACTTCATCGTACGCCGCGGCGGCTGCTTCCATTATGGCTTCGGACATGGTGGGATGGGGATGGACAGATTTGATGAATTCCTGTCCTGTGGCTTCAATTTTCTTTCCCACCACTAATTCAGACACCATTTCCGTAACATGAGCACCGATCATATGCCCTCCCAATAACTCGCCATATTGGTCATCGAATATAAGCTTGACAAAGCCTTCATTTTCACCCGCAGCGCTAGCTTTTCCAGAGGCGGTAAAAGGAAATTTGCCTACCTTAATCTCATAACCTGCTTCCTTTGCAGCCTCTTCAGTCATCCCTACCGAAGCAATCTCAGGTGATGTATAGGTACAGCCGGGAAGATTGTTATAATCAATGGGATCCGGATCCTTTCCGGCTATCTTTTCTACACAGGCAATACCTTCAGCAGAAGCTACATGTGCAAGGGCAGGCCCCTGCACTATATCACCAATGGCGTAAATCCCTTCCACATTGGTTCGATAAAACTCATCCACTTGTATTTTGCCATTGTCCATTTCAATGCCCATCTCATCAATACTCAGATTCTCCAGGTTAGGAGTAATTCCTACAGCCGACAGAACGATTTCAGCCTCCTTGGTTTCTTCTCCTTTTTTGGTTTTAATGGTGGCCCTGCAAAGATCCCCGGTTGTATCCACCGATTCAATTGACGCATCGGTCATAACCTTAATGCCCTTTTTCTTGAATGACCTGGCCAATTGCCTGGAAACTTCCTCATCCTCAATGGGTACCACCCTGGGCAATACCTCCACCAGAGTGACTTCCGTTCCGATTGAATTATAAAAATCAGCAAATTCGCTTCCGATAGCCCCGGAACCCACAACGATAATAGATTTGGGCTGCCTGGGGAGGGTCATAGCTTCCCGGTAACCGATAATCTTTTCGCCGTCCTGTTTAAGATTAGGCAGTTCCTTCGATCTCGCCCCTGTGGCCAGTATGATGTGATTCGCAGAATAATTCACTGAATTGCCGTCCTTATCCCTTACCTCGACAGTATTCTTATCAACCAGCTTCCCGGTTCCCTGAAGATGATCAATTTTGTTCTTTTTGAAAAGGTATTGGATTCCCTTACTCATACCTCCAGCTACTTTTCTGCTCCTGCTTACCATGGCTCCGAAATCGGGTTTAATCTCACCCTCCACGCTAATGCCATATTCCTTCGCCTTGTTAAAATTGTTATATACCTCGGCACTTCGTAGAAGCGCCTTAGTGGGTATACAACCCCAGTTAAGACAAACTCCGCCAAGTTCGGCTTTTTCCACAACACCTACTTTCATCCCCAGTTGTGAAGCCCTTATAGCGGCAACATAACCTCCTGGTCCGCTTCCTACAACTATTAGATCGTAATTCATAATGACGAGATTTTATATATTCGTATTAATGTTTCTTTTTAACTTGTAAATAACTGTTAAAAACCATAATTAAAAAAACAGGAATCCTTTTCATAAATTTTATTTAGAATTAGTTAAAATACCAATACGATACCTTTCTTCCTTTCTAAAGAGCGGCTGGTATTATTTTTTGTAATACTGATTAAGCAAATCCTTTGCAGCCATGAATGAAGTCATTTTCCCTGCCAGAACTTTATTTTCATATTTTTGGAGTTGATCCCTGATACAATCGGTCTGATAAAAATTATCGCGCAGTATTTGGTCGATGGTTTCGTACATCCAGTATTTGGCCTGTTTCCTGCGTGTTTTTGTAAAATAGCCATTATTTGTGGTATAATTAATAAATTCCAAAATTGTCTCCCATACTTCATCGATCCCTTGATTGAATTTAGCTGAACAGGTTAACACCCTGGTTTCCCACCCGGATTCCGGAGCGGGAAAAAGATGTAGCGCTTTTTGGTATTCTTTTTGGGCCATTTCTGTTTTATGAATGTTATTCCCATCTGCCTTAGTGATAGCAATTGTATCCGCCATTTCCATGATCCCCCGCTTTATTCCCTGCAATTCATCCCCTGCACCGGCAAGCATTAACAAGAGAAAAAAATCGACCATGGAGTGCACAGAAGTCTCGGATTGTCCTACTCCTACTGTTTCAATGAAGATGATATTGAAGCCGGCTGCTTCACATAACACCAGGGTTTCTCTGGTTTTCCTTGCAACACCACCCAGTGAATCTCCTGAAGGCGAAGGCCGGATAAAGGCATTTTCACGGGAGGCCAGCTTTTCCATCCTCGTTTTATCCCCCATGATACTACCGCCGGTCCGGCCACTGGTCGGATCTACTGCGAGGACAGCCAGCTTTTCTCCGGCATCGGTGATCTTTGTTCCCAACGTTTCAATAAACGTGCTTTTCCCCACTCCCGGCACACCGGTAATACCTATTCTAATTGAATTTCCGGAATAAGGCAGACACCTTTCTATAATCTGCTGAGCCATTTCCGTATGTTCACCCAGGGAGCTTTCAACAAGGGTTATGGCCTGGGCCAGAATTGTCCGATCTCCTTCCAGTATACCCTGAACATACTGATCAAGGGAACATTCAACCCGCCTCTTTTTTTTGAAACGTTTTGCCGCTTCTTTATTTATGGATGAAGGTTGTTCTACCCCACTACTCACATTCAGGGAGCTTTCCTTGCCATTTTTTTTTCTCTCATTATTCATGCTACATGATTAATTTGTCTCAACCTTTCCCTTGATATTGAGTCGTAAATTGCTATTATCCGGATCATTCGAAATAAAGTATATCGATTTATGCTGATGTCCTTCTCTCTCACCCGTATGGAAAATAGCTTTAAATGAGCTGCTTTCCCCCGGGGCAATAACTTTTTTATCAAGTTCAGCCGTAGTACATCCACACGTAGAGCGTAATTTCCTTATTTTCAGATTACTTTTACCGGTATTTTTAAATCGAAATACATATTCTATCTTGCTGTTTTGTCTGGCTGTGCCAAAATTGTATGTGGTTTCCTCAAACTCTACATTGGGTGCATTTTCCCTTTCTTCTTTGGAAAGACCGGAAAAATCCTCTATGATTTTTGCAGAAATGACAAATGTATTGTTGGGTACATCATTTCCATTAACCTTTATCTTAACCCGGTCCATTCTGAAACCCCAGTCATTGATTTTTGCAGGATCGTATTTACCATATATAAAGCTTTCCTCACCGGGTTTTAAAACTTTCGGCTTCGTATACAATTCAATATGTTCCGGTACGCCGGAAAAAGACAAAGACATTTTTTGATCGGAATCATTGACAATGGCTAGGGAATCATGCTTTACACCAGTATGTTTCACCTTCACAAAAGCCAAATGATGGGACTTCAGGCGCAAATCCCCCATCTGCCTCGGATACCTGTCGGCCAGCGTTCTCTCCCTGGGTAGT
>JAIPAF010000061.1 GCA_021740225.1 Bacteroidales bacterium | reverse complement strand
AACTCCACGCAGCAGCGTGGAGTTACTGAAAATTTGATCCCTTCGGGATCGTGGTTCACAGATTAGCTGAAATAATCAAGATAAGGCAAAAACAAAGAAGAACCCATCTCTCATTCTAAAAAACTGTTGATTTCTCTGTTTCCCGAAGGAAAATAATCGTCATTACCCACTCGCAGCTGCGGGTAGTAGTTTTCTCAAAAACTTTTGGTTATCTCAGTTTCCCGAAGGGAAACAATCATCAGTAACCACCCACAGCAGTGGGTGGCCAATCCCCTACCACATGCTACAGTCAACCCTGAAAGGGTTGAACAATAAGTTATCTACGATCCTGCATAAACCACCAAAGCCAATCCAATCAGATAACTCAGGAACATGAATACCAGCAGCCGGTTCACCTTTGTATCGCCTTCCTTAAATTCTTTCCAAGCAAATATACCCCACAAGGCACCGATCATCGGAGCCGACTGGCCCAATCCGTAAGAAATGGCAAAAGACGCTTCTCCTGATGCGATGATATTGAACACCGTTCCCAGACCCCAGATTACTCCTCCAAGTATACCAATCAGATGCACTCTTGAAGTGCCCTTGAAATAATCTTTGAACGAGACCGGCTCACCCACAAAAGGCCTCTTCATCATGAATGTATTGAAAAGGAAATTACTGACCAATATCCCAACGGACAGGAGAAATATGGCAGCATAAGGACCGAGTTTACCGGGAGTCAGGTCAACAAAACTCGTGGAAACGGACTTGGCCCACACGGGATACCAGAATCCCATAAGCAACCCTGCCACCAGACATAATAACAATCCCCTGGTAGAGACTTTTGCATCTACCTGTGGCAGCCTTTTGTAGGCCACTCCATCGAAAATGATGGCAGCAATGAGAAAGACCACGCCAATAAATAGAAAAACAGGATCAGCCGTTGGGTTAAGCAGATAATTAAAGAATGTTCCCAGAACAAGGGCCAATCCGATGGCTATCGGAAAAGCCACAGCCATTCCGGCAATTCCGATGGCAGCTACAAACAGGATGTTCGCAGCATTAAATACCACGCCACCCCCCAGCGCCCACAACACGTTACCGGTGCCGGCCTGTGAGAGATCCTCGACAAAACTGCGGCCGGCATCACCGAACGATCCGAGTGTAAAACCAAAAATCAGGGATAGCAGTAAAATACCCATTACATAGTCCCAGTAAAACAGTTCAAAGCGCCAGGTTTTCCCGGCCCATTTTTGTGTGTTCGCCCATGAACCCCAGCAGAGCATGGTAATGATGCTGAAAATAACGGCTACCGAATAAGAATCTACTACTGTCATGTTGAATGGATTTATGGTTTATAAATGTTTTATCACTGTCATCTAATGTATATAGAAGCAAATTACAAATCTCAAAATTCAAATTTCAAATAAATTCCAATATTCAATATCTCAAATTCAAAACATAGAATTATCTGATTTTGGGTCATTTGAATTTGGTGATTCGTAATTATTGTAATTTGGTACTTGTAATTTGTTGACTCTTTGAAACGCAAGGAACTTCATAATTATATACTCATTATTGTATATAATCCTTATCTTAATTCTTCCCGATAGGGAGCCGAAGCCTGGGCTCCCAGTTTGGTCACTGATAGTGAGGCTGCATTATTTGCAAGCTGTACTGCCTCTGAAAGGGGTAATTGTTCAGCAAGTGCCACCACCAAAGCCCCGTTGAAAACATCTCCGGCAGCAGTGGTATCCTTAGCTGTCACTTCAGATGCGGGAACGTGCATCTCCACTTCATCGGAAAATATGTAGGCTCCCCGGCTCCCTATCGTAATGATAACCACATTTACCCCCTTGTTTCGAATTACCTGTGCTGCTGATCTGGCGGAACCAATATCTTTCACCCGAACGCCCGAAAGCATTTCAGCCTCCGTTTCATTGGGCGTAATGATATAAAGGGCAGAAAGCAATTCATCAGGCAGTTCCTGAGCAGGAGCAGGATTGAGAACAACTTGCCTGTCCAGAGCAGAGGCTTTTCGTGCTGCATAAATCACCGTATCCAGGGGAATTTCCAGTTGCATCAGTATAAATTCCGCCTCGCCGAATTCTTTTTCTGCCTGGTCGATATCTGATCTGTCTAATATACTGTTGGCTCCCGGAGCCACCACTATCGCATTTTCCCCTTTAGAGTCCACCGTTATCAAAGCTACCCCTGAAGCGCTATCCGGGTCTGTATATACGTAATCGGTGTTGATCTTTTCCTTTCCGAGAATATCGAGGTACTTTTCACCAAAAATGTCTTTTCCGAGCTTCGAAATGAATACTACATTGCCTCCGAACCGGGAAGCCGCAACTGCCTGGTTGGCTCCTTTACCGCCGGGATTCATGAAAAATTCGCCCCCGAGCACTGTCTCACCGGGTACCGGTAAATGATCCGATTGTACAACCATGTCTGTATTGGAACTCCCTATTACAATGATATTGGGTTGTGCCATATGTTTTCTGTTAGATGATTATATGACTTTATTTATCAACTGTTTCCGGATCATTCATTGTTTCAAAAAAATCAGAGATGATACGGTCTTTATTAAAATGCTCCCAAATGGTTATTTTGTGTGAATTATCCGGTCTTTTTATTAATTAATTCAACTCATATTACGCTTTCAATTACCAGCTAAATATATAAAAAGCTTTTGGCTCTGTATAAATCGAGCGCCTTTTAATGGGAGAAGTTTCCTTTCTCTAATTTAAATATTGCACCTAATCATTGGTATAGACTATCCGATTTTAATCTAAATCCAGCACCTTTATGGCATTGGATCTGTAAACTTTTCTAAGCACATGCCTCGGCAGATCCAGACCATATAGCGGCCAGTGGTAACTGAACCTGTCCGGGTAAAAATGTTCGTCCGCAGATTCCAGAATCCGGAATGTAGTTTCATACATCCCCCGGCCTCTGCCCATATCTGTACCATAAACCAAGCGATCCTGATACTTTCTGTAAAAAGTTTGTGTGAACCTCGGAATGGTAGCTGTTTCAGCATATCTGGCCGATATATCGGCATACAGGTTGGGATACCTTTTCAGCAGGCCGCCAAGTATTTTAAGGTCATGTGAACAGTTAGCAAAATGACAGGCAATAAAGGTGGTGTTGGGATTTTCCCTGACCGCATTTTCCAGTGTTTGGATCAGTTCATGGTGCAGGAGAATATTCTCTTTTGTGGTATCGATCTTCCACTCCCAGGCATTCATCAAACCGTCGTTTTTAGCATCCATGGGCAGATACATCCAATAAGGATCAGCCACATGAATGTTCACAGGCATATCAAACTCCGCACATTTCCGCAGGATAGGCTTCATCCTTTCATCATCCAGGTGCATGCCGTAAGCCGGGGGATCGCAATAAAACAATCCAAGGCCTTTATCGCCCAGTTCTCCTACACCCTCAGCTCCCATAGCATGGCATCGCTCCAGCTCCTCAATGGCTCCGGCAGGCCAATTGTCAGTCTTATATCCGGAATAATCGATTCCGCACCATATCTCGAAGCGATCGGGATATGCAGAATATTTCTCCACAATGGAATCAAACTCAGCACCGGTGGCCGTGGAAAGAATGATGGATTTTTCTATTCCTGCAGAATCCATGGTGCGCACCCACTGATCAATCTCTTCCTCAGTTGTTGCATAATCATGGGAATGGACATCTATCACCGTATATGCTGCGCGAGTGATATGGGTTTCGGGTATGTTATACACCGATTTGGGATCATAATCCTTCAGCAGCAAACTGTCGGGATTCTGTCCATACGCCCCGAAACCCATAAAAATAAAAAGAAAACCAACAAGTTGAATTTGACGAATAAACATTTTCATAAGCCAGTGATTTAAAGAACAAGTATTTTACTATGAAAAAAGTATAATAATATGAAAGCACCAAATTTCAATTATCAAACAACTTGAGTCGTTTTCCCGGATATATTCTCCATATCAATTCCCACCTTATGGGTTGCATATTCCATCTCCTTCATATAATTCCCGTAACAGCTCATCCAATGGAACCCCCTCATCTCATTAAGCAATTGTTCCCAATCTCCATCGATGGTGCAGTCGTACTGCGAACGACAGATGGCATAAAACGGATGATCAATGACCTTACCTGTAAAACCAACCCACTTGCTGGAGTCAAAATCCGGGATGATATTGGTCACTACTTGTCCCTTTCGATATTGAACCTTGGTTGCTGCACCGTGATCGGATTCAAAATGGGTATAAATGTGTGTTGGCTCCAGGTCCTTTCCGTTCATCCTTCGGGGTGAATGGCAATGCGCACAGGTAGTGACACCATCATGGGGTAAAGTGGGATCATTTAAGAATACAGGTTTGCCTGAAATGTGGCGGAGCAATATACCACTGGGTATGACAATAAAATCGGACTCGCAGAAAGCCATCAGCCCTTCATCATTAATCAGTGCGAAGGCAAGGCAGGCCGTGGTATCTACGAACCGGCCGATACCCATGCATCCGCGCACGGTTATTCCCTCTGCACCATATTTGTTCATCAGATCCTTGAAAGCATAATATAGGATAAAGGTATTGGTCATATATTTCTTTGGGGTGTTGACAGAAAGAATGGTACTTTGGGCCACATAGTCCGCTGCATCCTTTTCTGCCTTGCTGACTACAGCACTGTCGTTCTGCTTCTTCTTTACCAGTGATTGAAGCTCATCCATATCCGTCGTTTTTACATTCAGATGCCATATATCTTTAATGGCTTTTTTGGCATGATCCGTATTGCCTCCCCAGCCACCAATGCCATTGACGGCCAGTATGGTGGTATTTCGTATGTTCTTCAGTCCGTATAAAGCACGCAGCCTGATGAGCACCTTGTTGTAATCGTCCACCACCACGTCTTCAATATCAACATTGGGATATACATACTGATCGGACTCCCCGCGCAGCAGCCGCGGATGAACGATTTCGTACCACAAATAGGAAGGGCCTGTTTTATGACGCAAAAACATCACCACATCCTTTTCCGATTCGGTGAGCATGTTAATCCTGTTGCGACCGGAGCCGGCTGCATAAAGGAGAATGACATCACTGTCGGACTTGCTGGCCCGGCGGGCTTTTTCATCACTATTAACATGAATAAGTGGGGCCATGGATACCGAAAAATCAGCATAAGCCTCCAACTTCTTCAACTCTGTTTTTATGCGGTTTTCTTCCTTATCCACATCTTCCTGTTTGATCAAGCCTCCCCATGGTCGCCAGGATACAGACTCCTGTGGCTGGTGTAGTTCATACAACAGCACGGGTTGAACCTTTAGCGGTTTGCCGATGCGGTTCATGATATCAGAGCGGGAAGAAGGGTGAATGTTTGGATTGCCTGAATAAGATTCTTTGTTGGCAGGATTTGGCCGGTTGAATGAAAACAACGGCAATGTACTGATGCCTCCGGCTACACTGCCAAGACTGATCAAAAAATTTCTGCGTTTCATATTTTAATCTTTTTGTTTATGATTATCTATCATTTCAGTTAGCCAATTGGAGGAAATGATTTGTTTTAAATTATCTACCATATCAAAGCAACAAAAAAATTAAGCTTCTTCGATAACTTCAAAGCAGATCATATATTCAAAGTTCACGAAATTATCTCTAAATATTGCAAAAAATAAACCCTTTTCAGGTTTATTTTTTAAACAATCTTGATATTGCGTTCATTGGTAAAAACATTCTACCACTGTCTGGTAAAAGGATAAATCCATATTTCGAATAAAACCAGATTGCTTTTTGGTTGATTGGATCTACAACAACAGCCATTGAACCCACTTCATTCTTTGAAATTCTGTAACTTCTTCTTAGTGCATCAATAAGAAGATATTCTCCCATCCCCTTTCCTTTCATAGTTATATCTCTCGCCAAACGGCCTAATAATGTTACTGATACGTTATAGTTTCCGGGAATTTTCTTTTTATACTTGTCCGGAACCTCATCTTTATCAATACTCTCATTTGCAAGAGTGTAATATCCTTTGATTATGTCACTCTCATCTGGGATAAGTACAAAACAAGCGGCAAGTTTTTTTCTCATGTCTTGATTCGCTTGTTTTTTTAAATATTGTGTTAGCGAATCTTCCCCGCAATTAAACTTGCTTCTGTCGTGAATTCTTGTATCTAATAGAGTTATTTCCAATATAATTTAATCTTGGGATGATTCAAATTTCTTAGCTGCATCTTTTAATGCCTGATTGGGCTCTTGATCGTTAAATATAGAATCAAAAAAGATTTCTTTATCTCTTTCACTTGCAAGTATTCGATTTTCTCTTTCTATGATCTCAAATGACTTGTTTTTAACCACCCGAGTGATAAATGCACTGAGGGATCTCTCTCCATTCAATTTAAGAGCCTTAAGAAATAACTGTTTTTCCTTTGGTGTTACTCTTATATCAATTCGCTCTTTTCTTTTATTATTTTGTGTTTCCATGGCCTTTATTTTTATTTTAGAACGGTAAATATACGGAAATGTTCCGTACAAATCAAAAAAATTTAGAAATATTATATTTGCAGGTTAAGCTATAGGCAGAAAACTTCAAGATAAAATAGAAAATCCGTTTTTTCTCTAAAAATAAACAATAAGATATATTACTTTTGAATAAAGTTCGCATTTTAATTTCAAGATCTCATGGAATCTCACCGAATTTTTCTCCAAAACACCTTAATCATCGGACTCCCTGCATTTCTTGTAGCAGCATCAATGGGATCGTGCCAGACCGGCCAACAGGAACAAAAAGCCGAAAAGCCGGAACAGAAGAAGAACGTATTGTTAATCGTAGTTGATGATCTGCGTCCGGAACTCAGTTGTTACGGCAAGAAGCAGATCCACTCACCTAACCTTGACGGGCTGGCTTCCGACGGAGTGCTCTTTCAGCGGGCATACTGCAACATTCCCGTTTCGGGCGCTTCCCGTGCGAGCTTGCTGACCGGCCTGCGGCCAACACGCGACCGTTTTCTGCATTATTACACATGGGCCGACAGCACAGCTCCCAATGTCACCTGTCTTCCGCAGCATTTTAAGAACAACGGGTACTATACCCTTTCCCGGGGCAAGGTCTTTCATCATCAGGAAGACCGGTCCGAAAGCTGGGATGAAAACTGGAGGCCACCGACAAAAGGATCATGGAGGGATTATCAGCTTCCTGAAAACATCCGGAGGGATACTTCGGGAAGTCGACGGGGTCCGGCATGGGAAAATGCTGCCGTTCCCGATTCGGCTTATCGGGATGGGAAAATAGCCAACAAAGCCCTTGCCGACCTGCAACGTATAAAAGAAAAAGACAGCCCGTTTTTCTTGGCTCTTGGCTTTTTCAAGCCACACCTGCCATTCAATGCCCCGGCCGAATACTGGGATAAGTATGAGCGTGAAAAGGTCAGACTGCCCTACAACGATTTTCAACCCATTGATGCACCTGATGAAGCCATGCACAACTGGGGAGAACTGCGCAATTACGGGAACATTCCACAGGAAGGCCCTGTTTCCGATTCCATGGCAAAAACACTAATCCATGGATACCATGCCTGCGTGAGCTATGTGGATGCCCAAATCGGCAAAGTGCTGGATGAACTGGAAAGATTGGATATGGCGGAAAACACTACTGTCATCCTGTTCGGTGATCACGGCTGGAACCTCAGGGAACACGGCTTGTGGTGTAAGCACTGTAATTTCAGGACTTCACTAAGAAGTACTTTAATTGTACGGGATCCGGAGATTGATGGAGGAAAGCAGACCGATGCCCTGGTGGAATTTGTAGACATCTACCCTACTCTGTGCAACCTCTGCGATCTGCCCCAACCCGACCACCTGGCAGGCAACAGCTTTGTACCGGTAATGAAAAGTCCCAACATGGAATGGAAAGACCATGTCATCAGCAAATGGTATGACGGGGTATCCCTTAAAACAGACAAATACCTCTATACAGAATGGAGCACTGCAGACACCGCCATATATGAACGGATGCTTTACAACCACAGGGTAGATCTGGAAGAGACGAGAGACATCTCTGATATGCCGCAGAACGAAGCTTTGATCAAAAGGCTGAGTGAAGAGCTGCATGAGAATTGGGGAGAGGAATTCAGTAAGCAGTAGGCAATAAGAAGAAATCAGTAGGTTAGCAAAAATGAGTTTGACAGGAGTTTGATTGTTTGACGGGAGTTTGAATGTTGCAGGGTGCTAGAGTTGACAGGGCAAGATAATAGTCATTCGGTGGTCATTCATTGTCATTAAGTTGTATTTGAAGGTTTGCCTGGGAATCTTCCGGTCATTGAATCCATGGATATTTCACATGAATTATTATATTTATGCCTGTTATAGCCGAAAGAATAAGCTGGCTGCCGTTCAGGGTAAACAAAACGCAAGAAAAAACAAAGACGGGTCAAAAAAAGCATTGTATAATGAATATTTTGTCACCAAAACTTCAACATAAACCCGATAAGTTAAAACCATTACAGCCATATATTTTAAAAACCTCTTGCTATGAAAAACAAAGTGAAGCTTCGCTGGTATCTTGTTGTTTCTGCCGTAATATTGCTTACGGTGATAACATTTACACCACTGGTGACACCTGTAGGCCAGTATAAACCGGAACTTTTCGGAATTCCATATACATTATGGACCGGAATTGTTGTAGGTATTTTATTGGTTGGACTAACCCTGTACGGTTCTACAATAGCCCCCGGATCTAAAAAATGGGAGGAAAGCCAATGATTACCTGGTTTATTATCTTTGCAGCCATTTACGTCGGTTTGCTGGTGTTTGCCTCTATCAAATCATACAGCAGAAACCGGACCGCCGATGAATTCATGTTGGCCAACAAAAGTATCACTTCTATTCTTGGTTTTTTGACCTATTCAGCAGCCTTGTTCAGTGCCTTCACCTTCCAGGGGATGCCTGATTTTTTCAGAAACCATGGAGTCGGTGCCTGGATATTTTTGGCCGTTTCGGACGCAGTTATGGTATTTTTTATTCTCTGGTTCGGTTACAAATTGCGGCGTCAGGCAACCCGGTTTGGATTTAAAGGGATTGCAGGTTTGATGATGTCCTGTTTTAGGAACAAGTGGGCTGGCTACGCCTTATTTACCAGCGCTTTTATTTTTCTTATTCCCTATGTGGCCATTCAGATCAGAGGGATATCCATCTTTCTCGATGCCACCCTTCCCGGCTCATTACCCTCATGGGGATGGTCGGCCATCATTGTGACTGTTATGTTGATATACAGCGAAATCGGAGGATTGAGAGCCATTGTTTACAGCGATGCCATCCAGGGACTTGTGCTGCTTACAGTAATATGGCTGATCGGCACAACTTGTATTGGATATGAGGGAGGAACAGCATCGTTGTTCCAGGGAGTGAAAGAAGTAAACAGCCAATTGCTCTCTACACCCGGTCCCAACGGGTTATTTAACAAACAGTTTCTCATCACTTCCATGATCGCCATCGTTTTAATCCCTGTAACACAACCTCACTTTACGATTCGCATTGCGGTAATGAAAAGCCTCAGGTCTATGCACAGAATGGCGATAGGCGTCGGTGTTTTTGCCCTGCTTATTATTTTACCAACCGCTTTTATTGGAATGTATGGAGCCATAAATTATGCCGGGGAGACAACGCGCGATTTTCTCTCCAATGCTTTGCTGTTTGATCAGGCAGACTCCGTTGGGGCGCTGGCTATCATCGGCTTATTTGCTGCTGTGCTGTCTACCACCAATGCCCAGATTTTTGCCCTGGGGTCCGAGATGCGTTCGATTCTCAGAGGCAAGGAGAAAAAAGTAATGGTTTGGGCAAAGATAGGAATATTTGTCTT
>JAIPAF010000060.1 GCA_021740225.1 Bacteroidales bacterium | reverse complement strand
TTTTAACTTATAATAAAGGGCATATAACATTCCAGGGAGAACACCCAATATTAATAATATTATAAAAACGGGCCAATTAATTTTTTTCATTGGCTCTACATTTCTTTTGCACAAAGGACAATATCTAATTTTACTCATAACTAGGGTTTGCTGAAAAAGTAAAGTTTTTTGCCAATTTTTAATAGCAGATTTTTATTAAACAAATGCCATTTTAAATTTAGATGTCGAAAATATGTTTTGAACAATCACAAACATAGTTTTTTCTATTGATTTTAAAAATGAGAAAAAATAGATATATCCTCGTAATGTATCAAATTCATCACGAAGAATATACAGGCAATCCAACTCTCGGAGGTTTCCTTGAGTTTGGCTCTGATTTTGTTTAGGTTGTAACCATTTTTCCCCTGGCCAAATTTAGCTTCAATGTGATTTCTCTCTATTGCTTCTTTTTTGCGTTTTTGATAATACGACTCCGGATCTTTGGTTTTCTTTCGTCCCAAGGGTGGGGCTGTAATCCTTATTCCTCTTTCTTTCAGCCAATTCCTGTTTTCTCTTGTCGCGTAAATTTTATCAACCTGAACCAGTTCAGGATAATGGCCATGAAGTTTTCTATAGGCTTCAACCTGACTAATCAGATCCCCTGCTTCATGATACGCATCCCAACTAAGGGTATTGATCCGGGCAAAACCACCGTCCAGGCTAACACCAAGTTTAGAGCCAAATTCAATTTGAGCATTGGTCTTGCCTCTTGGAATAGGCCTGACATGAGGTTGAAAAATGCTTACAATTCGATCTTCACAGGAATGCTTATGAGTATCATACATTTGTTTTTGTTGCCTATAAACGCTATTAATGATCCAAAACATCCGTTGCTGGGCAGGTTTTAAAGGAAATGGACGACCATCTCTTTCAAATTCATCTAACATGGTGTTTATATGCTTGATGTCCCGCTTGACTCCTTCTAATAATTTGCGTGTCATCTTGCGGTGCGTGGCCTTACTTTTCTTCTTCTTTTTGGAATAATCCACATAAGCCTGATCCAGATTTCTCCTGTATGTTCGGGGTTTGGTTCCTTTTTTACCGTTTAACAGATAAAGCTGGTCTATAAACTTTTCACATTGCTTGCGGCTTTGATTCAAAAGTCCATTATCTGTAGGATAAGTGATGTATTGGTCACATGCTGTGGCATCTGCTTTCATTTTTCCTTTATTGGCCGGAGTTTCACCATCATCCTTCTTATTGTTTTTGTTATGACGCCGGTCTTTCTCACTGGTAACGGATTGGATCAGATCTGTTGTAAGTGAATCGAATGTCTCAGGACCAACTCGTTTCCTTATCTCCACAAACAGGGAAGGATCAAACACCGGATTGGGATTAAACTCTTGTAGTCCAATAAAATATTGCATGTAAGGATTTTCCTGGATAGCAGCAATAGTGCCTCTATCATCCAGGTTTTCAAGATGTTTTATGATTAATGCACCCAGCACAATACGAGGTGAAATGCCTTCCCTGCCAATGTCTTCATTCATCATGGACATATACCGGGAGGCAAATTTATCCCAGGGAACTTTCTTAGAAAGCTTAACCCACCTATTATCCGGCAACAGGCTTGTTTGAAAGGGAGTTTTAAATTCCTCTATGGTTAGTTGGGCAGCTGACTCATATCGTATCATAATGCAAAGATTTTTCTGAAATTTACCGTTTTTCTTTGCATTTTAGAAAAAATATTAGATAGAATTGTTAACATTATGCATTAGTTATCAACAATTTAAATGTTGTTAGATAGTTTTTCAGCAGACCCTAGTTAGATTATTAAAAAGGAGTAATTGGTTTGTGGAGGAAGAGGTTGACTTTTTGCCCTTTCTCTTTCGAAATAGGATTGGTGACTTTATTTTCCATAGCGTCGGGGAAACAGGACCGACCGATTCCATTATTCTTCCCACACATGTTTTACTTCAAGATTGGCAAGCTGAGCGTAGTTTCTAAACTTATTCTCCCAATCGCCCAGGATAAAAAGCTGGTGGTGACCGTTAAAGGAGACGGATTAAATTGAAAAGCCGGGACTTTGTATGAACTCGAAACCCGGGATCCGGAGACTTCTTGCCCTAAACCATCCGCTCTATGCCTTGCCCCCTGCGCTCTCGGGCCCTTACATAACGCCGCATTAACTTGTTTTAACATTTTGAGTTTTTTTTAAATTATTGAAGTTTGAATGATAATTCGTAATATTGTAAGCATTAATTACAATGGTGCAAAATCATCTAAATTCGCAAATTATGAATAAACTTAAAGAAAAATTTTGTTGTGATAAAAGTTCAATTTCCTTTGGCTCAGGAAAAATGTTGTTTTCTATTACTGGAATTATTTTTGTTTTTACAATGTTTCTGACTTCCTCCGCCAGTGCACAGGACCTGGATGTACCTTATGTTCCCACACCTAATGAAGTGGTCAATGAGATGCTTGAAATTACCGATGTGGGTCCGGGTGATTATGTCGTTGATCTGGGCTCCGGAGATGGACGCATCGTTATCAATGCTGCACAGCGGGGAGCATACGGACACGGCGTTGATCTGAATCCGGAACGGATTAAAGAAGCCAGGGAAAATGCCCAAAAGGCCAATGTAGCCGATAGAGTGATGTTTTTGCAGGAGGATATTTTTGAAACCGATTTTAGCAGGGCCAATGTGGTGACCATGTATCTGCTGAGTTCGGTGAACAGGAAATTGCGTCCGAGGCTTCTGGATGAGCTGGAACCGGGCACAAAGCTGGTATCTCACGATTTTGACATGGGAGACTGGGAACCCGACAAACACAAGAGGGTGGAGAATGATGATGTTTATTACTGGATTGTTCCGGCCGATATAGAAGGCGAATGGCAGTGGCACACCAACGGGAAGACCTTTACCATGACTGTTGAACAGGATTTTCAGGAGATTCAGCCGGAAATCCGTACAGAAGATGTTTCATTAAATATAAAAGATAAGGTGCTTAAGGGCGACCGGATTAGTTTTACGGCCATTAACCCCGACTCCGGCATGTATTACGTATATAACGGTGAGGTGAACGGAAAAATGATTATGGGAAAAGTACAAATCAGAAGCGGGGATAATAAAACCATAAAAAACTGGTCGGCCAATTTAAAATACAAAATTTCCCATAAGTGAGCTTATGCAAAAAGCACGGGAGACTTCATCGGGGAATAAACCTTTACCTGCATTTACCTCTTTAAGTTCACTGGCTGTGGTAGTTGGGATTGTCGTAGGGGTAGGCATATTTCGATTACCTCCTATCGTGGCTGGCCATTCTGCCAATGAGATCCAATTTTTGAGTTTTTGGCTGGCAGGGGGGTTCATTTCGCTTCTGGGCGCGCTTTGCTATGCAGAGCTGGCTTCGTCTAAGCCAGATGCCGGAGGCGAATATTATTTTCTTAGCCAGGCTTACGGTTCTTCTATTGGCTTTTTGTTATCATGGGGAAGAATGACGGTCATCCAGACCGGCTCAATTGCCCTGGTTGCTTTTGTCTTGGGTGATTATGCCTCCCTTATTGTCGATCTGGGGCCTTACAGTTCTTCCATATATGCTGCGTTCACTGTAATATTACTTACCGGTTTGAATATGAGGGGCACCAAGCATTCGGGAAAATCACAGATGGGATTTACTTCTGCCATTGTGGTTGTACTGGTCTTTATTGCAGTTTCAGGCCTGGTAACCGGTTCTCCGGCCGATATGCCGGATGTGTCTTCGGGCGGGGGAGGTGTTTCCCTTTTTACACAGGGTGCAGCCGGCTCGGCCATGATTTTTGTTCTTTTAACCTATGGCGGATGGAATGAAGCAGCCTATCTGTCCGGTGAGCTGATCAATGTAAAACGCAACATCATTAAGATACTGGTCGTGGGGATAGGAATTATCACCGGATTGTATATTCTTGTCAATCTGGCTTACCTGCAAGTACTGGGTCTGGATACGCTTAAGAATTCTGAAGCCGTGGGGGCTGCCATCACCGGAGAAATTTTTGGTTCTGCCGGTTCACTGGTGGTTTCCCTTATTATTATTCTGGCAGCTCTTTCCACAGCCAACGCAACCATTATAACCGGGGCCCGTACGAATTATGCCCTGGGCAGAGATTTCAGGTTATTTAGTTTTATGGGGCACTGGAATGCCCGGAGAAATACCCCGTTCAATGCCCTGATCATCCAGGGGATCATTGCACTTTTGCTGGTAGGATTGGGAGCCTGGTCTAAAGAATCCATCAGCACCATGGTGGATTATACGGCACCGATCTTCTGGTTTTTTCTTCTGCTTACCACCATTACCCTGTTTATTTTCCGTTGGCGGCAGAATCCCGGGCATATTCCCTACAAGGTTCCGCTTTACCCGGTGACACCCATCCTTTTTTTGATCGTATGCATATATATGTTTTATTCCAGCCTTGCTTTCACCGGCATTGGGGCACTGTTTGGCTCTTCTTTTCTTGTGGCAGGCATACCGGTTTATTTTTGGGCATGGAGGAGAAATAAAACAGGTAAAGTGTCCACCCAAAGGACGATTGATTAACTAAAGGTATCCCATGATTTTGTAGACCACATATCCTACCCACTCCTTGAGTAATATGTTCCATTTTTCAAATGCGTGGACATTGGGCAGTACATAGTAAATGAGCTCCTTGCCCGAGGGTTTTATATTGGGATCGGTGGGAAACACATCCGGGGTAAGGCCTTCGTTTTGAAAACAGGCAAGAGCCCTTCGCATATGGAAAGCTGAAGTGATGAGCAGATAGGTGCTTCCCGGAGCATGATACTTTTCTACGGTATTCCGGGCATTTTCATAAGTATTGCGCGAAGCGGATTCCACAAGAATATCCTTTTCTGGAATACCCCATTGCAGCAAATATTGTTTAAGATGGGCTGCTTCTTTGTGTTTATTGTCAATTAAACGGCCTGAACCTCCCGATAAAATCAGCGTATCGACTTTTCCCCGGTGATAAAGGGTAACCGCCTGTATGAACCGGTCGGTCCCATCGTAAAAACGGAAGCTTCCGCTTGATTCATGATATGCACCCATACCCGAAAGAACGATGCCGTAATCATGGTGTTCCACTGAATCCCGTGGAACCGCCGGATATTCCCATTTATTCGTGATGTAACCGGCAAAAAATTCATTGCCAAAAACAAAAAGGCAGGCCGTAGCCAGGAGCAGGAAAATGTGCCGCGGTTTGTGTCTTTTCAAAAACAAGGCAGGTAGCATCAGTACGAAAACCCACAGCAAAGGGTGGAGCAGAAAATTTAATATTTTTGACAGAATGAAAAACATAGGAACATGAGAATAAATTTGTCTAAGATAAATAAATTTTCCAATGTAATTTATTTCAGAATTATTTATGAATAATTCGGGCTTTGGAAAGATGAGAAAATGTTATATTCATCCCCTGAATTTACTTATTATTTTTAAAAATAACCCGTCATGCGCACCCTAAGAATTGTTTTGTTAACCGTTACGCTTCTTGGTATCCTGTTTTCCAAGGCATTCAGTCAGGATCAGGTCAGGATCTGGGAAGAATCTTTAACGATTCCCACTTACCAGGTAAATCCGCCGGAAAAAGCGCCTGTGTTTTATCATGGCAGGGCTTACCAGGGAGCAGAGGGCCACATCTATCCGTACCCTTTCCATGATGAGCTTACGAACAAGCGTGTTGAAAACGATTATGAAGCCGTTTACCTGGAAAACCAATACATCAAGCTGTGTGTTCTTCCTGAAATAGGCGGGCGTATTTTCTATGCCCGTGACAAGAGCAACGGTTACGATTTTATCTATCGTCAGGATGTTATCAAGCCGGCATTAATCGGGATGCTTGGGGCTTGGATTTCCGGAGGGATAGAATGGGATTTGCCCCATCATCACCGCTCCCGGGTATTCGAACCGGTTGACTATAAAATAGAACACAATGCTGATGGCAGCAAGACGCTTTGGATCGGGGAACTGGAGCTGCGCCACCGCATGCGTTGGGCTATCGGTTTGACCCTTCGCCCGGATAAATCGTACTTCGAAGCTCAGGTGAAGATTTTTAACCGGACGCCGGTGGCCAACTCATTTCTAAGCTGGGCCAATGTAGCAACCCATGCCAATGAGGATTACCAGATCATCTTTCCTCCCCGTACGGATTATGTCACCTTCCACAGCAAAGTCCAGTTCACAACCTGGCCCGAAACAGACGAGGTCTGGCGCGGCACGGATTACACCGGCGGCGTTGACCTGAGCTGGTGGAAGAACCATCCTTCTCCTTCCTCCTTTTTCGCCTGGAACTATGAGAACGATTTTTTCGGAGGCTATGATCACGGTGAGGAGGCAGGCATAGCTTATGTGGCCAATCATCACGTGGCACCCGGGAAGAAGTTCTTTCTGTGGGGTCCCGGGTTTGGTGAAAACAGCAGGGGAGCCATGTGGAACAACATTTTAACCGAGGATGCCGGGCCTTATGTTGAATTGATGGCCGGGGGCTATTCCGATAATCAGCCCGATTACAGTTGGCTCCAGCCCTACGAAACGAAAAAGTTCAAATGGCACTGGTATCCGATCCGGCAGATCGGGGGCATGAAAAAGGCCAATTTGAAAGGGGCTTTAAACATCGAACCTGTCTCGGAAGATTCCCTCATGATTGCTGCCAACACTACCACTTCATTTGAAAATGTGAGGGTGGTTTTGAAAAAGGGAGAAGAGATTCTTTTTGAAGAAAAGCTGGATATTGCACCGGACAACCCTTATAGAACCATTATCGCCCGGTCGTCGGAAATCCTTGAGGAGAATTATCAACTGAGTCTATTTTCAGAAGATGGATCGGAACTGGTCACGTATCATCATAAACATAAACGCCAGAGACAGGAAAGACCCGAGCCTGTGGAGCCGCCCAGGGCTCCGGGAGAGATAGAAACCGTCGAGGAGCTTTATCTGACCGGTTTGCGAATCGAACAATTTCATAACCCTTCCGTGGAACCCTATCCATATTACGAGGAAGCGCTCAGGAGAGATTCGGGCAACTACCGCGTCAACCGGTCGCTTGGAATCCTTTATTACAAACGGGGTATGATGAAGAAGGCCAAAAAGCATTTAAACCGGGCAGTTAAAAGGATTACCAGGAAATATACCAAACCCCGTGACGGTGAAGCCCATTATTATCTGGGATTAACCCGGAAATACCTGGGTAATAATCAAAAGGCTTACGATGCCCTTTACCGGGCTACCTATGATCACCGTTTCAGTGCTCCTGCCTATTTCCATCTGGCACAGATCGATTGTATAAACGGCGATTTTCCGGAAGCTCTCCGCCACATTGACCGTTCTATCGAAACCAACCGGAACAATTACAAAGCGTTTGCCCTTAAGGCTTCTGTTTTGAGGCACATGGGAAAATATGGCGAAGCTAAAAAAATCGCGCGGGAAGCCCTTAAGGAAGATCCATTGCATCCGTGGGCCGGTTATGAGCTATATTTGGCTGAAAAGGAAGAAGGAACGGGAAAAGCCCGGGAAACATTCGAGCGGTTGAACAAAAGGCTTCAGGCCAATAAAACGCAGTCATATCTGGAGCTGGCAACCAATTATATGAATAGCGGCCTTTGGAACGATGCAGGGGAGCTGTTATCCGAATATATTACTTATAAAGAACCCGGCCATCCCCTGGTATATTATTACAGGGGATACGTGTACGATCAGATGGGAGAGAAAAGAAAATCCCGGCAGTTTTATGAGAGAGCAGCCTCTGTGTCGCCGGATTATTGTTTTCCTTTCCGGTTAGAGACCTTTCGGGTACTCAACCGGGTTGCCCGGGTACAGCCTGATGATGACCGGGCTCATTATTACCTGGGTAATCTGCTGTTTTACTATCAGCAGCGGGATAAAGCCATTGCCCAATGGCAGCGATCAAAAGCGCTCAACGCGGATTACCCTTATGTGCTCAGAAACCTGGGAATGGCATACAATAAAGAAAAAAACAATTTGGACAAGTCCATTGATTATTATGAAAAGGCTGTACAAAAGGGAAGCCTGGATCCCCGGCTGTTTGCGGAGCTAGCAACGGTATACGAGAAAGCAGATGTTCCCTTTCGGAAAAGGCTCCAATTGCTTGAAAATAATAAGGAGGTGGTGGCCATGCGTGACGATGCCCTGTCCCGGCTGATACAAATTTACATCCGTACCGGTCGGTATGATGAAGCCATTGAACTCCTGAATGATAATTATTTCAGAAGATGGGAAGGCGGAGGCGGTATTCGCAGCATTTATGTGAATGCCTTTCTGATGAGAGGCTTACACAGGTATCAGAATGAAGACTATCAGAAGGCACTGGAAGATTTCAGGCAGGCTCTCAAGTATCCGGATAATATGGAAGCGTCCAGATCGTATCATGGAGGCCGTCAGGCACAAATCCATTACTTCACGGGAAAAACCTATGATGCTATGGGTGATCGCCAAAAAGCTGAAAATCATTTTAAAGATGCGGTTTCTGCAAAGAAGGGAGGAAATGCTTCAACGCAGCACTTCTACGAAGCCCTTGCCCTGCAACACCTGGGCATGAAACAAAAAGCCTCTCAAATCCTTTTGGATATCAAACAAAACGGGAGAGACAGACTTGAACAGACCACCAGCATGGGATTCTTTGCCAAATTTGGGGAACAACAATCTACCGATGCACAGAAAGCCAATGCCCGTTATCTTATTGGTCTCGGCTACCTGGGTACAGGAAACGAGGAAAAAGCGCGTTCGGAATTTGAAAAGGCCCTGGAGCTGGATATGGATCATGTGTGGGCGAGATATTATCTCATGTCAAAAATTTCTTCTTGAGCTCTCTGATCTGCTCTTCGTTGATGGGATTTAATTTCCCCAGGGGTTGACTCATGGTCAAAGATTTTGCACTAAACTCGGCCACTTCAAGGCGATCGAAGGCATCCAGAAGGGCATTGCCGGTAACCAGCACCGAATCGTTTTCAATGATGATACAGGAAATATCTTCCTCAATCAGGTTCAGTATGGTATCTTTATCCCTGAAATGTGATCCGAATGCCACATTGGGAACATCCTGCAGAAAGATCCAGCTCTCGGGAATCGTTCTTACATCAAACTTCTCTCCCGTTACTCCAAAAGCCATAAGATAAGGAGATTGCGTGATAATAACGGAATTCACTTTGGGATTTCTTTTGTATATCTCCTGGTGAAGCCACAAACCCCGGCTCGGGAGTTTGCCCGGCTCTCTTTTGCCATCCCTGATCTGAACAATGTCTTCCCTTTGTATATCCCACCGGGATATATTGGTGGGGGTTATTAAAAAATCATTATCTCTCCATCTTACTGAAATGGTTCCGTAGGAACTTATCATCAGCCCTTGCTCACATGCTCTGTTTACCATATTGACAATGGATTCTCTGATATTTCTCTCATCAGAGGGATAGCTAACACTATCCATTTCAGGTTGCAGACGGGGTATTTGCTTCTCAAAATTCTCTATTTCTTCATCGGACAGGTATACCGGTTCTCCAATGGTCTTCCCGTTGATGATGGTTCTTCCTGAGAACTCAAGTGTCTCAAAGCGCTGAAATGCATCGCGCAGATCGGTGCCGCCAACGACCGCTCCGTGATTTTCCATGATCACGGCGTTGTAGTTTTTCTTAAATTCCCCTGCAATGCTTTCTCCGAGCTCGGTGCTACCCGGAAGGGCATATGGGGCATAGGCTATGGGACCGCAGACATTTCTGGCCTGGGGTATGATGTTGGTATTTGGGATTTTTCGTGCAACGCTAAAAGAGACCAGTGCGGGAGGATGGGCATGGATGATTGCCTTAATATCGGGTCTGTGTTCATAGATCGCCTTATGAAAAGGAAATTCCGAAGAAGGCTTGTGTCGCCCGACTTTTGTATCATCCTTCCTGACACATACAATATCTTCCCTCTGCAGTGAACCCTTATCCACAGCTGAGGGTGTCACCCAAATATCCCCACTCTCATCAATTATAGAAATA
>JAIPAF010000059.1 GCA_021740225.1 Bacteroidales bacterium | reverse complement strand
GAACAATAACTGTGTCCTCCGGGCTCCGTCCCGTTGATTCTTTGGAAGTCCAGGTTGCCAGGGCACCGCTTTCGGATACAATGGCCTCCTCATTAGTGATCACGTGCCGGATAATTTGATCGGTGGAGAGATTGGCCCGAATATTATCCATTGATTTAAGAAGCTGATCCACCTTTGATTTATGAAGATGGTGATTCATAAGTTTTGAATGTTTTTTTGTGTTTTAACCCAAAGATAAGGATTATAGTTAGAATCCCCTTGATGTTTAATAACATAAAACGCTGGAATGTTTTTATATAAAGAAACATGGAGTGGAAAACAAAAGGGATTGTTCTAGAGGGTGTTTTACTTGTTTATTTCTTTTGTTTTTTTTACCGGGCTGATATGTTCTGTAAAAAATAAGAGGCTATCCTTTAGTTTGGATAGCCTCTCTCTAAGGTTGTTAACAGTTATTTGTTTTATTATGACAGCTTTTCTTTTATAGCTGCCTGTGCTGCAGCAAGTCTTGCAATGGGTACCCTGTAAGGTGAGCAGCTGACATAATTCATACCCACGCTGTGGCAGAATTCCACTGAACTGGGTTCTCCTCCATGTTCACCGCAAATTCCCACTTTGAGATCCTTACGGGTTTTTCTTCCTCGCTTGGTACCCATTTCAACGAGTTCCCCAACGCCTTCCTGGTCCAGCATCTGGAACGGGTCGTTTTTCAGTATGCCGCTGTTCATATATGCAGGGAGGAATGTTCCTGCATCGTCCCTGGAAAATCCAAAAGTCATCTGGGTAAGATCGTTGGTACCGAAAGAGAAGAATTCCGCTGATTCTGCAATTTTGTCTGCAACCACGGCTGCCCGTGGAACCTCAATCATGGTACCGACTTGGTAATCCACCCGGTCATTATTTTCTTCAAAAACCTTTTCAGCAGTTCTGCGCGCTATATCTTCCTGCATTTTCATCTCTTCGTATATTCCGGTTAAGGGCACCATAATTTCCGGGTAGGCCTTAATGCCTTTTTTCTTCAGGTTAAGGGCAGCTTCTATAATGGCTCTAACCTGCATTTCGGTAATTTCCGGATAAGTGTTACCCAGGCGGCAGCCTCTGTGGCCCAGCATGGGGTTGGCTTCATCAAGCGAATCGATGGTTTTTTGTACTTCTTCAAGACTTACACCCATCTCATCAGCCATTTCCTTCTGGTTCTTTTCTTCATGGGGTACGAATTCGTGCAATGGGGGATCCAACAATCTTACTGTTACCGGCAGATCCTGCATGGCTTCAAATATACCCTCAAAATCTTCTCGCTGGATAGGCAACAGCTTGTGTAATGCTTTCCTTCGGTCTTCTTCCTTGGTGGAAAGGATCATTTCCCTCATGGCTTTAATCCTGTCGCCTTCGAAGAACATGTGTTCGGTACGGCAAAGTCCGATACCGATGGCTCCGAAATTTCTGGCTGTTTTGGAATCATAGGGTGTATCGGCATTGGTTCGTACCGACATCTTGGCGTATTTTTCGGAAAGCTCCATTACCCTGGCGAAATTGCCGCTCAATTCAGGATCGTGAGTAGGAACTTTTCCTTCGTATATTTCACCGGTACTTCCGTTAAGGGAAACCCAGTCGCCTTCTTTGAAGGTTTTTCCATCAACGGTCATGGTTTTTTGTCTATAGTTGATTTTGACACTGCCGGCACCTGCAATACAACATTTTCCCATACCCCGGGCAACAACAGCGGCGTGTGAGGTCATACCTCCACGGGAAGTCATGATTCCTTTGGCCAAATTCATACCCTTCAGGTCTTCCGGTGAAGTTTCGGTCCTTGCCAGAATTACGTCTTTTCCTTGATTACCCCATTCTTCTGCATCCTCAGCGAAGAAAACAAGCTGACCGGTAGCAGCGCCGGGGGAGGCAGGCAAGCCTTTGGCTATGGTTGTGGCCTGTTTTAGTCCCTCCGGTTCGAACACGGGATGTAGCAATTCGTCCAGTTTATTGGGTTCATTTCTCAAGACGGCAGTCTTTTCATCTAGCACGCCTTCATCCAGCATATCCATTGCAATCTTAACCATGGCAGCACCTGTCCGCTTACCATTACGGGTTTGAAGCAGCCACAGTTTACCTTCCTGAATGGTAAACTCAAGGTCCTGCATATCTTTGTAATGCTTTTCCAGTCTTTCCTGTACCTCATACAGTTCATTGTATATGTCGGGCATCATCTCTTCAAGAGAAGGATACACTTTCTTTCTCTCCTCTTCTGAAATACCCTGTAACTGAGCCCAGTTTTGCGATCCTGCCTTGGTGATTTGCTGGGGAGTGCGAATACCTGCCACAACATCCTCACCCTGGGCATTCATAAGGAATTCTCCGTTGAATACATTCTCCCCGGTGGCAGCATCACGGGTAAAGGCTACACCGGTACCGGAATCTTCTCCCATATTGCCAAATACCATGGCCATAACATTTACTGCTGTACCCCATTCTTCGGGTATCTTGTTAATCTGCCGGTAATATTTGGCACGTTTGGTATTCCAACTGTCAAATACAGCCATGATGGAACCCCATAACTGCTCCCATGGGTCTTGTGGAAATTCCTTACCAAGCCGTTTCTTAATGATGTCCTTGAATTCCTGGACCATCGTTTTCAGGTCATCGGTACTTAAATCTACATCCTTTTCAACACCTTTCTTTTCTTTCAGTTTCTCAATGATCTCCTCGAAAGGATCAGGATCTTCTTTGCTTTCTGGTTCTAAACCCATGACAACATCCCCGTACATCTGGATGAATCTCCTGTAAGAATCCCAGGCAAAGCGGTCGTTATTGGTTTTTTTGGCTAGACCTTCCACGGCCTCGTCATTCAATCCAAGATTCAACACTGTATCCATCATCCCGGGCATGGATACCCTTGCTCCGGATCTTACGGATACCAAACAGGGAGATTCACTGCTTCCAAATTTCGTGTTGGTCTGCTCTTCGATTTTTGCTATTTCCTTTTCTACATCATCCTTGAGCAATTCGACAATTTTATCTTTACCCAATTTATTGTATTCAGTACAAACTTCTGTAGTAATTGTGAAGCCCGGAGGTACCGGTACTCCAATAGAACTCATCTCAGCTAGATTAGCACCTTTTCCGCCGAGTAGATTCTTCATGTGCGCTCCGCCTTCGGCTTGTTTATTCCCAAAACTGTAAACTCTTTTTTCTGCCATCTTTTTCTCTTTTTTTTAAAAGTTTGACTATTAGTTTTATCTGTTTATTTAAAAATGTGAGCTACAAATATATTATAAAATTTGTGATTTTGTTAAACAAATTTAACTTATAGAAGTAATATTGAAAAATGAATTTTGGTATATTCCTGAATTCGGGAGGTCCTCCTGCAAAATCCATCGAAGAAACCACAATGGAAATTTGGGATGAAGCCTATTCATCTCTGTTAAAGTGGAAAATAGCATTAACCAAAATGCTTTTACCTAAATTTAAGCATCAACAATACGGTACAATCTTTTGATTTAATATCTTTGTATATTGATGGATGCTCATTCGGTTATTCTCAGTATTCAATGCCGCAAGGGTAACCATCTGTGGACTAGGTAAACCCGGAAACCATTTAATAATGAATAAAAAGAGTGCGGAATACTGGATAGAACAGCTGACTTTAAGCAAGCATCCAGAGGGAGGCTATTATAGAGAAACATACAGAAACAAAAAAACTGTGGAAGGAAGGAATCTGGCGACGAACATCTTTTACCTGCTGCCTTCTGAAATACCTTCGCGGTTTCACAGGTTAAAATATGATGAATACTGGTATTTTCATTATGGCTCGCCGATGAATCTGTATTTTTTCACCCCTGGAGGTAAATTTGAGCACCATGTTTTGGGCAATGACCCGGATAAAGATCAGCATCTGTCTCTGCTGGTTCCGGGTGGAACCATCTTTGGAGGAGAAGTTGCTGAACCGGAGAGTTTTATATTGGTTAGCTGTAATATGTCACCTGGCTTTCATTTTGAGGATTTTGAAATGTTTTCGCAGGATGAAATGATCAGAAAATACCCGGAACATACAAATATAATCAAAGCACTTCCATGTTAGGAGCAATTGCCGGCGATATCCCCGGTTCGAGATTATACCGGTTAAATTCAAACTACCGATATGGCTTTTCGAAAGAAATATTTATAAAACTTTCCGGTTGAAAGGTGTAAATTCAATTTTTTTTATGAGTTTTGGGACGTTTACATATTTTATTATTAATCCTATAATTGTATAGAACAGATAATGACTGACAAAAAACAAATTTTTGTTGTAGGCCTTGATGATTTTAACCTGGAGAAGCTCAACAGATTACCTGAGGCAAAGGATTGTGAGTTTCACCCTGCAGTCAAATATCAAGAAATGCGGGGGCTGGAGCAATTCAACATGGAAAAGCTCATTGAAACGGCCTTCGAACGCATCGATCAACATGGCAAGATTGATGCCGTTGTTTCTTATTACGATTTTCCCGGCACTGACCTGGTTCCCATTATTGCAGACAGGTATAAATTGACTGCTCCTTCCTTGGAAAGCGTGTTGAAGTGTGAGCATAAGTATTGGAGCAGATTGGAACAAAACAAGGTGATTCCCAGAAGTGTTCCTATGTTTGTGGCTTTTGATCCTTTTGATAATCAGGCTTATCAAAAGATTGAGATGATACCCCCATTTTGGATCAAACCCATTAAGTCGTTCCGTTCATTCCTGGCTTACAGGATCAACAGCGAATACGAGTTCAATGATTACATGCAGGAAGTGAGAGAACATATCGAGTATATGTCCGAACCCTTCAATTATATTTTTAAGAATTATCATCTTCCTGAAGAATTTGCTTACATGAATGAGACTTGTATTGCCGAATCCCCTGTTAGCGGCCACCAGTGTACTGTGGAAGGATATGTTTATGACGGAGAAGTGGTTGTTTATGGTATTGTGGATTCTGTGAGAGAAGAAGACCGATCATCTTTTGCCCGTTATGAATATCCTTCCTCGCTTCCTCAGGAAATTCAGTTCCGGATGGCGGATCTGACAAGAAGGGCCATTACCCAGATCGGACTGAACAATTCAGCCTTTAATATTGAGTTTTTCTATAATCATACCATGAATCATATTTTTTTGCTTGAAATTAATCCCAGAATATCCCAGGCTCATACCGATATCTTTGAAAAAGTACACGGAGTATCCCATCATTCCATCATGCTCAATATTGCCCTGGGGCGGCGGCCAAAAGCCCTTGAATACAAAGGGAATTATCGGATTGCAAGCAATTTTATGCTCCGGATTTATGAACCCGGAAGAGTGAAAAAAGTGCCCAGCCAGGAAGAGGTGGATAAACTCAGGGAAAAATATCCGGAGTTGACGCTTAAATTACATGTTAAGGAAGGAATGCACCTTTCAGAGTTACAAGGACAGGACAGTTACAGTTACGAATTGGCCAACCTTTTTCTCGGAGCCAGAAACCAGGAAGAGCTCATTCATAAGTATGATGATTGCATGGCAAATCTCACCTTTGATGTAGAGCTTGATGAAGTTCCACAGGTACATTAGCATAAAGGTAAAAAGGAATTAACCCGGCAAATAGAAAAAAGTATATGGTTATGAACATATTAATCATTTTACAGCAAGGCAATAATGAAGGTTCGGACCTGGTAGTGACCATGGCCCTGATTATAGGCTTGCTTATCGTATGGATGTTGCTTCGCCGTATGGGTAAAAGGGGCAAACGTACTTTCAGAAGTACCAGTCTGAGGAATTTGCGGCAACGTTATCTGAGGGGTGAAATCAGCGATGAGGAATATGAAAGACAAAAGAAAGATTTAACCGAACAGAATTGAGAAACGGGTTTCTTTAAGTTTTTGTTTGTTTGTGATTTATTATTTTTTTCAATCCAAATTGAGCATTTTCGCTTGTTTGAATAGCTTTTGAACGCAATTTTCCGGAATATATTAATAATCCGTTTGATGTATCAGATCTCCGGGGTGATTCAGATATAAAATATTTTTTTCCTTTTTGAGTTCATTCTTATTACAAGACCGCCGAAAATGAATTGTTTTGTGGGTTGTATTTCTTTTGATTGTTTTTTACCGGTAAAGTTGAACATAAATGGACTTGAATCGTTTTCCATAAGATTTTTACGAATGATTTCAGACAAATTGATAATTAGAAACCCATTTTTTAACTTTGTAAGTCTTTGCTGACCGGAGTTGGTTGGAATGTATTATTGAAAGAGGGATTATGGAACTGATTAAAGTAGAGCATCTCACAAAGCGGTTTGGCGACCTGGTGGCGGTGGATGACATTAGTTTTTCCATCCGAAAGGGGGAGATATTTGGTTTTTTGGGACCAAATGGTGCGGGAAAAACCACTACACTGTCCATATTGTCCACTTTGCTTTCTCCCACAGAAGGATCGGCAACAGTAAACGGATATGATGTGCTTTCACAGAAAGCAGATGTAAGAAGATCAATAGGAGTAGTCTTTCAGGATCCCACCCTTGATGAGGAACTTACAGCATGGGAAAACATGGACATTCACCGGCGGCTGTACGGCATGAAAAAGAGCCGGGAAAAGATCGATGAGTTGTTGACATTGGTTGAGCTGGATAATCGTAAAAAGCAACTGGTGAAGAATTTTTCCGGGGGAATGAAAAGAAGGCTTGAAATTGCCAGGGGGTTGCTTCATGAACCCAGTATCCTTTTTCTTGACGAGCCTACCCTTGGTCTTGACCCGCAAACCAGAAACCACCTGTGGGATTATATCCGGAACATGAACCGGGAAAAGCAAGTTACCATCATACTTACAACCCACTATATGGATGAGGCGGAGAAACTTTCTGACCGGGTGGCGATCATCGACAGGGGCAGAATCATTGCCCTGGATACACCGAGCGCTTTAAAAGAACGGGTTGGGAAGAGTGTGATAAGGATAGAATCGAGCGAGACCGAAAGAGTGAAGGATAAACTTGCCCGTGTGGATTGGCTGAATAACCTTTCTTCGCATAATGGTTTTGTAGATGTTACCCTTCAAAATGCAGAAAAAAGAATAGTTGAAGTGATTAAAATTCTGAATGAAGTGCCCATTGAGTCGGTTTCCTTGCAGGTACCCACTTTGGAGGACGTATTTCTGAATTATACAGGAAGAACCATCAGAGAACAGGAGGCCAGCGTCAAGGACAGAATGAGACAACATAGAAAAGTATCGCGTTGATGAGTGGAATGAGTGCAATATATACCATTTGGTACAGAAACGTACTGAAATATTTCAGAATGAAGAGCAGAATTATCGGAAGCCTGGGCATGCCTTTTTTCTTTCTGGTTATCGTTGGTTTCGGACTTAATTCTGCTATCGCAGTACCGGGAATGCAGGTGAATTATGTAGAATTTATTGCCCCTGGTATCATTTCAATGAGCATTTTGTTTTCAAGTATGTTTTCCGGAGTCCAGCTGGTGATTGATAAACAGATTGGGTTTTTGAAAGAAACCCTCGTTGCCCCGGTTTCCAGGCTTCACCTGATGATAGGTCAGACATTGGGCGGTGCTACTACTGCGGTGATGCAGGGATTATTGGTTTTTATCATTTCCATTGCCATCGGGGTGGGTTTGCCAAGTTTCTCCGGTATTCTTATATCTTTGGTTTTCATGTTTCTGATCGGCCTTTCCTTTACTTCGGTTGGCATTGCCTTTGCCTCCAGGATGGAGGATACCCATGGTTTCCAACTGATCGTTAATTTTGTGCTGTTCCCCGTATTTTTTCTCTCGGGTGCTTTGTTTCCGCTGGATAGGATTCCCGATTGGCTTTCTTTTCTGACCTATATAGATCCGTTAACCTACGGTGTAGAGGGTATTAGATATGGTATGCTGGCCGACTCCCAGTTGAATCCGTTGCTTTGCTTTGCTGCCCTGAGTGGTTTTCTGGTGATTGTATTGCTATTGGGAAGTTTTCTGTTCAATAAAATTAAAATTTAGCGTCAGAATGATTCATTCGGGTTAGAGATGATATACAATAATACATACAACAAGCAGCATGTAATCATACTGGCTGTTAAGCGGTTTTTTTTCTTTATTATGATGGTCATATGGATGATTGGGATTTTTTATTCATGCGGCCGGCAATATGAGAAAAAGCAATTGGAAGTTACTGCTTCTGCTTACAATTCTCTTAAGAATCAAACTTCGGACGATCCTCGCGTGGCAGCCTGGGGCGATACACTCAGGCCCGGGATAAAGGCTGTTGCCGTATCGAGAGATCTGCTCGATTCCGGTTTAACTTACGGGGTTAAGATAAATATCGAGGGCTTGTCGGGCCGGTATATGGTGACCGATAAAATGCACAGCCGCTGGAAAAAGAAGATAGATATCTATATGGGAAATGATATTAACAAAGCAAGAGAATGGGGTTTACGAACGGTTACCATTACCTGGAAAGATACAACTGGTATGAACTGAACTGTTCCGGGAGTGGTCAGCATTCTCAGCGGCTTTTATGCAATATTCATTTTTTTGAAAATTTTGGGGTTATTATGGTAACTTGATTTTATTTAAAATGGTATAATGGAACTGTAAGAAATTTTACACCGGGGCCGGAAAGTTTTTACCCGATGATTATCAGGATAAAAAATGTTTTACTCAGATAAGTCCCGGTATGGGAAAACTGTTCATTTGATGTTTTTATCTAAAGGTTTTTGTGTTATGATAGATCCGCTGAGCATTGATGACGAAGAAATTTTGAGTCTGGACGATTTGGAAATACCTCCCCAATTTAATTTTCATAGTCCGGAATTACAAGGCTTTATGGTTTATTCGGAAAACATGAAGAACATCTTAAGAGACCTAATGAAGATGGCCTCCACTTCAACATTAACCCTTTTGATAACGGGGACTACCGGGTCGGGCAAGGAGTTGGCGGCAAAGTATATGCATTATGAGGTGGATCAGAATCAGGGAGAGTATATAGCCGTCAATTGCACCAATATGAACAGAGAGATGTTTGAATCTGAATTATTCGGATACATTGGTGGGGCTTTTACCGGTGCGAGCGAAAAGGGTCACGATGGATATTTAAAAAAGGCTGAGAAGGGTACCCTCTTCCTGGATGAGATTAGCGAGATTGATCTGGATATTCAGACGAAGCTCCTGCGTGTTCTGGAAGAAGGGGAATATTATAAGCTTGGAAGTAGTAAAAAGGAAACAGTCGATTGCCGGATGATCTTTGCCTCAAACAGGAATCTTGAGAAAATGCTTGAAAACGGGCAACTGAGAAAAGATCTTTATTACAGGCTTAATGTTGTAAAAATTGACATACCGCCACTCGAACAACGCCGTGAAGAAATTATCCCCCTTTTGTCATTTTTTGTTAAACAATTAAATAATGATTTCCAAAAAGATGTACGCTATATTCAGGGGAAAGTGTTTAAGTTTATGTACTTATATAACTGGCCCGGTAATATACGGGAATTAAAGAACTTTATTACCCAGGTCATGATCTTTATCGAAGGGGATACCATCAGATTTGAACATCTTCAGACCAAAGATGAGCTGGACAGAATCCATACCCAGTCGTTTTTTAATAAGATGAATCTAATAAGCAGATCAAGATCTGACCTTATTGATGAATTGCTGAGCAAGCCATTCGATCTTGAAGAATTCAGCAGGGATATTGTCCGGGAGGCTTTGAAAAGGTTTAATGGCAATAAAAGCAAAACAGCCCGATATTTGGGCTTAAAACGCGAACAATTGTATAACCGTTATAAAATTGATTGATATGCAACATCTAATACCTCCGAAGAATTGCAGTTCAATGCTGTACGATTTCTTACAGAAGTTGTTTTCCACAGACCCAAAGCATGTAAGATTGCTTACAGTATCCGTTTACCTCTACATTCATGGATTTACATAAGTATTTGTTAATCAGTTTTAAATGTTTTTTGGAACCACTATTGCAAGAATATATAAAGCGATAAGGTAAATAGTCATGAAGATACTGAATATAGACGACTCGACAATAAATAACATGCTGATAGAGAATCTGCTGAGTGCTTATGGTTATCAAACCTTATCAGTAATCGAAGGCAGCAGAGCTGAGGAGAAAATAGAGGAATATCAGCCCGATGTGATCATACTAGACCTGATGATATCTGATAAA
>JAIPAF010000058.1 GCA_021740225.1 Bacteroidales bacterium | reverse complement strand
CTTTTACGTTAATCCCCTACCTTTTTGTCCCGCTGTTATGCTCCGGCCAATGCGCCCATCAGAGTAATCCCGGCGCCCGACACAATAGAAAGCAGGGCTTCAGGATCAAATGTACCGCCGTAAAGGGTACCGGGCAGGATCATCCTGTCGATATAGCTGTTGATGGAACCTTCAGGGGTCAGTACACCTGCTCCGTGACCCGGCACGGGTATCAAATGCTGAACCGCGGCAATACCGAGCAGTATTCCTATAAGCCAGAAAAGGCGCTGCCTGAAGTTTTGTGTATGCAGCACAATCATACCGGCGATCAGGTAAGCAATACCAATTTGCCCGAGAACGCTGGCCACCCGCAGTTCACCAAAATTAAAATTGAGGAGTCCATTATAGATCAAACCAAATATGACCAAAATAACGGCTCTCTTAACCACTTTACGGTGAAGTGCGGATTTGGGAACACCTTTTTCCAGTTTACCCGTCAGAGCATAAGGAATGGCTGCTCCTGCAATGAACATGAACAAGGGAAAGATCAGATCATAGGCATGGAAACCTGCCCACTCCACATGATGAAGCTGATTAGACCACCAATCAGCCCATTGCCAGTCGGTAACCTTTCCCAGGGAACGAAAAAGCACATCTCCTCCGACAATCCAAAACATATCAAAACCCCGCAGGGCATCAAGAGAAAAAAGTCTTTCTTTCACTGAAGTTTTCATAAGACATAATTTTTAAAATTTTCTACAAAAATATAGGATTCTTCGATTTTCCATATAGTTAATAGGCCTTAAACCCAAATGTAAAAAATGAATATCTGCAAAATGATTTTACCCAGATGATTAAAGCAAAATTCCAGTTTATTAATGCATTCGTGGCTTCAAAAAAAGATCAATTTTTTCATAATTCCTCCTTTTTAATTCTCTATTGAAAATTAAGGGGGAGAAAATTAACAATATTTTTCCATTTGAAAAAATCAGGCCTGATATAGCCTTCACATAAGGTAAGCAAAATAATCACAAAAATTTTGAATTGTATATATTTCTTTTTATTTTACGCCAAAAATGCATTTCCAGCCATTCAAACTAGAGAGGTACTTTGCCAAACATGAATTTACGGCACCATATATCCTATGTGCATCGGATTGTGATCCCTTACCGCTCAAAGATCTGCTTTCCATGATCCATGGGGAAACCATGAAAATGTGGAACATATTAAAACTTGGCTATAGCGATACACAAGGACTCCCGGAATTGAGGGAAGAGATAGCCGGTTTGTACCGGTCGGTCAAACCGGAAGATATTCTTGTTCTCGCTCCCGAGGAAGGGATATTCATTTCAATGAACACCTTATTGGAAAAGGGTGATGAAGTGATCACAACCTATCCGGGATATCAATCACTCTATGAAGTGGCCCGGTCTTTGGGTTGTCATGTGAAATTCTGGAAACCCAGGTTTAAAAACGGATGGAATTTTGAGCCGGAAGATCTTGAACAACTTATCAGCAATAAAACAAAACTGCTTGTCATTAACTTTCCCAATAACCCGACAGGCTCCACCATTTCGAAAAAAGTTCAGCAAGAGATTGTTGACCTCGCCAAGAAAAACGATACCATTCTATACTCGGATGAAATGTATCAATACCTTGAATACGAAGAAGAAAACCGCCTACCTTCTGTAGCCGATCTGTACGAAAAATCCGTTACCCTTTTTGGCATGTCAAAAACTTTTGCACTTGCCGGTTTGAGGATTGGATGGCTGATCACTAAAAATCATCAATGGTTGAACGATTTCCAGATCTTCAGAGATTATACAACCATCTGCAACAGTGCAGTCAGTGAAATACTGGCCATTATGGGATTAAAGGCCCAGGAACAAATACTTCGCCGGAATCACGAGATCATCCGGTACAACCTTAAACTTCTGAACCGTTTCTTCACCAAATACGATACCCTCTTTGACTGGTATATCCCAAAAGCCGGTCCGATTGCCTTTCCAAGACTGAAAGGAAATATAGACGCCAACGAATTTTGTAAGGATTTGCTGAAATCAAAAGGCGTTATGCTATTACCGCCGGAAGTATACGACTTCGACGGCAACCATTTTCGCATTGGTTTTGCAAGAAGAAATATGCCCGAAGCATTAAATAAACTGGAAGAATATATTGAAGAAAATTCCTATATTTAAATTATCTTGTAAATTTTCTTGTGAACAATAAAAAAGATTCACAGTTTGAACTAGGGAAAACAAACAGGTTATTTATGAAACTAGGAATTATAGGAAGCGGATTTGTCGGGTCAACTGCAGCTTATGCGATCATGTTGCGCGGAGGTGCGAGTGAAATTATACTGATCGACAAAAACAAGGAACGAGCGGAAGCTGAGGCGGCTGACATACGCCACGCGAGTCCTTTTGTACATCATGTGAAAGTTTACGCGGGTGACTATTCCGATCTGGAAGGCGCGAAAATGGTGATCGTAACAGCCGGTGTAGCTCAGAAACCCGGTCAGAGCAGACTGGAGCTCATGAATCAAAATGCCGCCATTCTCAATGATATTATGGATAATATCATATATTACGTTCCCGCCAGCCTCATGCTTATTGCCACCAATCCGGTAGACATTATGACCCATTTGGCTACGAAACATGCCGAGAAAAAAGGAATTTCCCCCTTCAAGGTATTTGGTACGGGAACAACGCTGGATACCGCCAGATTTCGAACACTGCTCGGAAATTATATGGGAGTGGATCCCGCCCATGTTCATGGTTACGTAATAGGCGAGCACGGAGACTCTGAAGTGCTAACCTGGTCGATAGTAGACATTGGAGGATTTCCCGTGGAAGAGTTTGCTGCCCTGAGAAATAAAAAGTTCGATGACCCGGTAAAACAAGATATCGATGATCAGGTGCGCCATGCAGCTTACAAGATCATTAAGGGTAAAGGTTCTACCTATTATGGGGTCGGAGGAGCAATATCCAGGATTGTGGATATCATAGAACATGACCACAGGGCCTTCATAACCATCTGCACCCCGGTCAAGGAAATAGCCGGAGTGAAGGATGTGACTCTATCCATGCCTCACCTCGTTAGCAGCGAAGGCGTACTGGCCACGCTGCCTTTCAGGCTAAACGAACAGGAGACCGAGGCCTTGAGAAAGAGTGCCCAAACCATAAGGGAGAATATTGATAAGCTGAAAATTGATTAATACCTTTTTACCGGATTGTAACCCGAATTATTCTTACCGCAGCTTTAGCTGCAAACAAATTTCTCTTAACCTAATGATAAGTGCCATTTAAAAAACACCTCCGAAACGTGTGATTTCAACCAAACATAGCTACTAACGGCGCGAAAGCCCGAAAAAATCGGCCGGGTCAAGGAGGAATTGCGGGTGGGTAGGCTAATTTTTTCTTGATTTTTTTATTTTCATCAAGGAAAAAAGAAAAGAATACTAACATACTAACCTGCATTATTCTTCAATATTGTTAAACTAATAGACGGGCAGCACACCGGAATAAAATGATCGGCACCCCGCACCACGATAGCTATAATTATTGGAATCAAAGCCTGATTAAAATCCTGTGGGATAAGTTTCCAGAACAAGAGGGTCAGAACGGACAAGGCCATCAATATCCCATAAACCCATCAAGCCTTGTGCATACTATTCCTAAGAACAAAGCAGGTGAAAAGCAGTCCAGCCGGATTGGCCCAAAGAATATTCAAATTCCACTCCATCTGCTGATGACTGGTCGCAAACCACATAAATATCAAAACGATCCCAAGTAATCCGAGAATGGTAAGAAATATCCCGTCAAACCATTTCTTGCCCTTAGTCCCGGCAAAAAAGCTCAATGCAAGTACTGCAAGAAGAAATAACCACCCGGCATGTAACGGCCCGATGACAGGGGGATGAAAACCTGATTGCTCCGGATCCATTTCCAATATCATATGCTCGGGACCCAACAACCGTATATGGCCATTGTTCGGATGCGATCGCAACGTATGACCCATGTTTCGGGATAAATAATCGGGTAGATACATCTGCTGCTGAAAAGTGGCGATTTTATCAACGGGCATCCCCAAAAGAATATCAATTCCAAGTCTGGCCCAGGGAACACTCTCCAGGTAAGGATAAAGCAAATCTCTGAAAGATTGTGGTTTATAAATACTTGTATCAAATTCCAATTCGCTGTTAACCTGAGATTTAGCTACATCCCATATCTTCGTAGAGCAATTGTTGTAGAGGAAATCATAAAGATAATACCGGTTTTGGGGAAGATGATTTCGCCTTAAAAACCGGATCATCTGGTTTTTCTCTTTCGGGGTCAATAAAAATCTTTCTTCCTTCACCGATCGTCCCTCCCTCTTGTATTCCTGCAAAAAGCGGTCCATATCCTGTATAGCCAACTGATAGTGAAGCTTCCCCCGGATAAATTTCCAGTAAAAATTCGGTGTACTGAAATCAAAAACACCATAATTGAAGATCAGATCGGTATTGGTTGTCGAGTCGTAAACCCTGATGGCACTGTGCCCGAAAACAGAATACAGTTCACTTCCAGGGGAACAGGTGATCAGACTCAATTCGGCATTCTTCGATATGATCCGGGAATTGGCGGAAACATTAAAAGTCAATACAGCGGTGAACACCAGCAGCAATTGTAATCTTTTCAATTTTACCGGGTTTTAGTATTCATGGTGTACAAAGTTAAAAACCTTTCCCGACTAAACAACAATCCTCATCACAACCAGGTTCATATGGTCAATTATTTAATAAGCGCATCAAAGATCCGGTAAGATACGGCTTTGGAAAGGCTTTTCCGGTGGAAAATCAATCCTCATTCCGAAAGGTGTATAAACGGGTTTCCAGCAATTCTCCCTGTTTATAAATTTCTTTACCCGGAAAATCCGGAGCTTTAACACCTGCATGGAATGTCTTGTTCCCAATAAACACCCGCGCCTCATCCCACAAGCCTTCCCTGAAAAATCCGGAAATGGTGTTTTCCCCACCTTCTACAAACAAAGAAAGAATGTTACGGTTATATAAATAGGTAACAATCTGATTTAACACCTCTTCGCCAAAATCCAGCCTGACGATTTCAGCGGAATATTGGGAAAGCCTCTTTGCTTTTGCGTGATTGCTATTAACATCGGTAAATATAACTGTGGGCTGCGAATCACAAATCATTTCCCATTGCTCATTGATCTCCAGACACCGGTCGATAATAAGCCGCAACGGATTTTTACCATGCCACTCCCTTACATTCAATCTGGGATTGTCCTTCAGGGTAGTATTTGTTCCCACCAGGATGGCCTGTTCTTCCGTCCTCCATTTATGTACCAGCCTTTTGGAGATCTCATTGGTGATCCAATTCGGTTGTATGGGATCATTTTTGGACCGGACTTTATCAATAAAGCCATCCAGGGTTTGAGCCCATTTAAGAATGATATAGGGGCGTTTCCTCTCGTGGAACGTTATAAACCGGCGATTGAGCTCCCGGCATTCCTCTCCCAGCAAATGCTCAATAACATTACACCCTCCGTTTCGAAGCATCTCGGTTCCTTTCCCCGATACCTTTTCAGAAGGATCCCGCATACCTATAACAACCTTTGGGATTGCTTCCTTTATAATCCTTTCCGAGCATGGCGGTGTATATCCATAGTGGGTGCAAGGTTCCAGATTGACATATAGAGTAGAGTCTTTCAAAAGCTCTTTGTTTTTCACGGAATCAATAGCTACAGATTCTGCATGAGCCTGCCCGTAGAGGGCATGATATCCTTCTCCTATAATTTTATCATGGTTAACAATCACAGAACCTACCAGTGGATTGGGAGCTGTATTGCCACTGGCCATTGCCGCCAGCTCCAGGCACCGCTTCATATATTTTTCATCCTTTGTCATACTTAAAATGGCTCAATTTCTTAATTTTGATGTATGGGAAAAAATATAACCATAAAAGATGTGAGAAGGCATATCAACAATGCACTTAACAACATCTATCCTGAAGATGAAATAGATAGCCTCATTGAGATCATACTGGATCATGTAGTAAATTTAAAAAAAACCGACTTACTTATAAACCGGGAAAAAACAATAAACGATCAACAGTTTAAAACCATCAAAAATATAATAAACCAACTCACCAATTACAAACCGATACAACAGATTCTGGGAGAAACCGAATTTTATAATACAACCCTAAAGGTTAACCAACATACATTGATTCCACGCCAGGAAACCGAAGAACTGGTGGATTGGATAATAAAAGAAACCTCATCCGAAAAGAAGAGGATCCTTGATATCGGAACAGGAAGTGGATGTATTGCTATTGCCCTGGCCAAAAATCTTCCCGGCTCCCTGGTTTCGGCCATAGACCACAAACAGGAAATTCTGGATGTTGCCAGGGATAATGCAATCCTGAACGGCGTCAGCATTCGGTGCATTAAAGCCAATATCCTGAAAGAAGATTCCCTAACAGAGCAGTATGATCTGATTGTTAGCAATTCACCCTATGTTAGACAATCTGAAAAAAAATTCATGGGAAAAAACGTATTGCATTATGAACCTTCAGATGCACTCTTCGTGAAAGATGAAGATCCCCTCATTTTTTACAGGAAGATACTCCATTTGGCCGGGAAACATCTGGTGGAAAACGGTGATCTCTATTTTGAGATCAATGAATATCTGGGGGAAGAAATGATCAGGCTTTTAAAAGAAAACGGATTTAAAAACATTTGCCTGAAAAAAGATCTCAATAACAAAGACAGAATGATCAAAGCACAAAAATAATCCATGGATTCCGGCAACATTCTTTCAAGAGCTCAACGATTGTGTTCCAAAAAGGAAAAATGTGAATTTGACCTTCGGAAAAAGCTCCACCAGTGGGGAGTAACAGAAAGGGAAATGGAAAAGGTTATCAAATCATTAAAAGCTTACGATTTTATCAATCACCGGCGTTATGCCACATCATTTGCAAACGATAAACTACAATTCAATCATTGGGGTAAAAAGAAAATCGAATACGCGCTGCGATCAAAAAACATAGAAGCGGAGTATATTCAGGAAGCCATCAATGGAATCCCGGAGGAAGAATATGACCGGATACTTTACAAAGAAATTGAAAAGAAAAACAATTCCCTGAGAACTAATGTCAAAAGTGAAAGAAAAAAGAAGATTTGTAATTATTTACTGCAAAAAGGTTTTGAATCTGGCAAGGTTTTTGAATTTGTTGAAAATACAATTAAGAAAGATAACAACCGTTAAATAAAGGCTTAATCAATGAGTAACTAAAAACTCAACCCAATGAAAGCGAGTAATCTAGGATATAAAACCCCTCTTTTAATATGGCTTTTCATACTGTATTCCTGTTCCGCATCGAACATATCAGCAGTGGGAGGTAATAAACCTCAATGGGTAAAAGAAAGGCCGGTCAGCGATGAATACTATATAGGTATTGGAATGGCTGATAAGAATCAGGACAATTATATTAGCATTGCAAAGAGCAATGCCTTGAGCGATATGGTTTCTGAAATTTCGGTGAATATTTCCAGCAATTCTGTTTTACGGCAATTTGAAGATCAGGAAGGTTTCAGGGAAGAATTCCAATCCATCACCAAAATGAACATGAAGGATGAACTGGAAGGTTACGAATTGGTGGACAGCTACAACGGCAAGGAAAACTATTGGGTATATTACCGCCTGGCAATAGACAAATACCAAAAAATCAAACGGGAAAAGCTCGAACGGGCCAAGAATCTGGCAAAAGACTTTTTTGAGAAAGCAAAGGAATCAGAAAAAAACTACGATATACATAATGCGCTGAACTACTATGCACAAGCCTTTGACGCCTTAAAGGCTCATCTGGACGAGGACCTTTCAGTATTCGTGCTGAATAAAGGAAGGATCAATCTCGGAAATGCCATTTATCAGAACATCCAGGAGATATTCAGTAATCTGAAGGTGATGCCGGCAAAAGAGGTGTTTCAGCTCAGGGCCTTGTCTGAAGAAAATCCGAGTGTCAAAGCCATTGTATACTACGAAACGAATGATACAAAAAACCGTATAGCGGACTTGCCCTTTACATTCTCTTTCCCGGAGCTCAATATTGAAAAAACGGAAAACGTCCATAGCAACTCATCCGGTGAGATGATCTGCTCCATCGCAAATAGAATACCCGGCGGAAAACAACGGAAAATCAAGACGGTTTTGAACACTCAGGTATATTTTGGTGAAAAATCGGAGAAGAATCTGTTGAATCAAATGTTCCGTCTTCAGGGTTCAGTTCCTTATGGATACCTTACAATCAATGTAACGAATCTCAAAGCTTATTTCCAGGCTGAAGAAACGGAATTCGGTAAATCCGTTTCCGAAAATCCTGTAGCCAATATTTTTAAAAAAGCCTTATCGGAACATTACTTTTCTTTCGTACCCGATTTAGACAAGGCAGAAGTAATTATAAAAGTTACTGCCAATACAAAAGAGGGCAAAAAAATGGATCAGTACGATCTGCATACGGCTTATCTGAATTGCAACATCAGTATCACCAATGCCAGCACCAACGAGGAAGTATACAGTACGGCACTACAAAATATCAAAGGAATGAAGAGCGGGAGCTTCCGTATGGCTGCCCGGGATGCAAGGGAAAAAGCGCAAAAACGAATTCAACAACAAATTATACCGGAATTAAGACAAATAAAATTTTAACCTTTAAAACAGCAGAAATTATGAAAACACGAGTCTACAATTCGATCCATCTCATGATAGCCGCAGCATTCTTGTTAAGTATAGGGCTATCGGGCTGCGGCTCACAAAAGGGAGCCACCAATGTTGCAAAAGAGGAAGAGGAACGCATTACTTTCTATTGTGATGGCCCGGAATACAGAACCGATAAAAAAGCTTTCAGGGCTAATGCACTGGGAGAAAGCAACGATCAGATGGTTGCCCGTAAAAAGGCCATGAACAATGCCAAAGAAGCATTGGCCGGACAAATCGAGACGGTTATCAAGGGTACTACCGACAACTATGTGAACTCAAGAGAATTCAATAACGTAGAGGAGGTAGAGGAACGTTTCGAGTCTCTTAACAGAGAAGTCATCAATCAACAGTTAAACAACGTCAAAACCATTTGCCAGGAGCATACCCGGACCAATAAGGGCACTTACAGAACCTATGTGGCCATTGAAATGAGTGTTGATGCCATGGAAGAAGCCATCCAGGATAGACTTTCCAGGGACAAACAACTCAAGATCGATTACGACTATGAAAAATACAAGGAAACTTTTGAAAACGAGATGGAAAAACTTGAAAACCAATAGGAAAATGAATCCATAGGTTTGTCAAACTTTGATTGGGGGCTGTTTCACATTCTGTGGAACAGCCTTTTTGCTGACTAAAGCAACTTCTTTTCTCTTCCAAATTTTCTTTTCGAGGTATATTTTTTAGCTTTGTTGTTTTTAACATAAAAACAGAACCACTATGATAGACACAGAAGAAATACAGAAAATAGAAAAGCAGCGTGAGGCGCTGAGGAGGTATCTTTGACATCGATAACCTGAGAATACGCATTGAAGAAGAAGAAGAAAAGACCCAGGCACCTGATTTTTGGGATAATCCGAAGGAAGCAGAAAAGAAACTCAAGTATATCTCGGAACTGAAAGAATGGACCAAGGCCTTCGACGAGATAGATACCAATCTGGAAGAGTTAAAGGTATATCAGGATTTGTACAATGAAGGAGCAGCCGGGGAAGAAGAATTACAGTCCCAGTATAACAAAACCCTTAAACTTATTGAAAATCTGGAGTTAAAAAACATGCTCCGCAAAAAGGAGGATGCTTATAGTGCATACCTCCAGATCAATCCTGGTGCCGGGGGAACCGAAAGCCATGACTGGGCCGAGATGCTTATGCGCATGTATATCCGGTGGGGGGAACGCAACAATTACGAAGTAAAACAAATCTATCACCAACCGGGAGATGAAGCCGGTATAAAATCGGTTACCATTGAATTTGAAGGAAAATACGCTTACGGATATCTTAAAGGGGAAACCGGAGTACACAGACTGGTGCGCATATCCCCCTTCGATTCCAACAAACGCAGACACACCTCATTTGCCTCGGTTTTTGTTACCCCTGTTATCGAGGACGACATTCAGATCAACGTCAACCCTTCAGATATTGAATGGGAA
>JAIPAF010000001.1 GCA_021740225.1 Bacteroidales bacterium | reverse complement strand
GGTGATATGGAGGGATCCGCTTCTTCCATGGAAGAAGAACAAAAGCCCCTACAGTGGCCTTCTTCTCAGTCTGATCAATACAAAAAATTGACGGAGAGCTACCTTGCTTTAAAAAACGCCCTGGTGAATGACAAGATGGCGGACAGCCAGGCAGAAAAAATGGTAGCTGCCATTTCAAAGGTGAATATGGGAGCCTTCTCCAATAAAGGACATATGAAATGGATGGAACACCAGGAAGCAATTGATGAAAAAGCCCGGGCTATCCAAAATGCCGATAAGCTGGAAGTACAAAGAGAGCATTTCATCAAGCTATCGGATCATATGATTGCCCTGGTAAAAACCTTCAGTGTGCCAAAAGGTGAGCTGTATGTACAGTTTTGCCCAATGGCAAACAATGACAAAGGAGCTTTCTGGCTAAGCGGGGAAGACCAGGTAGAAAACCCATACTTTGGCGATCAGATGCTGACTTGTGGGGAAGTACGTGAAGAAGTTGGAAAATAGTTGGTTTCGCCTTACCAGAATAAGTTGTTTGAAGGTTTGACAAAGAGTTTGACACAAATACGTTTGACAGGAGTTGGAGGAAGAGAACCAATCAATTGTCATTCGATTGCCACTCAATAGTCAGTCGGTAGTTATTCGGTGGTTTAGCCTATGAAATTAGTGGAGCAGAGGAAAATAAATATTTCAAAGGGATCATTCATTGTATACTCAGAAAGGCTTTGGCCATGAAAGAAGTTGGCATTGACAATGCCTGAACCAGCGTCGGGAATATAATTCTTGCATGATCTTTCAATATTCTCTCATTCAAGCATTCAAGCATTCAAGTATTGCCACAGGTTAACAATTGAATGAATAAGCTGTTAAAATAAATAAAGCAACATACAACATGAATCTCGAAAAAGCACTCAATATAGCATTCGCCCTCAGCATAATCACTATCACTTATAATGTAATCGAAGGACTTATCTCAGTATTTTTTGGAATGCAGGATGAAACTCTGGCACTTTTGGGCTTCGGTGTAGACAGTTTTGTAGAGGTGATATCCGGTTTGGGTATTGCCCACATGATTTGGAGGATGAAACGGGGAGCCGGAGAAAATACTGACCGTTTCGAAAAGCAGGCTCTCAGAATTACAGGATTCAGCTTTTTCCTGCTTACAGGAGGTCTGATTGCCGGTGCAGGAGTGAACTTTATTCAAAACAACCAACCTGTAACCACAATCGTGGGAATCATTATATCAGTGATTTCCATTCTGACCATGTTTTTCCTGATGCGTTACAAACTAAAAATCGGAAAGATCCTAAACTCTGACGCCATCATCGCTGATGCCAACTGTACCAAATCATGCTTTTATCTTTCATTAATCCTGCTGGCATCCAGTGGGCTTTATGAGATTTTTCAAATCGGATACATTGATACAATTGGATCTCTGGGTATTGCTTGGTTTGCCTTCAGGGAAGGAAGAGAAGCATTTGAAAAGGCGAAAAGCGGAAATTTCTGTGGCTGCGGTTCTTCCTGTAGTTACTAGCCTAATGCTCAATTGAGAGCCGAGTAGTCATTTACCGTTTTATAATATAGATTCGTAATGACTCACTCAATGTGAATTATGGTAATTTTACTGTGAACATAATAACATTTCCCAGGGATTTTTTTGGAAATGAACATAAAATGTATTTATTTTGTACTACTAAAGCGGTAGGATTAGTAGTATAATTCTACATAAAACAAACGTGTGATACGAGAAAAACAGATTAATTAAACGTTAAACATTAAAATTCAATTAGAAACAAAAATTTATCGCTATGAAAAAAACAGGAATTCTAATCGGCTTGTTGATATTATCATCAGCCATCTTCGGACAAAAATTTGAGCAAAATCTTTCAGACACAACGGTGAATAAGGTAAAAGGCAATGTAGGGGCTGATTTTGCCCTGCAGTTTCAGGGTCTAAGCCATTCAGCTGATTCAGCGCTTATTCCGCTTGGCTCCAACTTCAATCTTCCTACTGCCAATCTCAACGTTTCGGCAATGCTGGGAAGAGGAATGAAAGTTTATCTGAGAACCTATCTTTCATCCCGTCATCACCCGGAGTCATGGGTAAAGGGTGGGTATCTGCTGATGGATGAGATGCCGTTTTTAAATTCAAAACCAATGGACAACATAATGGACCACCTCACACTCAAGGTAGGTGTTATGGAAACCAACTTCGGAGATGCACACTTTTTCCGTTCGGACAATGGGGATGTAATCAGCAACAATTTTGTAGGCAACTACATCATGGATGCTTTTACCACAGCGCCGGGACTGGAAATTTTATACCGTCAGGACGGCTGGCTCGCCATGGGAGCTATTTCTTCCGGGTCATTGCGGCCCGACCTGACAGGTTACAGTTCCTATTCAGGCGACTACACGGAATACAACCTGACGGATGAACTGGCATTTTACTGGAAAGGAGGGTACGACAAGCAATTCAACGATGATTTGAGATTCCGGGCTACTCTTTCAGGCTATCATCAAAGCAATCATCATTTTGGTTCACTTTACTACGGTGAACGTGCGGGTTCCCGATATTACATGGTCATGAACGAACAGACTGAAAATGGAAATGTGGATCCCAGCAGCCCTCATACAACTGGCCGCTGGGGACCGGGATTTTCTGATCAATTAAATTCATTGATGCAAAATATATTCATACAATACAATGGCCTTGAAGTATTCACCACCTATGAGATGGCAGACGGAACTGGCGCCTTCTCAGGTCAGGAATTCAAATTCACCCAATACGCGGCTGAAGCCCTTTACCATTTCGGTGGCAATAACCAGTTTTATTTCGGCGGCCGTTACAATTATGTCGAGAACGACTCCGGTCAATCTGTCGATAGATACCAGTTGATCGGTGGATGGGATATGACAGACAACATCAAGACAAAACTTGAATATGTTAATCAAAACTATGAAGAGTTTACATCGCAATATGGCGAAGATGCAGGATTCAACGGGATGATGCTGGAAGCTGCTATATCCTTTTAATGGCCGGATGGGCTAAAAAAATGAATTCTCCGTTTTTAATAATATACGGAGAATTCATTAAATTTGACCAATGTTATCAAACGAATTAATTATAGAATATTGAAATTTAACACAAAAACAAGATATGGCATCAGAACAATGATGGAAATAGGCATGAGTAAATCTCAAAACGGGATTTACCAAAAGGACATTTCCAAAAATCAGAATATATCGTTTAAATATCTTGATCAAATCATTTCGGCGTTGAAAGCTGCAGGTTTGATAACAAACGTCAAAGGTAAAAAAAGCGGATACATCATCACCCGCGAGCCCCATGAAATAACCATATATGAGATTTACAAAGCTTTTGAACCGGAGATAAGCATCGTGGAATGCCTTTCAAAAAATGTGGATTGTCCGTATGAGAACTGCTGCGCTTGTAAAGATTTTTGGGAGGGCCTGAATACTCAAATCATCGAGTATCTTTCAAAACACACACTCGATGATCTGGTAAAAAAGCAGCTTTCCTACAAATCTCACTCGGGCCAGGATTCTCAGAATAAAGCTTGATCCATTAATTCTTCCAGGCCATTTGAGGATAGACCCGTAACTTAGCATCTTCCATGTATAAGTGAGGGATCCTATATTCTTAATCACACGAATCTACGGAGCAAATTGCCCTTATCAATTGTTGGTAAATTATTAAAAGAAAAGGAAAAACTATGAAAAATAAATCGAAAAAAAGACAAAGCAAACACATATCCAACCTAATTTTATTTGTATTGATGAATCTGTTCATTGTCATACCGGCAATGGCACAGGATACAATCCAACTCCGTATTGGTTCCAATACGGAGCTATCCTTTGACGGGACATCCAATGTACACGACTGGGATTGTGAAGTAACCGAAATTACAGGACAAGGGGCATTTGCCCAGGCACTTATTAATGGCAGCAATTCCCCGGAAAACCCGGTAAAAAATGTACAACTGAGTATCCCGGTAAAAAGTATTGAAAGCGGGAGGAACAAAATGGACGACATCATGTATGATGCCCTGAAAGCAGAAGAGCATCCCAAAATTGAATACGAGCTGATCAGTTCCAAAGTTATTCAAAAGACAGAAGATGCATTTACTCTGCAAACAAGAGGTAATCTTACCATTGCGGGAGTGACAAAACAGATTGCCATGCAGGTAAAAGGTGAACAATTGGATGATCAAACCCTTCAGTTTACAGGCAGCAAAAATTTGATGATGACGGATTTCAGTGTAGATCCGCCAAAAGCCTTGTTCGGAGCCATAAAATCAGGAAATGAAGTGAATGTGCAATTTACTGCAGTATTTTCAAAATAATCCCGGGAATTCACATGCCTGATTTTCGAAGGCTATTCATCCCTGCCATATTGATATTGTTGTCCTCTTTGCCAACATATTCTCAGAATCTTGAAGAATTGGAATTAAAGGAGGGCAGCAAAATCTGGCTGGAGGGAAAAACAAACATAAGCAGTTATGTCTGCTCTATAGACAGTTTCCAGCTGAAAACAAGGGGTATATTAAGGCATACGTTCGCACACAAAGACTCATTGATCATCCAGCCCGAACATTTATCGCTTACACTCTATGTAAGCTCCATACAGTGTGGTAACAAGATGATGAACCGGGACATTCACGAAGCCCTGAATTATCCGGATACACGAAAAATTGTTTATACCTACCGGGGGTTGAAAACCTCCCCGGAAATAGAAAATTTTTATAAGTGGAACCCGCTCAATATTAAAGGGGATCTGGAAATAAAAAAAGTGACGAATACCGCTGTTTTTCAAGTTCAAGTCAAACATCTGAAGGAACACCGGTTTCGTGTGAAGGGGAAACACACCATTGATATGATCCAATATGGTATAAAACCTCCCTCACGGTTGAACGGAGTAATTAAAGCACGCAATAAACTCACCGTTCATTTTGATATTATGATCGGGTCAAAGTCAATAGCCGATAACTTGTAAGAAGCTTACATTCAACTGCTTAGCTGAATCTGTTTGGCAATTTGAAAAGAGCCAAACCATAATCGGAGAGTAAAATGGTATTCGAGGGATTCCAAAAATCATAAAACGTTCTGCATGCCCGGACTTACAGTAAAAAGGCCGACACAAAGCTGTGTCGTCCTTTTTATAAGCATTCATTCGCTACAGTTTCTTAGGATGCTTTCCATCAAGAAAATGCTTTTCAATTTTTTCAAGTGAATGACCCTTGGTCTCAGGTATATAAGTGTAAACAAAAATAAGACCTATAATGCCGATCACTGCATAGATAAAGAAAGCTCCCCCGGGATTGACGAGCGTTCCTGTATCTGCCGGATGGGGCATCGTGCCGGTAACCGCTCTCCCAAGAGATAGAAATGTATTGGCAACCAAAAAGTTAGCCACCCAGTTGACCATAGTAGCGATACTCATGCCCAATCCCCGTACTTTTGTAGGATAAACTTCTGATATTAAAAGCCAGGCAATGGGACCAAGGCTAATGGCAAAGAAAGGAATATAGATGATCATACTGACAAAAGAGATCCATCTAAGAGCCCCTCCAATGGATTCATGGAAAGTAAATGCTATTCCAAGAGAGATCAGGGCTACAACCATACCGATCAGTCCCAGATAAAGCAAGGGTTTTCTACCCCATCGGTCAACCAAATAAATCGATACGATAGTAAAAAGCACGTTAACAAAACCAATGGGAAGAGAGGGAAGTATGGCATTGAAAACAGGATCTCCTGCTTCTGCCCCAAAACCGGCCATCTCAAAAATGGTCGGAGAATAATATATGATGGTATTAATCCCTGTAAGCTGCTGGATAAACATAATACCCACGCCAATAATTAATGCGGGACGCACCCATTTGGCGCCAAGTACTTTAAAAATACCAGGTTGTTCCTTTTCCTTATCAATGTTGCTTTTTATCTGAGTTAAAACCTCCTCTCGTTTAGGCTCACCTACTTTATCCAGAACTCTTTTAGCCTCATCCTCACCTTTATAATTCATCAACCATCTCGGGGTTTCCGGCAGGAAGAACATACCTATGAACAAAATGAGAGAAGGAACCAACCCAACCAGGAACATCCAGCGCCATCCCTCGTCAAAGTCGGCAAAACCCAGATCAACCAGATAAGAAACAAAAATCCCAACAGTAATGGCCAATTGGTTTATAGAGACCAATGCTCCGCGAACGTGTGTGGGAGAAATTTCCGAGATGTAAAGGGGTACGGTATAAGAAGCAACACCAATAGCAATACCTAAAACTCCCCTCCAGATAATAAGAGCTGCAACACTGTTGGCAGCAGCCAGACCTACCGAACCTATAGCAAAAAGGAGGGCGGTAATGATCAGAACCTTCTTACGACCTAGACTGTCTGTTATTCTGCCACTACTTAATGCCCCAACTGCAGCCCCAAGAACCGTTATACTGACAATCCATTCCTGTGTCCTTTCGGGCAACTGAGTCATTCCATTAATTACTAAATTCGGATCGTCTTTAATGAGCAGTAAAGCCCCGGAGATTACACCCGTATCAAATCCAAATAGTAAACCTCCGAACGCTGCAATTGCAGCTATCAGAATAACATAACCTCTGTTATAAGACTTTGATTTTGCCATAAAATTGAGTTTTTATTTGGTTTAAAGTAATAAAATTTTCTGGCCAAATATAATCATTAATCAAGAGATTAACCCAAAAATCTTTTTTCCTTTATCAAAGCAATTATATTAAATACCTTTTATCTTATAAATCGCTTTTTATGGTAATGATAAAAACTAATTTTTAATGATTTTTGCAGTATAGTCCCGATTATCCGAAAATCTGAATTTTGCCAGATATAATCCTGATGGTAAATGACTCAGATTGATCCTGCACTGTTTCTTTGCTTTCTCGAAAATATTCTTATAAACCGCTTTCCCTGTCAGACTGAAAATTTCTATTTTTTTGATGGCCCTATAAGAAGAAAAATGCACGAATTCCTCCACTGGAATGGGATATATCTTCACTTCATCAGACGATTGTTGATCGTCTATACCGGTTTCCGCCTCCTTTTGATAGACCCTCACGTAATCAATTTCCATTTTTGTCGGGAAGATAGAATTATCCACACCTTCAACACCTCCCCAGCTACCCCCAACGGCCACATTTAGAATCAGATGGAAAGGATGATCAAAAGGCCATTTACTCCAATCTCCCTGCTTGATGAATCTAAAATACTGCTCGTCATCCACAAACCACCGTATTTTATCTTTTGTCCATTCTATGGAATATACATGAAAAGCGGATGTTGCATCGGATATATAAATCTGATCCCCTTTTTGAGTTCCTTCCATATGGTTATAATCATCCGTATGAACGGTCCCATGGATAACACCCTCGTTATATCCCACATGCTCCATGATATCGATTTCACCATTATCTGGCCAGCTCCCGTCACCATAGATCCACTCTGTGGGAAGCATCCATATAGCAGGCCATGTACCTCTCCCCGAAGGTAATTTAGCCTTGACTTCTATCCGTCCATAGGTCCAGTCTCCTTTCTCTGTTGTGGTAACCCTGGCAGAAGTATATTGTTTTCCACCATAATTCTCCTTGTGCGCTTCAATAATCAACCTCCCGTTTTCCACGCGGGCATTTTTCAATCGTTTTCCGGTATAATACTGAAGTTCTTCATTACCCCAACCATCTCCGCCAGTCTCATAATTCCATTTGGTAGAATCAAGATGACCATTATAATCGAATTCATCCTGCCAAACCAAATGGTACTGGGCGGAACTTCGAATACCCGATAAAATCAACACAAGAAGAAAAATGCAGAAACACTTACTCATTATTTAACCAGCTTGAAACCCTTTTCTTTTAAATCCTGTGAATTAGTGCCTATGAAAACTTTAAAATTACCCGGTTCGGCTTCATATTGCATATCCTTCGTATAGAATGCCAGATCATCCGGGGAAATATCAAAGGTCACTTCTTTTTCTTCACCCGGTTGGAGGAAAATTTTCCGAAAACCTTTCAATTCTTTTACCGGACGGGTAACGCTCCCCACCATATCACGGATATACATCTGCACAACTTCTTCACCGGCCCTGTCACCGGTATTCTCAACAGTTACACCTACCTGAAGGGTTTCATCGAAGTCGATTTTCTCCTGACTCAGCCGTATATCCGAATAAGAAAAAGTAGTATAGCTCAATCCATAGCCGAAAGGATACAAAGGTTGATTGGGACCGTCGATATATTTGGAAGTATACCGTACGTCCTCCTGTCTCGGACGGCCGGTATTTTTATGCTCATAATTCACAGGGATCTGTCCCACGGCATAAGGAAACGAGACCGGCAATTTTCCGGACGGATTGTAATCGCCAAAAACAACATCGGCAATGGCATTTCCTCCTTCCGTGCCCGGCAACCAGGCTTCCAGAATAGCAGGAACAGCCTCATCCACTTCGGGAATGGTAAGTGGCCTGCCGTTCATCAAAACCACTACAAGGGGTTTATCAAGTTCGGCCAATTCCATTATAAGTTCTTTCTGTACCCCGGGAATGTCAATATCCATCCGAGACAATGCTTCGCCACTCATCATGGCACTCTCTCCTACAACCGCAACTATAGCTTCAGCATTCCGGGCCTTTTCCAAGGCATCAGCAAATCCGTCTTTCTTCTCACCCGTAATATCACACCCTTTGGAATAGACAATATCGGTATTTTCCCCAAGTTTATTCTTAAATCCCTCCAGGGAGTTAATCACATGTTTTGCTTCTCCATGAGCCGACCAGGTTCCAATATATTCCTTATCTGCTTTTACCAAAGGGCCGATAAGTGCTACACTCGAAAGATTCTTACTCAAAGGAAGCACTTCATTTTCATTTTTTAACAACACCATAGATTCAGAGGCCACATTCCTGGCGTGTTTCCTGTGCGGCTCCGCAAGCAATAATTTTTCTTCCCTTTCTTCATCACAATATTTGTAAGGATCTTCAAATAACCCAAGCTCAAATTTCTTTCTCAAGATTCTTCTTACGGCATCATTGATCTGTTCTTCAGAAATTTTTCCCTCTTCCAGCAGATTTTTCAATTCCCGAATATAAATCCGTCCTTCCATATCCATATCCACTCCTGCATTCATTGCTAAATTGCCGGCTTCATATTCATCTTTGGCAATACCGTGGACTATCATTTCTGCTATGGAACCCCAATCGGAGACTATAAAACCGTTGAAATTCCACTGATCTTTTATTATATCCTTCACAAAACGCTTACTCCCGGTTACAGGCACGCCGTTAAGCTCATTAAACGAAGTCATGTAGGTAGCCACTTCGGCATCCAATGCAGCCCGGAATGGAGGCATAAAAGTTTCCTTTAACCTGCGTATAGACATATCCACGGTATTGTAATCCCGTCCTCCCCGTGCAGCGCCATAGGCCACATAATGTTTTGCACAGGCCAGCATGGTATGCTTCTCATTGAAATATCTGCCCTGAAAACCTCTTACTCTGGCCTGAGCTACCTTGGAACCCAAATAGGGATCTTCACCGGCTCCTTCCATAATGCGACCCCATCTGGCATCACGGCTTATATCAATCATAGGTGCAAAAGTCCAGTGCTGACCTGCCGCAGTTGCTTCAACAGCAGCAATACGGGCCGACCTTTCTATGGTGCCAAGATCCCACGTGGCAGTTTCACCCAAAGGCACGGGAAAAATGGTTTTATAACCGTGAATCACATCATAGCCAAAAATTAAGGGTATGCCCAAACGGGTCTGTTCCACAGCTATCTTTTGTATTCGGCGGGTATATTCGGATCCATTTACATTTAACATGGAACCTACATTACCTTCTTTAATTTGCTGGACATAATTCCTGTCCATTGTCACCGGTCCGGTCACTTCACCCTCACCGGTGATTAAATTTAGCTGACCAATCTTCTCTTCAAGAGTCATCAGACTCATGACAGAATCAACCTTTCCGGATATGTTATCATCTATCCGGTTTTGGCCCTGAGAATTAACAAAAGAAAAAGCCAACACTACAGATAATAATAGATTAATAAATTTCATAGCGGATGATTTTTTATGTTGATAAATGTAAAAAAATTTTTGAAAAGAAAAAGGAAGTTCATAATAGCCAAATAATAAATTATATAGTCATTATTACCAACCACTGCCTCTTATAAAAAGCCCAAAAGTAATATTTTTATCGTTGCGTTGGAAAGGTATGGCTGCATAAGGTTCTAGCACGGCATAACCGAATAGGTTAACGCGTAAGGCTAAGCCCATACTGAAAATCGGCGTATTTTTATCCTGCAAGGGTTCCCAGGAGAAAGCCAGATTACTGTAATCCTCGGTGGCAAACCCCCCGTCAATGAATCCAACAAGAGTGGTATAAAAATATTTTGACTGTATGTAGGTCAATCGTTCCGGGCCGCTAAAGGGCAAACGCACCTCGGCATTGAGCACGCCCATTTTTGACCCCACCATGGAATTCAAATTTAAATAATTGGGATTATAGGTTTGGTCCCGGTTGTAAGAGTTGTAGGAATAGCCCCTCACATAATAATGATCCCCTATGTACAAAGGATACAACCGATTTGCATCCGGTCCGTAGCGGGCATAATGAAGGGCCCGAATGCCAAAACTAAAAGGATTCTGAAAATAATAATTTCTATAATCGAATTGGGTGTTGATGATATCATAAGAAGCAAACATCTTACCTGCCTGGAAACGATATCGATAACCTCCCAAGGGACCTGTAATCCCGAAATTGGTATTATCGCCCACATAAGCCAAATACGCATTCCCAACATAGAAAGGATCAGGTTCCTGCTCGGGCACTCGATTTTTCTCCCTATCAATCGGCACACCCCTTAAATAATAATTATTGATCCGCTGAATCATATAGCTGTATCTTGAGATAGAGGCTCCGGCTTCAAAACGGAGTTTTTTCGATAATGGATATTGTCCGAATAATGAGAATTGGTCGTGGAATATCCGGGTTTGCTCAATGATAAAATTACTCACAGCAATGGTATCCTCTCCTGTATCATAAGAAGCGTTGGGATCGAATGCATAATAAGAATACCTGTATGGAATGTGGCTTACAGACCCACCCCAGTTCAAACGGTTCTCCTGATTCAGGTAAGATACATAACCTCCTATATCGTAAATTTCACCCTGCACCTGTAAGTTGGTTATCAGTTGGTGACGTTTCAACACATCACTCCAGAGAGCGGTAACACCTCCGGAAGCATAGGTGCCGAACTGACTGGATCCGACACCCACTCCTGTACTGCCAATATAATCCAGTTGGAACTCCGGATCATAAGATTTTTTACTAAAGGAGGTCTCAGGTAGGTTAGAATGACGTTTCAGATTATTTCCAACAATATTAAGTACCCTTTCTCTTCCGGGTGGTAGCATAGAAGCACTTTCATCGGCAAGATTTTTATCAACCCTGACCCGGTCAAAGTCTTCCGGTTTGGCCATATATACGGAATACCTGTCATTACCATAAAGGGTATAGGCAATCTCTCCGGTTTCACTTGCCACGCTATATGCAGGAGCCAGATCAGTTATACCGCTGATTCCTGTTACAAACTCTGTCAACCTGTAAACATCTTCCGTTTCCAGTTCATATTCATACAAATTTCTATATCCATCAGCATGGGATAGGAAATATAACGATTCACCGTCCGGAGAAAATTGAGGGCTCAAAATATCACTTTCCGGAAAAACAGGTAATACTTCAACATTACCGGTCTCAACATCCAGTGTGCACAATCGGTACTTTCCATAGACCGGCTTTTCCAAATCGGTATCCGAACCTCTTTCGGAGATGAAGGCAATTTTTTCCCCGTCGGGTGACCAGGCAGCATGGAGATCGGAATAAGGATCGTCGGTTAACTGTTCAATTTCGCCACTTTTCACATGATAGGTATACAGATCGCTTTGGCCGTCAACTAGGCCGGTCAGCAGTATTTTCTCTCCATCCGGGGACCATTCGGGGTTATCAAAGGCCTGAATACCCTTTATATTGACCTGATTCGTCACATCCACATCGTCACCTTCTATATCGGCAATGAGCAACCGGTTTCTTCCCTTGGCGATGGTAGTCATTACATATCGGTCGCCTTCAGGTGAAAAAGATCCTGCAGATTCGATATAGTTGTAATTGTCAATATCTCCCTGCCGGACTGCACTGGTCAGTTTCTTTATTATTTTCCTGTCTTCCGTGTTGGCCATAAAGATATCCACTGTAATCACATCCTTATTGGATATGAAAGTCATATGCTTACCATCAGGACTTAATACGGGTGACAAATTCAATTCTCCCGAATTTTCCGGGGTAAACATGTTTCTCCCCACAGGTTTAATGGTATCTTCTTTTATATAGGGTTCATAAGTATTCCTGACCGATTTTTGCCATAAAGTGGATAAGCTATCGGTAGTTAAGCCGAACAGTCTATCCACTGCCCTGTTAAGCCCGTATTTGGCAGTAGCAAGTAATACCGGCTCGACCATGGCATCTCCCCACGTACCCGTAATAAACGACCAAAAAGCATGACCGTACCGATAGGGGAAGTATTCATTGGGTTTACGCGTCATTTCCCGAATAGAGGGAACATCATCATGTATCACGGCATCCCTCATCCACATGGCCGTTTTGTTGTCCTCCGGTCCTATGGATAAATATTCAGCCATACCTTCGATCATCCACAAAGGAATGTTCTGAAGGGATTGTAAACCCAGTGTGTCATTCTGCTTAACCATGTTATACTGGAATACGTGTACCATCTCATGACCCAGAACGTGGTCTGTTTCCTTGTTGGAGATCATAAAAGGTATGACAGCTCTTTTTCTTAGGGCCTCAGTTACACCTCCGGTTCCCACACCTATTTGTCCGCTGATCACAGTAGTTTGTTGAAAGTCCGGGTGATTATTATAAACGATAAGCGGATTTTGGGTAATGGTATCTCTAAAAATGGCAAAATGTCTGTCATACCAGTGTTCACTCTGACGACCCAATCTTTTCATGGCATCAGTAGTACCCTGATAATTATAAATTTCAAAGTGAGGAGTTTCGTATATTTCAAAATTAAATTTTTCATAATTTACTTTATTCTGTCCAAAATATTGACCAAGAGAATAAGATGGGATAACCAACAAAATCAAAGCAATAAACCAACTAAAAATCAAGAATCTCAATCTCATAATTTTCCGTGTATTTATTTTAACCAAATTAAATAAAAAATCGCTATATTTAAAAATCAATAAATTTTAACATCAAATGATGTACCACCCCATCCAATTAATTATAATTTTCAATCATATAACGAATAATCATGGTGAAAGTTTATAATTGCTATAATTTTACCCCTTTTAAATTTGATTTTTGAATGTAAATGAAATAAACTGAAAACTTATGAAATCAAACACATTCTCTGTTATTATGGCCGGAGGCACAGGAACGAGGTTCTGGCCTCTGAGTACCAAGAATAAGCCAAAACAATTTTTGGATATTTTAGGGACAGGAAGAACATTGTTACGGCAAACTTTCGACAGGCTTTCCAGAATCAGCCCGGTTGAAAATATTTATGTTGTCACCAACGAAATATATCATGAACTGGTTAAGGAACAACTTCCGGAACTGAGTGAAAATCAAATTCTGCTGGAACCGGAGAAGAAAAATACAGCACCGTGTATCGCCTACGCCAATTATAAAATTCGAAAAATCAACCCGGAAGCCAATATTGTGGTATCTCCGTCGGATCATCTGATACAGTATGAGGAGCAATTTATTGAGATACTCCGGGAAGGTTTGGATTTTACCGAAAACCACGATGCCTTACTTACACTGGGTATTAAACCTCATCGGCCCGAAACAGGATATGGGTATATCCAAAGAGAAAATAACAAGGAAGTTGATGGATATAAGAATCTTTACAAGGTAAAAACCTTTACGGAAAAACCCAGTTATGATCTGGCAAAGAAGTTTTACGAAAGCGGAGAGTACTTCTGGAACTCCGGAATATTTATCTGGTCCCTTCAATCCATTATGAAAGCTTTTACCAAACATCTTCCCGATGTTGATCAACTTTTTAAAGAAGCAGAAGAAATTTATCATACCCCCGATGAATCGGATGTTATTACAAATATATATTTCAAAAGCAAAAGCATATCTATTGACTACGGGATAATGGAAAAATCAAATAACGTTTATGTATTGGCTTCCAGTTTTGGATGGGCTGATCTGGGTACCTGGGGTTCACTTCAGGAATTCTTGCATAAAGATGAAAATGGAAATTCTGTATACGGAAATAATGTCATGTTATATGATGTAGAGGACTCTATTGTGGACTTCTCAAATGACAAGATGGTTGTTATTAAAGGGCTCAAAGACTATATTGTTGTAGAATCGGATAACAAGCTAATCATCTACAATAAAAAAGACGAGCAGGAAATCAAGCAGATCGTGGAAGAGATTAAAGAAAACAAGGGAGAAGAATATATCTGAGATTACAGGAATGCAATAAAAAATCCCGCCATATTGAGCGGGATTTTTTAATAATATGACTTTGTATCAATATTCCCAAAGATCATGTTCAAACTCAAATATCTCCTGCCGTATTTTACGGGCTTCCAGCAATGTATTTTTTCCTGTGGTATATTCATTAATCATTCGGTTGCCGTAAACATTGGTTTCCTGCACCACATAGGAATTGAACCTCCTTTGCTGGAACCAGTCATCATAACTAATCCTTTGGGCATCATTTCTCCGGTTAAATATTTCAAAGTTGGCTAACAAATTCCTTGCTTCAGGATAATGGATCCAAAATACCTGGCTTTTCCTCTTTTCTCCGGTATCATCGTCTATATATTCACGGATCGGGCATATACCTACAACTCTAACACGCATCTGAGAATATTTGCGATCAAAGATCCACTGTTCTTTGATCATGTATTGCTTAATTTCATCGTAACGAATTCCCGTCTGGATAACAGTATCTTTAGTAGTTCCATCAGGTTGCTGGATCTGTTGGGTTTCCTCACCCGCTCCCATTTCCTGATATATTTCATCTATTGTATACCTTTCCCTGAACTGATCGCTACGAAAGGCAGTTAGCTCCTCATTTTCGATACCATGCATAATAACCTGGATAAGGCTTTTGCGCTCCTCCATATCCCTCACAGGGTAATACAGTGGCTGATTCATTCGTTTACGGCAGTCAATCATCTGCCATAATTTTTTCGACCACATGACATCGGCTTCTCTTACGGAAACATAGTCGAGTGGTTTTTTACCTGAAATGTTTTTCTTAGTATATACGTTATCATCTACGCTTTGAGCCCGGCTATTTTGAGGATTTTCCACAAAAATTACTGCTCCTAACAAGAAAAACAAAGCGATTCGTTTCATAGTATATTACATTTAATAATTCGGTATAATCCTTTTATTGAATCGTGAATGTTATAGGACTTAAGCTTTTAACTTCCCCATCGGGACCAACAGCCTCTAAATCCTCAAAATTAACTTTCCGACCCCTTTCTAAATTATTTTCGAACCAATTCCGCACTTCCTGATCAAATTGATTACCCTCTTTTCTGAGGGATTTTACATAACCCCCTCTATCCGTTGTAGTAATCGTATACCGGGTAATTTCATATTGCAGGTCAAACAGGAAATCTTCCATTACTGCAAATATTCCGCTTTGAGCCCTTAGAATCTCTTCGCGAACCTCACCTCCGCTTTTTTGTGCAACCTGGGCTGTAGGAGTTGGCAATTCCTCAACCCTAAATTCTTTTGAACCATAGGAACGCATTTGACCTTCCACCTCAGCCCTTACACTAACTACGCATTCCCGGGAGGCATCGTCAGGGGTTACTTCAAACTGGCCGGGTCCAACTTCATAGATACTTCCATTGCGGACATTGGGCGTAATTTTAGCGGGAGGAACACTCGGGATGGATATACTTACCGGATTGGCAATCCCCACATAAAAAACATTCATCTTGGTAGGAGAGATGACCAGATTCGGCTCAGCCACTTCAAATTCCTGCTTAAAAGGCTTCTTAATATAGTCTCCTTCCGGCCCCATTAACTTAATGATTCCTCCCCATTCATGCATACCTGTCCGGTTGGCCTGTCTGACGAATTTTCCTTTTCCGCCTTTTACCTCCAGGGTTTCCTGAACACTTGTCATTTCAATCTCATAAGTACCGTCTTCCTGACGTACACTATCCCATTCTCCAATAAGAATTTCCGGAGGAGCCGTAGTATCTCTTGCAGCAAGAAATACATCCGCACGGTATTCGTTACCCTGAATAACATAATTGGTATTGGGAATTACATTGGCTTCAAGTTTATTAAAGGCAAACGAGCCGGCTTCAATCTGATTGAACAGATACCTGATGGCTTCAGATTCAGCATTTCTTACATCCGATTGAAATTTACTGATGATGGGGAGTACGGCACCCAGAGGGATATCATAAAAATGCTTTACCTCCCATGTTTTTTGCTCGTGCCCCTCTGTAGGCGGGGGATCAGAGGTATCCAACGTTTTATTAATTCCTTCTATAATCTTGGTATCTTCTTTATCAATATACTCCAGCAAAAATTGTCTGAATTCATTTATCCTTTCTTTAAGATCATAAGCCTTTCCATCAAAATTTTCCCCAATCATCACACGCGTTACCATATCCCATTTGTCTTCACCTATTACATGTTCCTGAAGAATTTGCACTTTTCCATCTTCTTTCACCAAAGCCTCATTCTGTTCTATATCCTTTCCCTGATTCTCCTTAACCATTTGTACTTTCAAATCTTGCATAAAATTATATAAACTATCGGCCTGGGCTCTCACCTCAAATGCTGCATCCCTCCATTTTCCGGCTTTCTGCTCATTTTTAGCCACTTCTTGTTCGAATTCATTATATGTAACGCGATTCTTTTTGGCAAAATTCTCGGTTGTATTTTTTATTCCTTCATTAACCAGACGAAATGCATCCAGAACTTCTGCCGATACGTTCAGTGCCAACAGGGCAAGAAGCACCAAATACATCATGCCAATCATCTTCTGTCTGGGAGTTTCCTTTCCGTGTGCCATATTAACAACTCAAATATTAGATTTAGCTATTCGACATTACAGACATAGCGGAGAGCATATTTCCATACACCGTGTTCAGATCCGCCAGGTTTTGATTCAATTTGGAAACCTCCTGCTTATATTTCTTTGTTTCCTCAGCAGAATCCTTCAGATCATTCATCATATTATCCATCTCCCCATAAAAGCTTTGAGCGGCTTTTGCATATTCGTTAGTTGCTTTTAGCTCCAATTCGTAGGCCGAATTCAGTGCGGAAAGATTTTTATTCAGTGCTTCCAGATTATTATTAACATCCCTGGTACTCTCTGAAAGGTTTGATCCAATATTTTCCGATAGCTGGTTGTATGAACCCGCTAAATTGTCACCGGATTCCCTCATCTTGTCGGCCAGATATTTTCCGCTTTCCTTTATCTGTCCGGAAGTGTATTGTTCAGATTCCTGAATGGAATTGGCTGATTTTTGATAGACACTACTTAATTGATCTATGGATTGATTTAGCGCTTCTTTCGATTTATTATACGATTCGGTCAATAAATTCACCGATTCCGATGCAGCTTGCATATTATTGACGTATTCATCGGTGGCCACACTGGCATTAGCAACATTATTCAGGTTTTCAGCCGTTTCATTGAACCGCTTCAATCCTTCGCCTAACTTGTCAAAAAGTTCTGGTGTTATCTCTGCATTCTCCATCATCTGATCAAATTTGGTCAGGCTTCCTCCACCGCCGGAGGGTTGGCCGTTGCCTCCGCCGGAATTGTCTCCTGTTTCTACCCTTCTGGCCCTGTTTCTCTCTCTGGCTTCTTCCGGGTCTTCTTCTATCCCGGCAAGTTCAGGATACACAATAGACCAATCATAATCTTCAGGAAGGGGTTCAAAAGCTGAAAAGAAAAATATGATGGCTTCAGTGCTCATACCAACAATAAGTGCTGTTCCTGCCCATGGCCAATGTTGTAATTTTGCCAGGGCCCCGATCAATACAACCGAGGCTCCCCATCCATACAATTTAGCCATGAATTTACGCCACCCGGCTGTTTGGACAACTTTAGAAAGATTCATCATAATACCTTACAATTTTGAATTAAAACAATTTACCTTAATGCTTACTGTTCACTTCCACCTAGATATGATCTGACACATCTAAAACCAATATAAGACTTGGATGTATCCTGATATTCATAGGTTCTGGTACCGTTTTGCAGATAATACCCAACGTCTTTCCATGAGCCGCCTTTTACCACTTTTCGCTTCATAGCCTGTGGATCATCTTCGGTGGCATGATATTGATAACTCGGATTCATATCATTAGTGAAAAAATATCCCGATTCATCAAATGCATTTGAAGTCCATTCAGCCACATTCCCTGCCATATCATATAATCCGTATTCATTAGGGGGGTAAGTACCCACCGGCTGAGTAATCAATGCACCATCGTCAGCATAATTGCCTCTCATGGGTTTAAAATTTGCCAGTAAACAACCTTCTTTGTTCCTGGTATAAGGTCCTCCCCATGGATAAGGACTTAAATTAAGTCCTCCTCTTGCGGCATATTCCCATTCTGCTTCAGTCGGAAGCCGGTAGTCCTGTACCTTTCCTTCACCCTCACTTGCAAGAAAATCATTGAGATACCTGGTCCTCCAGATACTGAATGCCCGGGCTTGCTCCCAGTTTACTCCAACAACGGGATAATCATCATATGCCGGGTGTGAAAAATAAAGGTCGGTATAAGGTTCATTGAAGGAATAAGTAAAATCTCTTACCCAAACCAAAGTGTCCGGATATACATTGACTTTACCCCTCATTATGAATGACTGCCTGCTGTTAATTTCCATGCGCTCGCCCTGTGCATTCACCACCGTACCCTCGTACTGTTGGGTATCATAGTTGTATTTATTGGATCTTTTAGCCGCTTGGTTATAATCAATCCAATAATATTCATACATCAATTGCCGGGTATCCAGCTTTTTCTCTCCAAACAGTCTGTCTTGCTGGTCATAATACATGGAATTGATAATTTCCCTTTGGGCTTCATCGGTAGGGTCGATTTCCGTTTCCCAATTAATGCGGGGGGGATCAATCGGATTACCATATTCATCTTCAGTAATCAGGAAAGCTTCAATTTGCTGACCCAGTTTTCTCCGTAGAATGGAATCTTTTACATATTTGATAAATTGCCGATATTCATTATTGGTGATCTCAGTTTCATCCATCCAGAAAGCATCTACTGAAACCCTTTTCGTCTTGGTGGTCATTGCCCAGGAAACACTCTCCTCACTCGGGCCCATTGTAAAACTTCCCATGGGGATAAATACCATTCCATGAGGCTGAGATTCATACCAATCCGGCCTGTCCTGAACACCAGTAAGTTCACCTCCTTCATACTTACTACACCCAAGCAAAACTGAGAATAGGACAATAATGACAGTTACTTTCTTCATAAAGTGGAATTTATATTGCAGAATAAAGTTATTCGTGTTTATTATAGAAATCTAATGCTTTTATATTTTCGGGGACTTTCATCGGATCTTACATCAAAACAGAAGCCAACCATGATCTCGTGTGAACCCTGATGGTACTTACTGAGTTCTGAAACACTTAAGTCATAAGAATAACCTACTTTTACCCAATTGAATAACCTGGCCCCGATCATGCCCGTTAGCGTTTTATCTGTTCTTATAGAAACGCCGCCCCAAAACTTTTTATTATAGGATATATGAGTATTCAAACTGATTTGTGAAGTGGTCCCATCTGATTGCACCAATAAAGAAGGATTCAATTCAAATTTTGTCTCTTGTATCGGCAGATTATATCCGGATATCAGGTAATAGTTTCTTCCTATCTTGGGAGTAGCCCCTCCTTCCGCGGGATTGAAAGTAGGTTCGTTGAGATGGGTAGAAGAAAATCCAATATACATCTCCTCCGTATGATAATAAATACCAAATCCCAGATCAAGGGCCATTGCATCTTTTACCTCTTCCGGAATGGCCGGATCATTGCTTGAATGCACCGAAGTGCCCGATGGAATTACCCACTGAGGCGTTAAAGAATAATTGATCATACCTCCATTGGCTCCAAAAGATAGGTTGCCATCCCAGACTTCAAACCGATAAGCCAGAGAAAGATTGGCGCCCAGGTTATTGCTGAATCCTACCCGATCCTGGATCAATGATAAGCCGACACCGGCGTTAATACCAAAAGGACTTATGGCTGCATCAAAATTAAAAACACTTATTTCAGGTGCTCCATCCCCAAATCCATACCATTGCTGTCTATGTAAAGCAGTTGCACAAATCTTTCCATGGCTTCCCGTATAGGCAGGATTATATGAAAGCCGGGTAAACATATTCTGACTGAATTGAGGGTCCTGTTGACCAATCGCCGGCAAAGATAAGCTCAGAAGTATAATAACAATTGCTTGGGTTCGCATAGACCTTGTGTATCCTCAAAATAATTATTAACGTAAAAAAAACAAATATATTCTTTTCACCCCAATTTATCAACATTTAATGTTAATAACCTATATAATTCCTTTGTACTATTTTTTTTGGGTTAAGGTTACTTATTGAGGAAATTTTTATTGGGAAAGTAGCTCTGTTATTGATCAATTAACCTTTATCGGTGTAAAAATTTAATCTTCGATAAGCATGAAGCCATCGTTCCGGGATTTCATGCTGGCATGCCATCTCATAATCAGATAAGTTACAGGGGAATACCTGGTTTCGGGCCACCTCCTTACCGGGTACTTCCATCCACCATCTGGAAGTACGCTCACTTTTATAAAAAGTTATTTCACGGTCATCAAAGGTCACCAGAAACTTTTGAAAATGGTCATCCGAATAGGGATGTTCCTGATACCTTAGTCGATATCCTTCAATGGAAAACCATAGCATCTGAGCGATCAATTTGGCGGTAACCCGGTTTCTATCTTTAGCAGGGGAATAGTCAAATACTCCGAATATTTCCAGGTTGTTGGCAAGGCCCGTGTACTTTGCTAACTGGCACACTTCTTCATTATACAATCCATTGGGGTAGGGCTCTTGTTGTCCCGGCGCATCGGCATACTTGACTGCATTGATTGAAATACTGCATCCCCCGGAATCCCTTAAATAAGGTTCCGTTTCTCCCAAATTCCCTCTTATTTTGCCAAGCCTGTTTGTCTCATAATAATTTGCTTTTATCCATTCCTGCTGTTTTTGAGTGAGATAATATGACTGACTCCCCAAATTATAATAATTAAGAAGATTACAATTCACCAGATCGTATGGCATATAGTCAGCTAAAGAAAACCAGGGTTCCACAATGGTATAGGAATACTTACCCCAAACGGATTCAAAATGCATCAAAACACCCAGATTCAATATGTTGGAACCCCCGATCAATAAAGTAAACACCCCTTTTTCCCTTAAAAGATCCAAAAGCTCCTTCAGGGAATACAGGATTTCCTTTACATTCTTGCCTCTCTTTAAATCTCCTGCATCAATTATTTTACAATCACTGGAATCATGGGCAGCCAATGAATACAGTTCATTTCTAACCAGGTCAACGGATTTTGTAAACTCCAATTGATGGTTCATATGGTAAGGTATTCCAACAACTACAATGTCTCCTTTATTGAGAGAATCAAAGGAAAAATTCCCGCGATTAAAATTGACTTGTTTACCCAATTCCCCATCAGGGTCAAAAATTAAATCGTTCTTCAACGGATTAAGATAATCGTTCAGATTCATGAAAGTTATAAATATCTATTTGGAACCTTTGTTACCGGAGGAGCTGTTTGTTTTTTTGGACTGGGATTTTTGTTTCCCTTTTCCCTGAGTTCCCTTTTTCGTGCTTTGTGATCCTTTTTTCTGTGTGCTTACTTTATTGGTTCTTCCTTTTCCAGTAGATTGCTTCTTTGAGCCTTTACCTTTCGAAGCGGTTTTACCTGAAGTCTGCTTACGGGAAGATTGTTTCTGTTTATCTTTCACTTTTTTGTTATTTATCAACTCATAGCATTCCTCAAGGGTTAGCTTCTCCGCTTCTTTCTTTTTGGGTATGGGATAATTGCCGTCTTTATAACTAATGTAAGGACCAAACCTACCCTTGAGAATTACCAGATTTTTATCTTCACTGAACGATTTAATGGTTTTCTTTCTGTCTCGTTCCCTCTTCTCCTCAATCAGTTGAATAGCTCTGTCTAAATCAATCTTAAAAGGGTCGTCCTCTCTTTTAAGCGAAACATTCTTCGAATTATGCTTTATGTATGGCCCATAGCGGCCTGTAGAAACAATCACTTCATTCCCTTCATAGGTTCCCAGTTTTCGAGGCAGATCAAACAGTTTTAATGCCTCTTCCAGTGTAATGGTTTCAATATGTTGGCCTTTTTGCAAACTGGCAAACTTGGGTTTTTCCTCTTCCTCCCGGGTACCCAGTTGCACCATCGGTCCATAAGGACCAATCTTCACAGCAACCTGCCGACCCGTCTTAGGATCTGTGCCTAAAATTCTTTCCCCTGTATTTCTACCCGACTTTTCAAGGGTTTCTTCCACCTTCTCGTGAAAAGGCTGATAGAATTTATCGATCATCTCCGACCATTTCAGAAATCCTTCGGCAATCTGATCGAACTCCTCTTCTACATTGGCAGTAAAATTATAATTGATTACCTCTTTGAAATGTTCTTTCAAAAAATCATTAACCAGCATACCAATATCATTGGGGAACAACTTTCCCTTTTCGGCGCCGGCCATCTCCGTCCTGGTCTCCTCTTTGATGGCACTTTTCTCTAAAACGATTTCCCGATAATTTCGCGGTGTACCATATCGATCTTCTTTTACCACATATCCCCTTTCCTGTACCGTGGAAATGATGGGGGCATAAGTAGAGGGCCGGCCAATTCCCAGCTCCTCCAGTTTCTTAACAAGACTGGCTTCCGTATAGCGGGGCGGATGATGTGTAAATCGCTCTATCGCTTTGATTATCTTATAACTCAATTTCTGCCCCCTTTTCACTTCTGGCAACAATCCTTTGCTTTCTTCTTCTTTTTCCTCATCAGTGGATTCCATATATACCTTCAGGAATCCGTCAAATATCAGCACTTCTCCCTTTGCAACAAACTGATGCGGGTCATTGGAAATATTAATCTTAATGGTAGTTTTCTCAAAATCTGCACTGCTCATTTGCGAAGCTATGGTCCGCTTCCAAATCAGATTGTACAGTTTTCTTTCGGCCTCAGAACCTGAAACTTCCATATTATTCATATAAGTGGGCCGAATGGCTTCATGGGCCTCCTGCGCGCCTTTTGACTTGGTCTGGTATTGTCTTGTTTTAAGGTATTTTTCTCCAAATTTCTTCTGAATGATCTTTTTGGCCGAACCTATGGCGGCGTTGGACAGACTTACCGAATCGGTACGCATATACGTGATTTTCCCTGCTTCATATAACCTTTGAGCGAGGCTCATTGTCCGCGCTACTGAGAACCCTAATTTTCGACTTGCCTCTTGTTGCAACGTAGAAGTAGTAAAAGGAGGAGCCGGGTTTCTTTTCGAGGGCTTCTTATTCACTTCATCGACATGAAACTCTGCATTTTTAGCATGTTCCAATACTTTTAAAGCCTCCTTCTTCTCATCCAGCTTTTGTGACAAATCCGCTTTAAATTCACTGTTGCCGTCTGTAAAATCGGCAGTTAAACTGAAAGAAGAAGTGGGGGTAAAATTCATAATCTCCCGTTCCCGTTCCACAATCAGCCGAAGGGCAGCCGATTGCACACGACCGGCCGACAGAGAAGGTTTGATCTTCTTCCATAATACCGGGGACAGTTCAAAACCTACCAGACGATCCAAAATACGCCGGGCTTGTTGGGCTTTAACCAGATTCATGTCGATTGCACGGGGATTTTCTATAGCCTTCCGTATGGCTTCCTGGGTGATTTCGTGGAAAACAATCCGCCTGGTTTTTTCTGAGGTTAAATCAAGTACTTTATAAAGGTGCCAGGCTATGGCTTCCCCTTCACGGTCTTCATCAGTTGCTAACCATACTACCTTGGCTTTTTTGGCCAATTCCTTTAATTCTTTAACTACCTCTTTTTTGTTTTCCGGTATAACATATTTTGGTTGATAATCGTTACTAATATCAATGCCATAGTTCTTTTTCTCAAGATCTCTAATATGACCGTAACTGGATTTAACAAGATAGTTTTTTCCCAGAAATTTTTTTATAGTTTTGGCCTTTGCTGGGGACTCAACGATAACTAAGTTATCTTCCATAGATATTGCGCTGTTTATGAAACAAATTAAAAAACAAAATTAAAACTTTTAAAAATCTAATGTCAAATTTTCCTTAATTTATTATATTATTGGTATTATGAAGTTAAAAGTCAATTATAACAAAAAATTTTACATAAGATTATTCTGGACATTGTTCGCATTACCTTTTGTAGCATTATTCGTTATATTATTCCTCGTCTCTCAGGAAATATTCGGAGACATGCCAACCTTCGAACAACTTGAGAATCCGGAAAATAATCTGGCTTCACTCGTTTATTCTGAGGATGAACAATTACTGGGTAAATATTATATTCAAAACAGATCATATGTCGATTTCAAAGAAATCTCCTCAAATATCGTCAATGCTTTAATCGCTACAGAGGATATACGTTTCTATGAGCACTCCGGAATCGATGCTAGAGGATTGGCAAGGGTATTTTTTAAAACCCTGTTAATGGGAAAAAGCTCGGGAGGAGGTAGCACAATAACGCAGCAGTTGGCGAAAAACCTTTTCCCAAGGGATACCACCGTTTACGATTCGAAATTTGCCTATGCCTCCAATCTTGTTCTGGCAAAGTTCAAGGAATGGATAACTGCGGCAAAACTTGAAAGAAACTATACCAAAAAGGAGATTCTTGTAATGTATCTCAATACGGTGCCTTTCGGAGGCATGACTTATGGTATCAAATCGGCAGCCAGAATTTACTTCAATACGGAACCCGACTCATTACAACTTGAGGAAGCAGCCACACTTGTGGGAATGCTCAAGGCCCCCACCAGATACCACCCTGTAAGCAATCCGGATAAATCCAGGAAAAGAAGAAATGTAGTATTGAATCAGCTGAAAAAATACAATTATATCACACAAGCACAACATGATTCGTTAAGGACTCTTCCTTTGAATGTGGATTATGTTGTGGAAGACCACAATGAAGGACTGGCCAGTTATTTCAGGGAACATTTAAGAACACTTCTTACGGAAGAAAAGCCCCGGAAAAACGAATATTCCAACCCGGAAAACTATAAGGAAGATTCTATAGAATGGGCAAACAATCCTTTATACGGTTGGTGCAACAAACATACCAAACCGGACGGATCCCACTACGACTTGTACCGGGACGGGCTGCAAATCTATACCACCATCAACAGCAAACTCCAAAACTATGCTGAACAATCTGTAAGGGAGCATCTCGGAGATGAGCTCCAGCAACAGTTCTTTGAAGAAAAGGAAAATCAAAAAAAGGCTCCCTTTTCCAAAAACTTGGAAAAAGAACAGATTGATCGGATAATGGAAAGGGCGATAAAAAATACCGACCGCTATAGGAAGCTAAAAAGACAAGAGGTAAGTGAAGATTCAATACGTAAGGCTTTCAATAAACCACGGGAAATGGAGGTTTTTTCCTGGGAGGGAATAAAAGATACGGTGATGTCTCCAAGGGATTCAATACTGTATTATAAACACTTTCTAAGAGCAGGATTTATGTCTATGAACCCCCGCAACGGGCATATAAAAGCCTATGTAGGGGGCCCCGACTATAGATACTTTAAGTATGACCATGTCACCCAGGGAGTTAGACAGATTGGTTCCACCATCAAACCTTTTCTTTATACGCTGGCTATGCAAGAGGGGTATTCGCCCTGCCATAAGGTGCCTAATGTTCCAAGCACTTTCTATATAAATGATTCTACATGGACTCCAAAGAATTCGGGACCTTCGGATATGGATGGTGAGATGGTTACCCTGAAATGGGGATTGACCCATTCGGTGAACTATATATCTGCCTGGCTTATAAAACAGTTTAATCCCCGATCAGTGATCAATGTAATGCGGAAAATGGGCATTGAGAGCAACATTGATCCCGTGCCTTCAATATTTTTAGGTACTGCCGATATTTCCCTCTATGAAATGGTTGGGGCTTACAGTACCTTTGCCAATAAAGGCGTGTATATCGAACCCAGTTATGTAACAAGAATTGAAGACCGACACGGGAATCTGCTGGCTACTTTCAACCCGAAAGAGAGTGAAGCCATCAGTGAACAGACAGCCTACCTGATGACCAACCTTCTGAAAGGAGTGGTTCAGGATGGCACGGGTATCCGTGTTCGATACAAATATGAGCTAATGAACCCGATAGCGGGAAAAACAGGTACAACCCAGAACCAATCCGACGGATGGTTCATGGGGGTAACGCCCAACCTGGTTTCAGGAGCATGGGTCGGGGGCGAAAACCGCAGCATTCATTTCAACAGCATTACCCAGGGGCAGGGAGCCAATATGGCGCTTCCCATCTGGGCAAAATATATGACAAAGGTCTATAATGATTCCACATTGAACAATATGGTATCCAAACAAGACACTTTTGAAAGGCCGACCAACTTCAATTACGATCTGGATTGTGAAGATGTGGGAAAAGGTGGGGCCAAAGACCGGCTAGACGACGAGTTCTTTTAGCCCGGATCAAATAGCCGGTATGGAATGGAGTAATCTTCGCGTGTAATCATTTTCAGGGGAATCAAACACATGTGTTGATTCCCCTATTTCTATTACCCTGCCGTCTTTCATCACGGCCACCCGGTCTGACATAAACCGTACCACTGAAAAATCATGGGTAATAAACACATAAGTCAGTTTATAGTTCTTTTTTAGATCCTGCAGAAGATTCAACACTTCAGCCTGGATGGAAACATCAAGGGCTGAAACAGCCTCATCGCAAATGATGAATTCGGGATTTAAAGCCAAAACCCTTGCAATGGCGACCCGCTGTCGCTGGCCTCCCGATAATTCATGAGGATACCGGTTATAAAAACTTTCATCCAGCCTCACATCGTCGAGCAACTCCAGCGTTCTTTCCTTCCTTTCCTGGCGGTTACTATAATATCCATAATAATGCAAGGGTTCGGAAATCATTTTTCCCACGGAAAGCCTGGGATTAAGCGTTGAATAAGGATCCTGAAAGATGATCTGAACCCTTTGCCTGAACAACCGCATGTCGCTACGGGTAAAACTGCTAAAATCCTTTCCTTTAAATACAATATTGCCTTCATCATACGCAAGAAGCTTCATAAGGATCCTGGCGAGGGTGGATTTTCCGCTTCCCGACTCACCAACCAACCCCAGTGTTTCTCCCTGAAATATGTCCATTGAAATGTGATTTATGGCAGGCAAACGTTCGGTAGTCTTTCCAAAGAAATTCTTCTTCAGAGGAAAAGCTTTGGAAACATCATAAAGATTAAATACAACAGAAGAATCGGCTTCTTGCGACTGGTTCGCTGCCACAGAAGTACTATAGGATTTGCGATCACCTGCGGGGCGATCGGATTCCATAAAATCCGCTAATGTATACAACCGTCCAGGTTTCCGGTCCAAAGGCGGCTTGCAGGCAATCAACCCCCGAGTATAAGCGTTTACAGGGGAATAAATGATCTGTTCCCTAGTGCCTTTTTCCACGATCCTCCCTTTATACATTACAGCCATCTCATCTGCTACCTCCGAAACCACGGCCAGATCATGAGATATAAAAATAAGGCTCATGCCATACCGTTGTTTTAAGCCATTAAGCAATTCGAGTATGGAGTTTTGTATGGTCACGTCCAATGCAGTGGTAGGCTCATCGGCAATAAGCAACCTCGGGTCGCAGGATATGGCCATGGCAATCATCACCCTTTGCCGCTGACCACCGGATAGTTCATAAGGATAACTTTCGAAAATTCTTCCGGGATTAGGCAATTCCACCTCTTTAAAAAGATGTTTGGCTTTTTCCCGGGCCTCCTTGCGGGAATAATTCAGATGCCTGATCATAATTTCTGAAACCTGGTCACCACAGGAGTAAACCGGGTTGAGTGAAGTCATCGGCTCCTGAAATATCATGGAAGCCTGTTTTCCCCTTATATTCCGCACCAACTTCGCATCGGCCTGTAAAATATCCACCCACTGATCATCCTTCTGCCGGTAGTTTACCTTTCCACTATAAACAGTGGCAGAGGGAGGCAAAAGATTCAATATGGAAAGGGCAGTAATCGATTTACCGGAACCCGACTCTCCTACGATACCCATAGATTTTCCGTACGCAATATCCAGATTGACCTCCTTTACGGCATAAAATTTTCCCTGGTTGGAAGGGAAACCAACGGTGAGATTCTCTATGGAAAGAAGGAGATTATTCATCAGCATTTTTAAAAAGTTTGGAAAACAACTCCCCTACCGTATTCACATATTCAAGGCGTATTTTGGTTTTCTCCGAATGAAGGGAATTGTATTCGGAGAGAAACATCCTTTTGTAGCCCAGTTTTTCTGCTTCCTGTACCCGTTTTTCGATTTGCGTGACAGCACGAATTTCCCCGGATAAGCCAACTTCACCGGCGAAACAGGTTTTCATGCTCACGGGTTTATCCATAAAAGAGGAAAGAATGGATGAGACAATCGCCAGATCAATGGCCGGATCATCCACCTTAATCCCCCCGGCCAGATTCAGAAAAACATCTTTATTGAATAAATTCAAACTTGCTCTTTTCTCAAGAACCGCCAGCAACATGGACAACCGCCGAGAGTCGAAACCGGTGCTCGTCCGTTGCGGTGTACCGTAAGAAGAAGGACTCACCAGGGACTGAATTTCCACCAAAAACGGCCTTATCCCGTCAATGGTAGAGGCAATAGCTATTCCGCTCAAATTATCGTGATACTGATTCACCAGATGTTTGGAAGGGTTAAGCACTTCCTTCAGGCCTGACTGACTCATCTCAAATATACCCAACTCATTGGTTGAGCCAAAACGGTTTTTTAATGCCCTCAACACCCTGTACACATAATTGTGATCTCCTTCGAATTGAAGCACCACATCCACTATGTGTTCCAATACTTTGGGTCCGGCTATGCTGCCTTCTTTGTTGATGTGCCCGATTACCAATACGGGTATGGAGGTGGATTTGGCAAAATACAGCAAACGGGTCGCGGATTGCCTGACCTGGGAGACACTTCCCGGTGAAGAATCAAAATTTTCTGAAAACAAAGTTTGTATAGAATCCACAATGAGCAGAGCAGGGGAAAACTTCTTTGTTTGTTCAAGCACACGCTCCAAAGAAGTTTCATTAAGCAAATAGATTTCATTATCCTCTTCCTTCAATCGGTCGGAACGCAACTTGAGCTGTTTTAAGCTCTCTTCACCTGAAATATAAAGCACTTTGGTACCTTTCGATTTAAGAGCTACCTGCAAAGCCAGGGTTGATTTGCCGATTCCCGGCTCACCTCCGACCAGCACCAGAGAACCCGGAACCATTCCTCCCCCCAGAACCCTATCCACTTCCTTATAATGGGTGGACAAACGATTCTCATCATTCAGAGTAATGGAAGATAAAGGCTGGATATCATTGACTTTATCTGAAAAACCGGAAGAGGACTTTCCATTACCCGGTATGATTTCTTCAACATAGGTATTCCATTCACCACAATATGGACACCGTCCTATCCATTTGGAGGATTCAGCACCACAGTTCTGGCAGACATATACGGTTTTTTTCTTAGCCATTGTCTTTTGAACTCACCAGTATTTAGTTAAAAGAAGATCAGTTTTAAATCTTTCGCTGAAATAGCCAATTTACAAATTCCAAATAACAAACAAAATCCAATACCCAATGTATAAAATTCCAAACCTTTCTACATCTTGTTTTGAATATTTGTTGGTTTGGTGCTTGAAAATTATTTGTTATTTGTGGCTTGTATTTTGTATTTTTTTTATCAGAGCGCTTGTAGAATATCCTTCCACAAAATCAATGGTGACGACTTTACCACCGTTTGACTGAACTATATCAGCACCAACAATATCTTCAACCTTATAGTCTCCGCCCTTAACCAGCACATCGGGCTTAATCCGGTTGATCAGATTGTAAGGTGTATCTTCATCAAACAGGCAAACCCCGGTAACCTGCTTCAATGAAGCCAGAAGCAATGCACGGGAATATTCATCCTGAACAGGCCGGTTATTTCCCTTAATTCGTTTAACGGACCGATCACTGTTCATACCTACCACCAAGATATCTCCCAGGGAGGCGGTTGTGGAAAGGTATTCAACATGTCCCCGATGAAGCAGATCAAAGCAACCGTTAGTGAACACAATTCGATTATCCTTCAATCTCCAGTAAGTCAAAAGGGATTCCAAATTTTCATCTTTGATGATTTTTCCTTTGATCACTTCCAAATATTCCATGGCTTAAGATTTATTGATTTTGTAAGGCTTTTCTGTTCTGAATCATAAGCATAATAAAAGATAAGGCCCCCAGTAAAACTGCAAAAATTGACTGTGATTCATGAGATAAAGTTGCATAAGCTACCGCATCAGCCCTGGGAATCCCATACAATGACAAACCCAGGGTGATTATCCAGTGAAATGCACCAATGCCCCCCTGAACAGGCGCCGACATACCCATACCGCCAATAACGAGCAAGAACAACCCATCTATGGGGCTTAAATGAGAGGTGGCCGGCAAGGCAAACAGAAGCACATAGGTCATTAAAAAATACATAAACCATATAAGGAGGGTATGAAGGATAAAACTCCATCTATCCTTCATTTGGCCAATTGTTTTCAGTCCGGCCACTACGCCCCTGAACAATTCCTTCACTTTCCTGATAATATAATTTTCCGAGAATTTATGATTCAAATACCTGATCAGGAAAATCAATACGGCAATTGTGGTAAAAAATATAAACCAGTTAAGGACGGAAAGCTGAAAAAAAGAAACGATACGATCCAAAAAAGGATCAAAAAGGTTCTTCCTGAAGAATGCGCCAAAAAATCCTATTTTGGAAAAGAAAACCACAATCAACGCAAGAACCAGTATAACCAGATCGATGGCTCTTTCTATAATTACTGTACCCAGTAAAGAATCGAGTGGGATTTTGTCGGACCGCTGCAATGAACCACAGCGGCTGATCTCTCCGATCCGGGGAAAGGCAAAATTGGCGGTATAACCTATCATCAAAGCATAAAATACATTTTTTAAAGGAGGATCATAATTCAGGGGCTTAATAAGCAATTTCCAGCGGTAAGCCCGGCTGATATATCCAACCAGCGCAAATGACAAAGCAAAAGCCACCCATTTAAAATCAGCCATTCGCAAACTGGAGACCAACTCCTCCAGGCTGACGCCACGAAATGCAAAATAGAGCAATATAAGCCCTATAGCAAGAAATATGGTAAAACGGATTGCTTTTAAAAACGATCTTTTCAAAAATGCTATACAAGTTTATTGGTTGCTGTATCGGGAAATAACAATTGGGGCTTAAAGCCTTTGGCTTCTTCGAAATCCATGGAGGCGTAAGAAAGGATGATTACCACATCTCCAACAATTGCCTTTCGGGCGGCCGGCCCATTCATGCAGATTTCTCCTGAGCCACGTTCTCCTTTAATCACATACGTTTCGAGTCGTTCTCCGTTACTCAGATTAAGCACCTGAACCTTCTCGTTCTCTATGATATCAGCGGCATCCATTAAATCCTCGTCAATCGTTATACTCCCCACATATTCCAGATTGGCATCGGTAACGGTCACCTTGTGTATTTTGGATTTTAATATTTCTATGTTCATAGCTTACAGATTATCCAATGCAAAATTAAAAATAATATGGGACATTATCTATCAATCGAACCTTTCCTACCCAGGCTGCTATGCAGGCCCTCTTGTAATAAGCATCATCCCAGGTTTCAATAGGTTGAAGGTTTTTTTCGTCTACTATCTCAAAATACTCAACATCAATGTAGGGATCATTGTTTACATGCTCCGTTACGCTTTGTATCACTTCTTCCACTGAATAATCTCCGGCCAGATCCCTTGCCTTATGGATGGCCTCGGCTATCTTAGGTGCATGCTTGCGCTGTTTTTCAGTCAGACGAACGTTCCTGGAACTCCTGGCAAGTCCGTCGGATTCCCTGACAATCGGACACGAAACGATCTCTATATCCAGGTTGAGCTGGGAAGTCAAATTCCGTATGATGACCAGTTGCTGAAAATCCTTCTCTCCAAAATAAGCCCGGTGAGGCCTGATAATGTCAAACAATCTGCTTACTATCTGGGCTACACCGTTGAAGTGACCGGGACGATGCTTCCCCTCCATCACCTTGTCAAGACCATCAAAATCAAATACGCGGTTGTCCGGTTCGGGATACATCTCTTTCTCCGCGGGTGTGAAAATAATATTGGCCCCGGCTTCTCCGAGTTTCTTAATATCACCGTCCAGATCACGGGGATATTGCTCAAAATCCTCCCGCTGATTGAATTGAGTGGGATTAACAAATATACTCACTACCGTAACCTCATTATCCCGGGTACAAGCATCCACCAACGAAAGATGTCCCCGGTGCAGGGCTCCCATAGTCGGAACAAAGCCAATGCCGTATCCTTGCTGCTTCAATTCCGATATTTTCTCCTGAACGCCCCGTACTGTGTCAAACACATCCATACGCATGAAGTTAAATACTTAACCAACGAATACACAAATATATATATTATAATGACACCACCGCAACACTAACGGGTGCCACCTATTGATACCGATTACAATACAGGTTATTCTTCAAAAAGTTTTTCCATCAACAATAAAAATATTACTTTTGCATTGGAAAATTTAAAGGGGACTTAGCTCAGCTGGCTAGAGCGTTTGACTGGCAGTCAAGAGGTCATGGGTTCGAATCCCATAGTCTCCACATTAATAAAAAAAATAGAACCATTGCATAAGTTGAATGCAATGGTTTTTTTATTCACCTCCCCGATTCTCTGGTAACGAATTCAGCATTACATAATTTACCGGCATATTTTTGGGAGTTTTAAAAACTTATATAATTTAGTTAAAAGTATATTTCTTACAATGAGAATTGAACCATATTCCGGTATGTTCCCGTTTTGTAAATATATAAGTAAATGGAGAAACAAAAAGCAGCAAAAACGAATTGACACCATGGCAACAAGTGATTTGGAATCCTACAAGCAGTATGTAAGCGAACAATTAAATCGCCTTACCAGCTACATAAATCAATATGCAGAAAGAGAAATTCCGGAAAAAATTTCTATCCCGGAAAAAGATGATGAATTGAGTCAATTGTACAAGGGATTGAATCTGATTGGTGATCGTATCAGAAAATTGATTCATGAAAAGAAACAGCACTTCAGCGAATGGAAACGAACTGAAAAAGAACTCCGGCAGTACAAAAGACTTTTAGCAAGCACGCAACATATTGCTCAGCTTGGAAGCTGGGAATTGGACCTATCTGATAACAAACTGATTTGGTCGGACGAAGTATACCGTATATTTGGCCTGGAACTTCAGGAATTTGCAGGTACCTATGAAGCCTTTTTAAATATGGTGCATCCAAATGACCGGAAAGCGGTTTCAGAGGCTTATGAGCAATCAATAAAAGACGGAAGAGACCAATATGAAATAGAACACAGAATCATAAGAAAAAATACGGGAGAAATACGGTATGTTCACGAGAAATGTGAACATATCCGGGATGAATCAGGGAGTATTATCAAATCGGAAGGGATGGTTCAGGATATAACGGGTAGAAAACAGACTGAGTTTGATCTGCAGAAAAAAAATGAAGAATTGGAAACGACTGAAGAAGAGCTTCTGGTCAAGAACAGAATTTCAAACACTTTCATCAACAGTACAGGAAAAAACTTTTATAAAGAGGTGCTGGATATTATCAGGAAAGTATTATCCAGTGAATATGGATATTTTGGATACATAAATGATAGCGGCGACCTTGTTGCTGAGTCTATGACAAAGGATGTTTGGAATGAATGTCAGATTGAAGATAAGAGCATCGTTTTCCCGAAAAATTTATGGGGAGGGTTATGGGGTAAATCTCTGAAAGAAAGAAAAACCTTATACCAAAACGGGAATCTGCATCTTCCGGAAGGTCATGTGCAGCTTAAGTCCGCCATAGTTGCCCCGATTGTTGTCAATAATATATTAATCGGACAAATCGCCCTTGCCAATAAAACAAGTGGATATGACAATAACGATAAAAAATTGATCCGACGATTATGCGATTACATTGCCCCGTTACTGCATTCCAAACTTAAGGAGGAACAATACAAACAGGAACTGATGGAAGCCAAAGACAAAGCTGAAGAAAACGAAGCACTCTTGCAAGCTGCAATGAAAAATAGCCGGGCGGGAATTGCCATAGCAGAAGCCCCTTCCGGGAAATTGAGGTTTGGAAATGAGGCAGGGCTATCTATTTTAAATGAGAACTATGAAGATCTGAAAAACAATGTAAACCCGAAAAATTACGAAGTCAACCGGCAAGTATTTCATCTTGACGGGACTCCCTACAACAAAGAGGAATTTCCTCTGATAAGGGCGGCTTCAAATGGAGAGACCTGTAGCCGTGAATTTTTAATTAGCCGGGGCAATAATGCAACCCGTTATGTGCTGTCCAATGCATCCCCTGTTATAAATGCCAAAGGGAAACAAACTGCCGCTATTGCGGTTTTTCTGGATATTACTGCACGAAAAAAGGCAGAGGAAAAGATTAGAAAGAGTGAAGCTGAACTGGCTGCCATTTATGAAAATGCCCCATTTATTATGATGTTGTTGGATCGGGAAAGAAGGGTTCGAAAAATTAACAGATTTGGGGAGAAATTTACCGGCACCTCCTCAGAGAAACTCATTGGACTAAAAGGCGGGGCAGCATTACAGTGTATAAATCATTTACAAGATCCGAGAGGCTGTGGCTTTAGTCCCTTTTGTAGTAAATGTCCCGTGAACAATACGGTATTGGACACCTTCGAGACCGGCAGATCTAACGAAAACATTGAAGGGACATTACCATTTTTGATAAATGGAGAAGAAAAAGCATTGACTTTGTTGATTTCCACTTCTTTTATCAATATTCAGGAAGAACCTCTCGTTCTGGTGAGTATCCTGGACATTACAAGCCGCAAGAATGCGGAAAGGGCCCTGGCAGAAAGGGAGGAAAAATACCGGCAAATATTCAACAACACCAACGATGGCATGTACCTTCATAAAATATCAGATAAAGGAGAGCCCGGGAATTTCATTGAAGTCAACGATGTAGCTTGTAACATGCTTGGTTATAGCAGGGATCAACTTCTGAGCATGTCGCCCGGGGATATTGATGACCCTGTGTTTGCATCCCATATACCCTATTTCACTAAAGAACTGCAGGAACAAGGGCAAGTGACCTTTGAGACAAGGCATGTAGCCAGGGATGGATCTCGTATTCCGGTAGAAGTTAGCGCCCACCTGTTTGAACTGAACGATGAGCCCCTCGTCCTTTCTGCCGTTCGCAACATTACTGAACGCAAACAGGCGGAAGAAAATGTCTACCGGTCGCTGGAAAAGGAAAAAGAGCTTAACCACATGAAAACCCGTTTCATCTCAATGGTATCTCATGAATTTAGAACGCCCCTGGCCAACATCTATTCCAATATCCAAATGTTTCAACGTTACGAGAACAGACTGGACAGCAATGAAAAAAGCCGGTATTTTGAAAGGATACACAGTGCTGTAAGCATGCTAAACTCCATGCTGGATGATATCTCTCTTTTCAGTAAAAAAGAAAACAACAGGCTCAAATTGCATCCGGTTCAAATTGAAATAAATAATTTTTTTCAAAACATTATGGAAGAAACCCTAACTTATTTTGATCGTAAAAACAATATTATTTTTAATGATGATTGCTCAATCCGACAAATTGTGATCGATAGGTTTTTATTAAAGTATGTGGTAAACAACTTGTTGTCCAATGCCTTAAAGTATTCGGATTCGCAGGTCAATCTCTATGTTAAATGTCTGTCTCACGGAAAATTATCCATCAGGGTGGAAGATAAAGGCAGGGGAATACCCCAAAAGCATCTTGAACATATTTTTGATCCCTTTTTCAGGTCAGATAACACGGGAACAATAAGAGGTACCGGCCTGGGCCTTGCCATCGTGAAGCACTGTGTTGACCTGCTCAACGGAGAAATTCATATTGACAGTAAAATCAATCAGGGTACAAGAGTCACGGTTGATGTTCCTTACCAAATACCGGAGTCCTAAAAAAAGATTATTATGAAGACCATCCTTATCATTGAAGATGATACCATGTTGTTACAGACGACTTCAGACTTTCTTGAAAAGGAGGGATATAAGGCACTTCAGGCTGAAGATGGTTTGACCGGAATCAAGAAAGCCATGGATGAAATACCTGATCTGATATTGTGTGACATAGCCGTGCCTCAGCTTGACGGCTATCAGATTTATAACACGCTGCAGCAAAATCCTTCCACAGAACCACTCCCTTTTATTTTCCTGACGGCAAAAACGGAAAAAGAAGACATCCGGGCCGGCATGAATCTGGGGGCCGATGATTACATTACCAAGCCTTTTGATTTTGATGAGTTGTTAACTGCTATTCAGACAAGACTTGCCAAATATCAAAAATTACTTGACAAAACCCATGAAAATTTTCATGGGTTGTTGAACAACTCGATGATCGGCATCTTCATATCCCAGAATGACCGGATTGTATTCTCTAATCCGAAGTTTGCCGAAATATGTGGATACCAGAAACAAGAACTGGATCATATTTTTCTTCAAGATCTGATTCATCCTGAGGACAAGGAGGATTTTTATTCAGCCCTCAGAAAGTGTGAAAGAGGAGTCCAGAAAAGATTTCATCAAAAGTTCCGCTTGCTAAAAAAAAATAATCAGTATATAGAAGTGGAAAGCTCCGGGGGTATAACCACGTTGAATAACGAAAAAGCCGTGCTGGGTATGGTTGGGTTAAGCGATCCGGGATTTGATTATTCCGGGGAATTATATCCCCTGGAGGACCTGAACAAAACGATTAATGGGATTATCCAAAATAAAGAAACGATACCGGATGAAATGGCGCAAAAACTGGCCAGTGAATTTGATAAAGAGACCAAAGAGCAGGAGTTCAAGAACGAAGAGGGATTAACCAAAAGGGAGATTGAGGTGCTTCAATACATCTGCCGGGGGATGACCAACCAGGAGATTGCAGATCATATGTATGTGAGCGTGAAAACCGTTGACTCACACCGAACGAGCCTGCTGGAAAAAACGGGCTCGAAAAACACAGCCGACCTGGTAATTTATGCCGTTAAAAATAATGCGATTGAACTGGACTGAGATTATATTGGCCTACCAAATGCTTGTTACTACCTAACCTGCATTATTCTTACCGCAGCTTTAGCTGCAAACAAATTTCTCTTAACCTGATGATAAGTCCCATGTTCAGAGTAAAGTAGCTTAGCTTTATGTTTTCCTTTTTTTCATTACCAAAAAAAGTAAACAAAAAACGCTAGACCTGAAAATCATTTGGCACAAATCTAATTTCTCGAATTCTTCCCCGTTCCTCCATGTGGCGCGAATAAATATCTAAGGTATGTAGAAAATTTCTTCGGCGCCACGACGGAACTAAGCCCGAATTATTCATGAATAATTCTGACGCAAAAATTTCAGGGTGTCCCAATGCAAAAAACTGGTATAGTTTAATTGCTTTTGGTATCTTCTCAAGTAAATCCCCTATTTTATTAAATTCAGGGAAAAACCTGTTTCCCACTTATGTGCCCCTTTATAGCTTTGCATGAAAAATGACTGAAATTACTAATGTTTCCAATAATTAGTTTATCTAAAAAAAATTAAGAACCATGAAATCAATGTCTGTATATCAAGTAAGCGTGGTTTTAGCTATAGTACTGATCATTTTTGCGAATTTGATGAGCATGTGGATTACCAACGAACATTTTTCATTTCAGAATCTCAGTCAGTTGCATGCTTCCAATCCATTAATATGGATGTTTTATGCAATATTAGGAGGATTTGTATGGGCAGCTCGTTATTATACCAGATGTATCAGGAAAAAGGAAAAGCTGGATAAAGATAATCAGCGAATGAGGGAAATTCAGGATAAAGCCATGCAGTATAGCAAAGAACTGGAGGAAGGAAATCTTGATGCAGAATTGGACATCCGGGAAAATACATCAATCAGTCAAGTATTGATAAACCTGCGTGACAAAATGAAGCAAAACGAGCTGGAAGCAATTAAACGCCAGAAGGAAGATGAACAAAGAAACTGGATTTCTGAGGGTGTAGCGATGTTTAATGATATATTGCGCAAAGATAAAGGGAATGACCTCTATGAATTATCCTACCATGTAATCAGTAACCTCGTGAAATATCTGGATGTCAATCAGGGCGGACTGTTTATACTTCATGAAGAGGAAAGTGAGGATCCTGACCAGCAAGACAGTTCCAATCAGGAGCAAAGCCAATCCAGCTATTTTGAACTGGCAGCCTCCTATGCATTTAATCGCAGAAAATACAAGACCAAAAGCATTGAATGGGGGGAAGGCCTTGTGGGAACATGTGCTATCGAGAAGGAATCCATCTATATGTCGGAAATACCCCAAGACTATATCTATATTACTTCCGGGTTGGGGGAGGCCAATCCGAATTACCTTTTTATCGTTCCTTTAAAGCTGGAGGATAAAGTGCATGGTGTCATTGAACTGGCTTCTTTCAAGCCCATAGAACAGTACCAAAGAAATTTTGTGGAACGCATAGGAGAAAGTGTTGCATCTACCCTGTCATCTATCAAGATTAACCAGCGAACCAATGAATTGCTTCGAAAATCGCAGCAGCAGGCCGAAGAACTGGCATCCCAGGAAGAAGAGCTGCGGCAGAATATGGAGGAAATGCAAACTACCCAGGAATCGCTGGAACAAAGTCAGGCCAAATCCAAGATGATTTTTGAAAATGTTATGGATGCCATCATCACCATCGATGAAAATGGACTTATTGATCAATTCAACCCTTCGGCGGAAAAAATCTTCGGATACAGTGCCGATGAAGTGGCCGGGAAAAATGTAAAAATGCTGATGCCTGGTAAACATGCCAAACAGCATGATACCTATATCAACAGATATTTGCGAACAGGCGAAAAACACATAATAGGAAAAGCCCGTGAAGAAGAGGGAATCACGAAAGATGGCACGAAATTCCCTGTTGAACTCAGAGTAGAGGAGGTATGGCTCGAGAATAAAAGACTGTTCCTTGGCATGATCAGGGACATCACGGAAAGAAAAAAAGCGGAAGAAGAAGTCCGGCAACAGATGGAAGAGATTCGCTCCCGGGATGAAGAATTGAAGCAGAACATTGAAGAATTACGTGCCACCCAGGATTCCCTGCAGGAAAAAGATGAACAACAAAAAAAGGAAATTGAAGAACTCAATGCTGAAAACCAGAGAAAACTGGAGCGGCTGGAACAGATGAAGGAAGCTCAGAAGAAAAAAGACGAAGAAACCAAGCAGCTCTATGAAGGGGAAATTGAACTGATGTTCAATACCTGGATGAGCCAGCTGGAGAAAGCAGAAAAAAAGCTGACGGATCATCAATATAATAACCAAAGACTGGATAATAAAAACTAAAACAGCAGAGCATATGGAACTTAACTTTTTCTATGCCAAACACAAACACCGAATGTGGAAAATGAAACTCAAGGCCTTTTTGCTCGGCCTGGATGAATTGGATGAAAACAAGATTGTCTCCTCGGATAGTTGTATACTGGGCCAATGGATCAACAACTACGGGTGGGAAGCCTATAAAGAGTATCCCGAAATGAAAAAGTTCGTGGATCTGCATGAAAAGATACATCAAATTGTCAGGGATATTCCCGGTTTAAAGAAAAAAAATAAGCTGGAGGAAGCCCGGAATAAATTTAAAGAACTGGATAAAGAATCGGATAAACTGATAGAACTCCTGGATATCCTTCAGCAGAAAGAAAAACAGAAAGAAGAACAGAAAGAAAAAACAGAAGAGAAACAAGAAGAACAGGTGGTAAATTGAACATCTTCACCATAAGATAAAAATTGCTGAGTTTAATTGACACAAAGAAATTGCTGGCAAAAATAAGCAAGTTTCTTTAGAGTTTATTGGTCGTCTTTTCCCTTCAACTTCCTCAAAAACATCAACAGGAAACCGATGCTGATGATGGCCATAAAGGAAAATATTCCGGCCACGGAGGTATCATCACTGATGCCTTTTACCTGCAACATAAGGGTCATGCCAATCAATGCAATGGCAAGCAAAATGATAAAGACCAACAGGGTAGGTGCCAGTATCAACCCAAGCCGGTAATTTTTCATCAGCAAAAAGGCAGCAATGATTAAGCCCGGTAATACAATGCCGATATCCAAAACATGAACCGGATTGACCAGTAGGTTATATTTGCTTACACTCTCAGGAACGGTATCATTCACTATGGCGGGAATGACATCCTTCAGCCAGAGCCCGTAAAAAAGTATGGCAATAAGAATAAAATAATATCCGGTGAGGCGAACCGGAACCTTTTCGGCAAACCAACCGTGAATATCCATACCATTCATTTCATAGAGCATATATATAAAGGTATACAGCGATAATCCCAGGATGAGGCAATAAAGAAGAAAGAGCTGGTTGAAATACACCCCGAAGGCATATATGAAAAATGAATAGAGCACATAAAAAACGGAGCCTGTCAGAAGGAACCAGCCCGCTTTTATATTTCTGTAAATAAGAATCAGAGAGACAATTATCAAAGGGACCGCCACAAACAGATTCACCATATCCTGGCCCATCCCCTGAGCTCCCATGGATTCAGAATCACGGGCATAGGTGCCTTCCACAAAGGCACCGAAATAAGAAACAATGGCCAGTGCTACCGAAAGCAGCACCGTCAACAGAGTAATGATGTTCAGTGTTTTCTTTTTCATTATGTTCTCAGGTTTTATTGGGTTATGGGGAAATAAAAATACAAAATTTCATAATAAATAAGGAACACCCCAGAAAATTGGAATAGAATGGGATTTAAAAGCGCAGGGATTGGATAAAAGATACGAATTCTATATAAATTGCTATACAATGCAGACAATCCACAATCTATCGCGCACTCTACGAGGCGCGGGGTAGAGGCGGATCCATATTTTCTATCGCTATTGGCCCTCTACGAGGGCA
>JAIPAF010000057.1 GCA_021740225.1 Bacteroidales bacterium | reverse complement strand
GCTCATATGGGTGCTTTTGACTTTTGAATAACAGGAATTGTCTTTGTAGAATATTTCTAAAATTTTACATTTGCAGTTCCTTTTTAAAGAATTATATATTAAAGATTGATGAATTATGGAAAGCAAACTTCAGGAACTTACCAACAAGTTGTATAATGAAGGGGTTGAAAAAGCCAACGAAGAAGCCAATAAAATCATTGAGGACGCAAAGAAGGAGGCTGACAAAATAAAGAATGATGCTCAGAAGGAAGCGGATGAGATCGTCAGCAATGCCAAACGGGAGTCCGAGGATTTGAAGAAAAATGCCAAATCGGAGATTAACCTGGCAGCCAAACAGACACTTCGTGAAGTGAAAAAACAGATCACTGAGATGATAACCATGGGGGCGATCAAAGAGCCGGTGAAAGAATCAATGAATGATACCCAGTTTATTAAGGAAATTATTGAAACCCTTGTTAAAAACTGGAATGCACAGTCCAATGAACCAGTTGACCTCACTGTAACGATCCCCGAAAACAAACAGAAAGAACTTCAGGATTACCTGGAGAATAAAGCTGCCCAGCAGCTTAATGCGGGGATCAAGGTGGAGATATCCGACCGCATGAAAGGTGGCTTTTCCATTGGCCCGGCCGACGGCTCCTATAAGATTAGTTTTTCTGAAGCGGACTTTGAAAATTTCTTTAAAAGCTATCTGAGACCCCGTACTGTGGAAATGCTTTTTAAAGAAAAGGGTAAAGAAGAGAAGTAGGTTATGGCTCAAAATTATTACCACTGCTTTGTTGCAGGTTTACCAGATATTTTTCTCGACGAGAGCGAAGTGAATTTTTCAATGCTTGATTTCAAAAATACATTGAAAGAGGAGCTTGATCCGTCGGATTATGAACTGGCTCAATTGCTTTTCCTTCCCTATGACAATAAGAACTTATTGTTATATCTGCAGGAAAAATACGATCAGTTTGATGCATTGGGCAATTACACCGTAAATGACTTTGAGAGTGAGTTAAGCGAGGGTGACCTTTTTAACCTGCCGGGTTATATGCTTGACTTTGTATTGCAATACAAAGAAGACAAAAAGAGCAGGACATTAAAACAATGGGAGAACCATTTAACCCATATGTTTTATGATTATTTGTTCACTTTCTGGAATCAGTTTCTCAATGACTGGTTTGACTTTGAAATGCATGTAACAAACCTTCTGATCGGTTTTAATTGCAGAAAATTTGAACGTGACGTGGAAGACGAACTGATTGGTGACAATTTCGTTACAGAGGCTATAAAAACCAGTAGCGCCAAGGATTTTGGTCTTGGAGGAGAATTGGATTATGTAGGGCAGGTAATGAGCATTGCTGAAAAAGAGAATCTGCTTTCCCGCGAAAAGGAACTAGACCAATTGAAATGGGAAAAGCTGGACGAATTGACCCTATTCAACTATTTTTCCATAGAGGTGGTTTTAGCCTATACATTAAAGCTTCAGATGGTATATAGATGGATGAGGCTTGATGAAAAAACCGGAAGAGAGCTGTTTGAGCGGTTAATCAATGAGTTAAAAGAGAGTTTTGAATTTTCAAAAGAATTCATGATCAATGAGTAAAAAAGATAACGTTACTAAAGGGAAGATCACGGGCATTATTGCCAATCTTGTCATGGTTGAAGCAGACGGACCGGTTCAACAAAATGAGATCTGCTATATTGTTCAGGAAGACAGCAGATTGATGTCTGAGGTCATTAAGGTTATGGGAACTACCGCCTATATCCAGGTGTTTGAAAGTACACGGGGACTTAAGGTCGGTGATATTGTAGAATTTGCCGGGCACATGCTTGAAGTAAACCTTGGTCCGGGAATCCTTTCAAGAAACTACGATGGTTTACAGAACGACCTCGACAGAATGGAAGGCATTTTCCTTGAACGGGGATCCCAAACCGATGCCCTGGATCACGAGAAAAAATACGACTTTAAACCTATTGCCAAAAAGGATGATACTGTTATTGCCGGTGACTGGCTTGGGGAAGTAACAGAAAACTGGCTGCCCCATAAAATTATGGTGCCTTTTAAGTTTAAGGGTAAATTTACGGTCAAATCCGTTGCCGAAGAAGGAGAATATACCATTGACGACACCATGGCTGTGTTACTGGATGAGGATGGCAAAGAGATTGAAGTAACCATGGTTCAGCAATGGCCTGTTAAGGTTCCCATTAAAAATTACAGGGAGAAGCCCAGACCTTTTAAAATGCTGGAAACAGGTATACGTATTATTGATACACTGAATCCCATTGGAGAAGGAGGAACAGGTTTTATTCCCGGCCCGTTTGGTAGCGGTAAAACAGTATTGCAGCATGCCTTGTCCAAGCAGGCAGAAGCCGATATGATTATTATGGCAGCTTGTGGAGAACGGGCGAATGAGGTTGTTGAGATCTTTACCGAGTTCCCTGAACTCGAAGATCCCCGTACAGGCAGAAAGTTGATGGAACGAACCACCATCATTGCCAACACTTCCAACATGCCGGTGGCTGCACGTGAGGCATCCGTTTATACAGCCATGACCATTGCTGAGTATTACCGGGCCATGGGACTGAAAATATTGCTTCTTGCCGATTCCACTTCCAGGTGGGCACAGGCGCTCAGGGAAATGTCCAATAGAATGGAGGAACTTCCCGGCCCCGATGCTTACCCGATGGACCTTACAGCCATCATATCAATGTTTTATTCCAGGGCTGGTTATGTTTACCTGAACAATGGCGAAACAGGATCCATTACCTTTATAGGTACCGTTTCTCCGGCAGGAGGTAACCTGAAAGAGCCTGTTACGGAGGCGACAAAGAAAGCTGCCCGCAGTTTTTATGCCCTTTCCCAGGATCGCGCCGATAGCAAACGTTATCCCGCAGTAGATCCCATTGATAGTTATTCCAAATACCTTGAATATCCTGAAATGGTTGATTATCTGAAGCAGAATATCGGTGACAAGTGGCCTGCGCATGTTCAGTTGCTTAAAGATGCCTTGTTGAGAGGCCGCGAAGCTTCAGAGCAAATCAATATATTGGGTGATGACGGTGTACCGGTTGATTACCACATTACCTTCTGGAAATCTGAAGTAATGGATTTCGTAGTACTGCAACAGGATGCTTTTGATGAGATCGATGCCCAAACTTCCATTGAAAGGCAAAAGTATATGCTTGAGAAGGTGATCGATATATACAATACCAATTTTAACTTCGAGCACTTCGAGGAAGTGAATGAATATTTCAAAAGGGTGATCGACCAGCTTAGACAGATGAACTACACTGAATTCAAGTCTGATCAATTCCACCAGTTTGAAAAGGATTTAGAACAAATTATTGAAGAAAGAAAGGCATAAATAATGGAAACACAAGCATTTCAAAAGATTCATACCAAGATAAACGAGATTACCAAGGCTACCATTTCTCTGAACGCCAGTGGCGTTGGTAATGAAGAAATTGCTTTGGTGAATGGAAGGCTTGCCCAGGTTGTTAAGATCATTGGCAATGAAGTGACCCTTCAGGTATATGGTGGTACGGAAGGTATTCCTACCGATGCGGAAGTTATCTTCTTTGGCAGATCGGCTAATCTGAAAGTGGGCGATGAACTATCCGGACGATTTTTTAACGCGTATGGCGAGCCAATAGACGGGGGACCTGAAGTGGAAGGAGAAGAAATTGAAGTTGGAGGCCCCACCGTTAATCCGGTCAGGCGTTTGCAGCCCTCGGAGTTTATTCCCACAGGTATCGCGGGTATTGACCTGAACAACGCGTTGGTGACAGGCCAGAAAATACCGTTCTTTGCCGATCCCGACCAGCCTTATAACCAGGTAATGTCAATGGTGGCGCTTCGTGCCCAGGCAGATAAGATTATTCTCGGGGGAATGGGACTTACCAACGACGATTACCTGTACTATAAAAATGTGTTCGATAATGCAGGAGCGCTGGACCGCATCATTAGTTTTGTGAATACCACAGAAGACCCATCGGTTGAGCGGTTGTTGGTACCTGATATGTGTCTTAGTACCGCAGAGCACTTTGCCGTGGAGAAGAATCAGAAAGTGCTTGTTCTGCTTACCGATATGACGCTGTTCGCGGATGCGCTAAGTATTGTATCCAACCGTATGGATCAGATTCCTTCTAAAGACAGTATGCCCGGTTCTCTTTATAGTGACCTGGCCAGAATATATGAAAAAGCCGTTCAGTTCCCTGAGGGTGGTTCTATTACCATTGTTGCAGTTACTACCCTTTCAGGCGGAGACATTACCCATGCCATTCCCGACAATACAGGATATATTACTGAGGGACAGCTTTTTCTCAGGCACGATACCGACGTGGGTAAGGTCATCGTTGATCCGTTCCGGAGCCTTTCCAGGTTAAAGCAGTTGGTAATCGGTAAGAAAACAAGAGAGGATCACCCTCAGGTGATGAACGCGGCTATACGACTATTTGCCGATGCTTCTAACGCCAAAACCAAACTGGAGAATGGTTTCGATCTGACCGAATACGACAGAAGAACCCTTGAATTTGCCAAGGACTATTCAGAAAAACTCCTTGCCATTGATGTGAATATCGAGGTGGATGAAATGCTCGATACTGCCTGGAGGCTTTTCAATAAACACTTTAAACGTACCGAAGTAAGTGTTAAGAAAGACCTGGTGGATAAGTACTGGCCCAATGATAGCGAAGAATAAAGCCGAATCGTATGTCCATTAAATTTCAATACAATAAAATATCCCAGCAGAGGCTTCAGAAGCAGCTTGATATCAGACTAAGGGCGCTTCCTACCCTTCAGAGTAAAGAGGCAGCTTTGAGGGTGGAAGTGAAGAATGCCAAGGACAAAATGAACGAGCTGGAAGAAAAATTGCAGCAACAGTTAAAGGAATACGAAAATATTGCTCGTTTATGGTCTGAGTTCGATACAGATCTGGTTACCGTTAGGGAGGTGAAGTTGTCGTCGAAAAAAATTGCCGGTACCAAAACACCTGTATTGGAAGATGTGGATTTTGATCTGAAGGACTTCAGTTTATATAATAATCCGAGCTGGTATCTGAAAGGTGTTGCATTGCTCGAATCCATGGGTAAAATAGCTATTGAAAAGGAGGTTTTCCGTAAGAAGATGGATCTGTTGGATTATGCAAGAAAGAAGACAACACAAAAGGTGAACCTTTATGAAAAGGTCCAGATTCCCGAATATCTGGATGCTATTAATAAGATCAAACGTTTTCTGGAAGATCAGGAAAATCTTTCAAAGGCAGCCCAGAAAATAGTCAAAAAACGACATGAACAAAACCAGTAGGGAGGTAGTGGAATGATAACTCCAATGATAAGATATTCTTTCCTGATATATCATCAGGAGTATAATGATTTCTTACAGAATTTGCAGGATATTGGCGTGCTTCATATAGCGGAGAAGGCTACCGATTATGATGAGGAAACCAAACAGACGCTTGAAGATATCAAGCAGCTTAATGAGGCCATTCGTTTTTTGGAGAGAAAAGATAGGGAAGAAAAACCTGTGAATGATGGCACCAAACCCTTCGATATAGTCAGTGATATTAAAGATAAACAGGAGGAGATAGCCAATATAGAACAGGAACTGGTTGCCATACGGAAAGATATGGATAAGGCTCAGCCCTGGGGCGATTTTAACGATGAGATGAATAAGAAGTTAAAAACACTTAATTTAACGCCCCGCTTTTTTGTAGTCAATGAAAAACATTTCGATTCGACGTGGGAAGGGGAGTATTATCTTGAGATCATTAATAACCAACAAGGATACATTTATTTCGTTATTCTTCAGGAAGGTGATCAGGAAATTGAAATTGAAGCGGAAGAGGTTAAATTGCCGTCTAAGTCTCTTTCCGAGCTGGATAAAGAATATGATGAGAAGGAGAAAAGAATTCAGGAAATCAACAGGATTTTTAATGAGTATGCAGAAAAATATCTGGAACTTCTGCGAAATGAACGCAAGCGTCTGCAGGAAAAGACCGATTTTAACCAGGCCCTGAATCATACAGAAGCCCAGGCAGAAGATAAGGTAATGCTTCTGGAAGGATGGGTCCCCGATACGAAAGAAGAAGAGCTTAGGAATTTTCTGGAGAAAGAAAATGTATTATATGTGAAGAGTGATGTGAAAGATGAGGATCCTAAAAATGTTCCCGTATTGTTGAAAAACAATAAGTTTGCCAAGGTATTTCAACCGTTGCAGGGAATGATTGATTTGCCTCATTACCGGGAACTGGATTTGACCCCGTTTTTTGCACCCTTTTTTGCACTGTTTTTTGGCTTTTGCTTGGGTGATGTTGGTTATGGAATAGTGATTTTGGCTGCAGTAACCCTGTATAAACATACCAAGGCCAAAGAGGGCATGAAGCTATATTTGACTATGGCCCAGTACTTAGGCGGCGCTACCGTATTAATGGGAATTATCGGCGGTACTGTATTCGGAATGAACTTGACCGATTTCGATTGGGCAACTCAGATTAAGAATATAGTTTTGAACCGGGATCAGTTGTTTAATTTGTCCTTAGCTTTGGGTGTTCTTCAGATCCTTTTTGGCATGACCTTGAAAGCCTATAGGTTATGGAAGTTTTATGGTTTTCAATATGCTTTATCTACTTTCGGATGGATTCTGGCCCTTGTTTCTTTGATTGTTTATATGGGAGGCGATCAGCTTGGCTGGTTTGCCGCAAGCCAGGCCGGCACTTATTTCAACGGAGTATTAATTTTAAGTGGTATACTGATATTCTTCTTTAGTGATCCCACTATTAATATTTTTGCCCGTATAGGCAAAGGAGTGTGGGATGCATACAATACCATTACGGGAGTATTTGGTGATGTGCTTTCCTATATTCGTTTGTTTGCCATTGGTATATCTACGGCCATTCTGGGCTTTGTAATCAATGAAATTGCCCTTACGTTTGGAGAGATACCTTATGTGGGACCGGTTGTTTTTGTTTTGATACTCGTTATTGGCCACATAGGAAACCTATTGATTTCTTCGCTGAGTTCTTTTGTTCATCCCATGCGTCTGACATTTGTTGAGTTTTATAATAATGCCGGTTTCAGCGGTGGAGGAAAAAAATACAAACCATTTACAAAATCATTATAAGAAGTTTAATTTTAAAAAGGAGAGATAAATTATGGACTTACCTGTTATTTTAGCGTATACCGGATTAGCGTTGATGTTTTTAGCCGGAATAGGAAGTGCTATCGGTGTAGCGAAGGGTGGAAATGCCACCATCGGAGCTTTAAAGAAAAGACCGGATGCTTTCGGTAGTTATATGTTGCTGAGCGCATTGCCTGGTACACAGGGATTGTATGGATTTGCAGGCTTTTTTATTATACACAATCAGATGCCGGATATCCTTGCAGATGGTATGGCCATGTACCAGGGAGTTTCCATTCTTGCTGCAGGAATTGCTTTGGGAATTGTTGGCCTTTGGTCGGCAAGATGGCAAGGTGGAGTAACTGCCAATGGAATTGCCGGCATTGGTTCAGGGCATGATGTTTTTGGAAACACCATGATACTTGCCGTTTTCCCCGAATTGTACGCAATTATTGCTTTTGCTGCTACCTTCCTGATTAGTGGTCAACTATAATCGAATTGTAAAGAGCCTTAATCATTAAAGGATCGTAGTATTTCATATTATCAAAATAATGCGTATTAAAGGCGATGATTTAAATCATTGCCTTTTTTATTTCATTTTAAGAATAATGTGTTGTAAATTTATATACTTTTGGGCACTGATAAAACAGATTTTATGTCCGGGAGATATAAATATACAATTACTGTGGCGCTTGCTCTTGTGATCATAGTATGTTTTCAATCCAATTCATTTTCCTCTGGAAATACTGATCTACAGGCTACGGATTCTTCCTCCGAAGAGGAACAAGAAGAGGAGGGTTTCAATCCCGGTGAAATGATTATGGATCATGTGGTGGATCATTATAGCTGGCATATTGTTACTATCGGGGATACCGAAGTAAGCCTTCCTTTGCCTGTTATATTATATAGTGAGGACCGGGGTTTTTTCTGCTTTTGGTCCAGCCACTTTGATCACGGACATGAAACCTATAAACGGTTCAGGATTGCACAGGAAGGAGCCAATAAAGGCAACATTGTGGAACTTGATGAGCAAGGCAATGTTGAGGAAGATCTCCCCCTGGATTTTTCCATAACCAAAACCATAGCGGCTGTATTTGTAAGTATATTCATTTTGCTGGGCATATTTTTGCCCATTGCAAGGCGGTATAAAAGGCAACCCAATCGGGCACCTAAAGGACTGCAGTCATTGTTGGAGCCTTTGATCCTTTTCGTGCGTGACGAGATTGCCAGGCCCAGTATTGGTGAAAAGCACTACGAAAAGTACATGCCTTTTTTACTTACGGTTTTCTTTTTTATTTTGCTGAACAATCTTCTGGGCTTGATTCCTATTTTCCCTGCCGGCGCTAATACCACAGGCCAACTGACGGTTACCATGGCACTGGCTTTGTTTACTTTTATTATTACTCAGTTGAACGGTAAAAGAGAATATTGGCAGGAGATCTTCAATCCACCTACAGTTCCTTGGTGGTTAAAATTTCCGCTCCCCTTAATTCCTCTGATTGAATTTGTAGGAATTTTTACCAAACCATTCACGTTGATGATTCGTCTTATGGCAAATATTTCAGCCGGACATATTGTGCCTCTGGCATTTTTTGCCTTGATATTTATTTTTGGTGACATGAATCCTATTGCAGGCTATGGCATTTCTGTATTTTCTTTGGCATTCACAGTATTTCTGACATTGTTGGACCTTTTGGTAGCCTTCATTCAGGCTTACGTATTCACCATATTATCAGCATTATATTTTGGAATGGCTGTAGGAGAGATCAAATGATTTCTCATCATTATATATTGATTAATTAAAATGGATTAGTTATGGTTACATTAATGGTACTTTTACAGGTTTCTACTGGTTTAGGTCTGGCAGAACTAGGAGCAGGAATCGGAGCTGGTGTAGCTGCAGTAGGGGCCGGGATAGGTATTGGTAAGATCGGTGGATTGGCAATGGAAGCCATTGCCCGTCAACCAGAAGCAGTTGGCGATATCCGCTCCAACATGATCATTATGGCAGCTTTGATTGAGGGAGTGTGTTTTTTTGCCATTGTTGTGTGTTTTTTGATCCTATTCATTAGCTAAAAAACTACAGAATGCTTTACAGGCCTGGCGTTTGGCCGGGCTGTAAAGTCTGTTGACCCATTGTAGATGCACAAAATTTAATAGTTATGGAACTGATTAGACCTGATTTCGGATTGCTTTTCTGGATGTTGGTTTCTTTTGGGATTGTTTTGTTGATTCTTCGGGCTTTTGCATGGAAACCCATTTTAAATGCCTTAAAAAATCGGGAAAAGACCATTCAGGAGCGGTTGGAAGTGGCCCGTAATGCCAAGAAAGAGCTGGCTGAGATCGAATTTGGGAATGAACGTATTATTGCATTGGCCAAAACCGAAAGAGCCAATATTTTGAGGGAAGCCCAGGAAACCAAAAATAAAATCATCGAGGAAGCCCGGGAAGAAGCCAGGAAGGAAGCAAGTAAGATCATCGAGCAAGCCAATAAACGGGTTGAAAAACAAAAGAAAGAGGCCGAGGAGGATATCAAAAATCAGATAGCCGGTCTTTCCGTGCAAATAGCCGAAAAGGTGTTGAAGGAAAGGTTATCGGATGATCAAAGACAAAAGGAATATATCAATTCTTTGGTTAATGAAATAACTATCAATTGATGATAATCAGTTAGTTGTCGTACTTTATATAATAAATTACAAATCTCAAATCCCAAATTTCAAATAAAATACAAATTCAAATATTCAATGACTAAAACGTTATATTCTCTATCAACTTTGGATCCAAAATGTTTTGAATTTTATTTTTTGATCATTGTCATTTGTTTGAAATTTGATCATTGTCATTTGTGATTTAATTACATTAAGTTTACCTGGAGAAATTGCAATATTTAGGATATGTATCAGAGCCTCATAACACTGAGATATGCCAAAGCACTTTATCAGAAGGCAGAAGAGGAAAATTTGCTTCAGGAAGTGTTGAGCGATATCCGGCTGGTAAGAAAGACTTTTACAGAGAATGCAGAGCTTGATGAAATGATTCATTATCCTTTTATTTATCCTTCAAAAAAGCAAAAAGTTCTGAATGATCTGTTTGGAAAACGGATTCAGCCGGTGACCCTTCGTTTTTTATTTCTGATTATTGAAAACAAAAGAGATAAATACATAAGGAATATTTTACGGA
>JAIPAF010000056.1 GCA_021740225.1 Bacteroidales bacterium | reverse complement strand
CCAGCTTCCCGTAATTAAAACAGCTATAATAACAAAGATCACCGTAATTCCCCAGCGTATCATCCAACGCGGCGGCCGGCCCAGTATTTCCTTCACCTCTTCGGAACGAAGGTTGATGTTGTTGGCCTCTTTTTTGTTGTTTTCTTCACTCATAGCTTTTGTTATTGGTTCGTTGTTTTGAAATTAATTAACAGTTGGCAGTAGGCAGTAAGCAGTAGGCAGTTGGCAGAAAGCAGAAGGCAGTAGGCAGTAGGCAGAAGGCAGCAGTCGCGGATGACTCTATGGTCCCAGGGGAAAGATAGATTTAATGGTACTAAAGAAATGGTTTTAGAGCTAGCGGGATTTAACCGTCTATTATGTAAATAGCTATTATTCATAAAAAATAATTTTCTATTTTATTTTGCATTTTTCTTTATAATAAATTTATCAGGATACTTTATCATGGCTCCAAGCATTTTTCCAATTTCACTATTCTTCTTAACCAACTCTTTATGAACTTCAGTAGAAATGTATTTACATGATAAAGCAAAATCTAACCACACTAATGTTTCAGAAGATTCTGCGTCAGAATCCGACAATTTATTAACGAATTGCTTTGGATACTGTCGTTTCCGAAAAGCTTCTGCTATATTTGAACATACCGATCGGGAAGATCTTCTAATTTGATCAGTTAATGAATATTTTTCCTCTTTAGGAAACTCTTTAGATAATTCAAAAATTTGCATAGCTAATCGAAACGCCTCCTTATATACTGTTAAATCCTGAAATCCTTTCATAATTATAATTATCCCTCAAAATTAAAAACTTAAATTAAAATTGTTACCCTTCATGCTGCCATCTGCCTGCTTACTGCTTACTGCTTACTGCTTACTGCTTTCTGCCTTCTGCTTACCGCCTACTGCTGCCTTCTGCTTTCTGCTTACTGCTTACTGCCTACTGCCTACTGCCTACTGCCTATTGCCCCAACTCCAACTGATCCTTCACAAGCTCATAATACACCCCGCGTTGTTTTGTCAGTTCGGTATGTGTTCCTTTTTCAACCATTTGGCCTTTGTCCAGTACAACGATTTGATCTGCATTTTTGACGGTGCTCAGTCGGTGCGCCACCACAACCACTGTTCGACCTTCAAAGAACTCGCTCAGGTTTTCCATTATTATTTTTTCGTTATTTGCATCCAGGGCATTGGTCGCTTCATCGAAGAAAATATAGTCCGGATTTTTATACACCGCCCGGGCTATCAAAATGCGTTGCTGCTGCCCTTGACTTAAGCCAATTCCATCTTTCCCAATTTTAGTATTATAGCCCAACGGCAATGACTCAACGTAATCCTGAATATTTGCAGTTTTAACCGCATGAAGCAGGCGTTCTTTGTCAACTGTCTCGTCCGATACTGCTATGTTATTGGCAATGGTATCCGAAAAGATATAACCATCCTGCATTACCACGCCACATTTATCACGCCATACACGGTTGCTGAAATTGTTCAGGTGGATATCGCCGATTTTAATCCTTCCTTTCACCGGCGGGTAAAAACCAAGCAACAGCTTGATAAATGTAGTTTTCCCGGAACCGGAAGCCCCAACAACGGCTGTAACTTTTTTTTCGGGAATGTTCAAATTAATATCTTCCAACACATAAGGAGAATGTGGCCCTTCATACTGAAAATACAACGATTCAATATTTAAATCTGCCTTTTCGGGTAAAATGGAGACTTTGGGAGCGGTTACATCCTCTTCATCCTCCTTGTTATGAATCTCCCCGAGTCGCTCAAGACTGATTTTTGCATCTTGCGAAGTATGTAAAAAGTTTATCAATTGCTGAATAGGACTGTTCATCTGACCGATAATGAACTGCACGGCCATCATCATGCCTAAAGTCATGGAGCCCTCAATGACCCCCTTGGCAGCTATAAAAATGATAATCACATTTTTCACTTCGTTAATAAAGACACCTCCGGCCTGTTGATATTGCTGAAGGGATAATCCTTTAATGTTGACCCGGAACAGTCGGGCCTGAATACTCTCCCACTCCCACCGTTTCTGCTTTTCACAATTCTGAAGTTTAATCTCCTGCATGCCCGTAATCAATTGTATCAAATTGCTCTGATTGTCTGAAAGCTGGGCAAAACGGCGGTGGTCCAATTCTCTGCGGCGTTTCATGAACAACAATATCCACCCGACGTATAATCCACTTCCTATGAGAAAAATGAAGAAAATATTCAGGCTATATATTCCCAGAACGATCCCGAAAATGATCAGGTTGGCGAATGAAAAAAGGGTGTTTAGGGTCTGAGTGGTCAGAAAATTTTCTATTCGCCTGTGATCCTGTATCCGTTGAATCAGATCACCTGTGATCTTTGTATTGAAAAAAGCCACCGGCAATTTCATCAGTTTTATGAGAAAATCGGAAATGAGAGATATATTTAACCTTGTACTTAGATGTAACAATATCCAGCTTCGGATAAAATTCACGGTAGTTCTTCCCACAATAAGCACCAACTGGGCTATGATAATAAGAGTAACGAAGCTTAGGTCCTGGTTGCTGATACCCTTATCGACAACAGCCTGAGTCAGGAAAGGCAGTATAAGTTGTAACACACTACCGATAAGCAGCCCGAGAATGAGTTGGGTGATAAATTTTTTATAAGGCCTCAAATATGAAAATAAAAACTTAAACCCGGATTTATTGGGTTTTTCATCCTCCTGGCCGTAGAAGTCGGGCGATGGCTCTAACAACAAGCACAATCCCTTTTTCTCCCCGTCCTCTTCTGTGGTTGCCCAATTTCTGATGAACTCTTCTTTGGAAAATTTAATACGGCCCCTTGCCGGATCGGAGACATATATCGTATCTTTTTTGATCTTGTAAACAACCACAAAATGATTCTGTTTCCAATGCGCAATACAAGGCATGATAGCCTCGTTAATCAATTGTTCCCAACTGATTCGCACACCCATTGTACGGAAGCCAATGGATTCGGCCGCATCACTGATACCCAGCATGGATACTCCTTCACGTGTGATATAACTTCTGTCGCGTAAAGTCTGAAGCGTGTAATTCTTCCCGTAATACTTGGCGATCATCCGCAGGCACGCAGGCCCGCAATCCATAGCATCGTGTTGCTGATAATGAGGAAATTTGGGCATATATTTTTTGAAATTAAAATTAAAAAAATTTTAAATCAGACTAAACGGAATTTTTATTTTGATGGTTGGCTGTAATTTTTGGTGTAGATTTCACACCCATAAATAGAGACTGTCAGTCAAGTTTTCCATGTTCCTTTGTGGTTAATATTATATATTTGAACCACAGAGTTTCACAGAGGTTATATTGATTGTATATGATTGTAGTTTAGACTTTATAGACTAAAGAGGTAGCTATACATGGTAAGAAGGAACATTTGCATTATATTCTTAAGTCTTTTGCCGGTCGTTGGATTCGGGCAAAAATATACAATAAGCGGGCATGTGCAAGATCGGGCCAGTGGAGAGGAATTGATTGGCGCCAATATATATGTAAGGGGTGAGAATACCGGTACTACCACAAATGCATATGGCTTTTATTCTCTGACTCTGGATTCCGGGGAATATACGCTGGTGTATACCTATGTAGGGTATTCCGGGAAGGAGGTTACAAGGCAACTTACTAAGGATGAAACCCTGGATATTGAACTCGAGCAGAAGAGTAAAGATCTTGAAGAGGTGGTTATAACCGGAAAAAAGAGCAACCACAATATCGTATCAATGGATATGAGCCTTGATAAGTTGACCAGCGAAACCATTGATAAAATTCCGGTTCTGATGGGAGAGGTGGATATGATCAAAACCCTTCAGTTGTTACCTGGTGTAAAATCTACAGGTAGTATGAGTTCGGGGATTAGTGTGCGGGGTGGCGGAAGGGATCAGAACCTGATACAGCTCGATGAAGCAACTGTTTATAATGCTTCCCATCTTGGTGGTATATTTTCGGTATTTAACAATGATGCCATTAAAAATGTAGAACTTTACAAAGGTAAGATTCCTGCCCGCTATGGAGGTAGATTGTCCTCGCTTATCGATATACGGATGAAGGAAGGCAATGCTAAAAAATTTTCCGGAGAAGGAGGGATCGGTTTGATCTCGAGCCGGCTTACCCTGGAGGGTCCGATTGTTAAGGATAAGGGGTCGTTTATCATCTCAGGCAGGCGAACATATATGGATGGAATCATTGATCTTGCCGGAGATATTGTAGGTGATGAAAAGATCACTGAATTCCCGTTTCATTTTTATGATCTGAATGCAAAGGCCAATTACCGTTTTAACGACAACAACAGGCTCTATCTTTCCGGATATTTTGGGAGAGATGTATTTTCCTATTCACTGGGAAGTGAAAACAATTCGAATTTTGATTGGGGCAATTATACGGGAACAGTGCGTTGGAATCATATTTTTAATGAAAAGCTGTTTTCCAATTTTACAATCATGGCAAGCAATTATGATTATTTGTTGGATAACAAATTGACTATAGGTCGGGAAAAGAAAACTTATGCCTTTGAATATGATGCCTTTGTAAAGGATTTGTCGGCAAAGATGGACTTTACATACTATATTAACAACAACAATACCATGCGTTTTGGTCTTAAGTCCACCTACCATGATTTTAATGTTGGAGAAATCAGGGGCCGCCGGGACACAGTAAGTTTTGAATTTGAGCTGCCCGCTATTCAGAGTATAGAGAGTGCCTTCTATGTAAGCAATGAGCAAAAAATAACCGATAACCTTACTGTGGACTACGGATTCAGGTATTCCATTTTTCAAAACATTGGGAAAGCAACAGTAAACATTGTAGATGAAAATTATAACGTTATTGGGGAGCGTAAATACGACAGAGGGGAGATCTATAACACCTATCATGGGATAGAACCGCGGATTGGATTGAACTATGTGCTTTCAGACAAACAATCTGTAAAGGTTAGCTATTCCAAAACCCGGCAACACCTTTTGATTGCTTCCAATTCCAATACCGGTTCTCCATTGGATGTGTGGATCAGCGCCAATCCGAATATCAAACCACAGATAGGCGATCAGTACAGCATGGGATATTTCCGGAATTTTCTGGATAATAAGATTGAAACTTCCGTGGAATTGTATTATAAAGATATGCAGAACCTGGTGGCTTTTAAGGAATTTGCACAACCCCAGTTCAATCCCGATATGGAAGAAGAACTAAGGTTTGGAAAAGGCAAAGCATATGGTCTTGAGCTGATGCTCAGAAAGTCTAAAGGCCGGTTAAGCGGATGGATCAGTTATTCTCTGTCACGTTCTCTGAGAAAAATCAATGATATTCAGGAAAAAGACTGGTTCCCTTCTCCCTATGACCGGCCTCATGATCTTACACTGGTTGCAATGTATGATATTTCAAAACGCATTAGTCTTTCTGCCAACTGGACTTTCAAAACGGGAAGACCGCTTAATGCGCCGGCAGCAAGATACGAATATGGCGATCTTATTCTTCCCTATTATCCGGGAAGGAATAAGGACCGTATGCCCGATTATCACAGACTGGATCTGGGCTTGACCATTAAAGACAAGCCCAACCCGGATAAAATTTTTGAGGGTGAATGGGTTTTCTCTATTTATAATGCCTATGCGCGTGAGAATGCCGATGCGCTTTATTTTTCCCAGGATGAAAATAATTTTTACGAGACAAATGCCATGCGGACAAGCTACTTTACCATATTTCCATCGGTAACCTATAATTTTAAATTTTGAGTTAAATGATGCGCATTCCAAACTATGTAAAATTTTCATTGTTGTTGTTTTTTGTCATGGGTATTGGTTCATGTGAAGATGAGGAAATATCATGGAATGTAGGGAATGCACCCGCAATGCTTGTTGTTGAAGGCAGTTTCACCAGTGAGATGAAGCAACACCGCATCACCTTGTCCAAAACAGCAGATTATTTCATTAATAAACAAACTCCACGGGTCACCGGTGCAGAAGTTTCCATCACTGATGGCATTACTACCTTTGAATTTGAGGAGAAGCCGGGCGAACAAGGAGTTTATGAGAGCAGGCAAGAGGTATCGGGTAGGGCAGGACATTCTTATACATTGAATATTTACCTTGATGAGCCGATTAATAATGAAACACATTATCAGGCCCGTGAAACAATGATAAAAGGAATTGACCTGGAAAGTATGGAAGCTTTCCTTTATGAGAATCCTTTTTACGAGGGAGGATTACCTATGGATTCCGTTTTTTTGCTCACTTATATTTATGGTCCTGAACCCAAGGCAACTGACAATTTTTACATGGTGAATCTTTATCGAAATGGAAAATTGCTACGGGATACCATTGATGAGAGAGAGATTTATTCAGATAAAGAGCAGTTGGACGGAGAATACGTCAACAGCTTATTTTTTTCTGAGAGTTTTCGGCCTGGAGATACGGCATCCGTTAAGATAAGCACAGTCAGTAAATCATATCAACAGTTTGTAGAAAGTATACAGAATATAGCCAATCAATCCGGTAATCCCTTTGATCTTTCAGGGCCGCCGGCCAATGCCATTGGAAACATTGAGGGAGGGGAGGCTATGGGCTATTTCAGGGTTTCGTATGTATCCCGTGCTCGGGCAGTAGTTGAGGATGAAAGGGCAATCAATAAGAATGAAGAACATAAATGATGAGATGATTTGTTAAGCAAATTGAATTATTCTATATTTGTTTTGGTGGTATTTCCCTTTCGGGGAAAGCCTTAAAACGGGAATCCGGTGAGAATCCGGAGCTGTTCCCGCAGCTGTGAACCCGGGAAATTCTTTTTGAACTCCCCTTGCCACTATCCCGCACCAGACAGGATGGGAAGGCTTCAAAAAGTCGGGTGAGCCAGAAGACCTGCCAATAGCCGTCATTTTTAAACGAACTTCGGGAAAAAGTTCGGAAATTGATGACCCCAATTTCTGCTCTTTTCCGATCAAAAGGATAGATAACAATGAAAAACAAGATTATTCTTATAGGTGTCATTCTGTTTCTGACCGCAGCGGTTTCCTGTCAGCATGGCGATCAGCAATCTCAACAGAGAAAAGCAACCGACAGCCTGCGGATAGTTTCCCTGACTCCATCGATAACCAAGCAATTGCTGCTTCTGGATGTAGAAGATTACGTGATCGGGCATACCTCATACTGTCCGTCGGACAGCCTTGAAAACAGTGAAATGGTGGCCTCTGCCACAGAAGTAAATGTTGAAAAGATTGCTACTTTAAATCCTGATGTAGTTTTAGTCAGTACGTTAACGAAACAGCAAGTCATTGATAACTTGCGAAAACTTGGAATTGAGGTGGAATATTTGGATATGCCCAAGTCCTTTGAAGAAATATGTGATCAGATGATTACCATTGGGAAAATTGTAAACAGGGAAGATAGGGCTTTAACTATTGTAGAAAAGCAGAGGACATTGGTGAATTCTTTACAGAATAGAATACCTGAAGGGGAAAAATTGAAATTTTTTATAGAGATTGGAGCCAATCCGTTATATGCAGCTACTTCAGAATCCTTTATGCATGATTATATACGGTTTGCCAACGGTGAGAATATAGCCGCGGGCCTGAAAAGCGGTACCATGTCAAGAGAGAGCGTTATTGCCAAAAATCCGGATGTTATTGTTATTGTCACGATGGGTCTTGCAGGAAAAGAGGAAAAACAAATATGGCAGGAGTATCCGAACCTCAATGCTGCAAAAAAGGACAATATATTTATTATAGATCCCGATCAGGCTTCCAGCCCGACACCGGTTTCTTTCACCAATGTTTTGGAGAAAATTATCGAACGGGTATATAATAATCAGACAAACAATAATTAAAATACAAAATATAATGGAAAAAGGATTAGTACATATTTATACAGGAGATGGGAAGGGCAAAACTACCGCGGCAGCGGGCCTGGCTTTAAGAGCCCTGGGTCATGGGCTGACAGTTTGTTACGCCTATTTTCATAAACGACCGGAGCGTTACGGATATACCGAAGTCGGGAGTCTTAAGAAGCTGGGGGTTGAAGTACACGGTATTGCCGAAGGACATCCGTTTTTTGATAAGGATATTGTGGCCGGGCAGCATGCTGAACTGACGGAAAAACAGTTTAAGGAGCTTGTTGAGCATGTTCGGAACCAACAGTTTGATCTGCTTATTCTTGATGAGGTGATTGTTTCAGTGCATAGTGGATTTCTTCCTGAAAAGTTGCTGACTGATTTTATAAGCAGCAAACCGGAAAATCTGGAGTTGGTATTAACAGGCAGAGACGCAACTGCTAACCTGATCGGTCTGGCGGATTATGTTAGTGAAATCAGGAAAGTAAAACATCCTTACGATAAAAAGATTTCAGCCCGTGAAGGTATTGAATACTAGTTATATCAGAAGCAAATATCTGTCCTGGATTTTGTTTGTGGGAGTCTTGCTGGTTGTCCTGATGACAGCCATACTGCTTTCGCTCACGACCGGTGAAATTGATGTATCCGTTTTTGAGCTTCCCGAATATCTTGGAAAACAAGGCGGGAGTGTTGTATATTCTATTATGAATAAGATAAGGCTTCCGAGAGTACTTCTGGGGTTAGCCGTAGGAGGGGCGTTAAGTTTATCGGGGGTCATTCTCCAGGGTATTTACAGGAACCCGCTTGTGGAACCTTATACGTTAGGTATCTCGGGAGGTGGTGCACTGGGGGTGGCTCTTGTTATCGTATTCGGATTACACCGTGCGATCGGCAGTTTTATGTTGCCTCTTGCAGGTTTCATTGGGGCGCTGGTTACCATCGTGCTCGTTTATTCATTGAGTCTGCGCAACGGAAAAATTCATATTCAAAGCATGCTTCTGATCGGGGTGATGATCAGTTTTATCGTCTCTTCTGCCATGATGCTTCTTATGGCGCTTACTACTGCAGAGAATTTGCACGGCATCATTTTCTGGATCATGGGTTCGCTTGATGAACCCAATTTTACGCTGATTCGTGTGACTTTGCTGGTTTCTCTTGCCGGCCTGGTTATTGCCTATCTTTTTGTTCAGCCGCTTAATGCCTTACGTTTGGGGGAAACAAAGGCAAAACATCTGGGTGTTAACACAGAGGTTTCCATACGCATGCTCTTTATACTTGCTTCTCTTATGACTGGCATGTGTGTGGCGGTTGCCGGAGTTATTGGATTTGTTGGTCTGATCATTCCGCATCTGATGAGACTTATGGTGGGTACGGATTATAGGGTGCTGTTGTTGTGTTCATTTCTCGGAGGAAGTGCTTTTATAATTTTTTCGGACCTGATTGCCCGAACCATTATTTCCCCTAATGAACTTCCGATAGGCGTTATTACGGGTATAATTGGAGGGACCGTATTCGTAGTGGTTTTAAGCAGGTCAAACATGAAATTTAGTTGATGATGCTTCAGATTAAACGGTTAAAATGCGGGTACGCCAATAAGTTTCACATTACTGATATTTCATTCCATGTGAGGAAAGGGGGTTTTACCGGCATCATCGGTCCGAATGGCTCGGGGAAAACTACCCTGTTCCGGGGTATTACTTCAGAGCTTAACCTTGATTCGGGAGATGTTATACTCGATGGCAGAAGTGTAACCAAAATGGATCATAAGGAAAGGGCACGAAATATGGCCATTGTAACCCAGGAAATTGAGGATGCCGGCATTATGGTTGAAGATTATGTGCTGATGGGACGTCTGCCTTACAGGAGTACATTCCAGTTTTTTGAGACAAAAGAGGATTACAGAATTGCACACAAATACCTAAAACTCACGGATGTTTTTCATTTGAAGGATAAGTACCTGTATCAACTCAGCGGAGGTGAGAAACAACTGGCGGCTATTGCCCGTGCCTTAACCCAGGAACCCAAACTTTTATTGCTGGACGAACCTACTTCGCATTTGGATATTACCCATCAGGTACAGGTCTTGAATTTAATACAACGGTTAAACAGCCAGCTCGGTTTAACGGTTCTTATGATCATCCATGATCTGAACCTTGCCGGAGAATATTGCGATCACCTGATTATGATGAATAACGGACGGATGCATGTTACCGGTAAACCTGAGGAGGTGTTGACCTACAAGACCATAGAAGATGTTTATAAAACGGTAGTCATCACAAAGACCAATCCTTTGTCTAAAAAACCGGTTGTATTCCTGGTGTCTGAAAAGGTTTTGTCTGAAAATACTTAAACCCAAAGTGAGCGCTATTCGACTAACTTTGGCACTTGAAGCATAACTTTTACCAATCCTGGCAATATTCAATCTTTACCACTGGGATCCCCGGTTGAAAACATCAGGGCGGTTCTGAATAAGAGGGGGTCTTAAAAGCTGCGGAACCGGGGAAATGATGGGAATTATGAGCATGAACCCGATTTCCGCAGCAATTATTTGGTATAAAGCTTATTCAAACACCACTGCATTGGGATTGTAGCCTACCCGAACGGAGTCTTTCAGCTGATATTCACTATCGTATCGATATACAAATCCTTTCGTCTCAAAATCCGCAGTCAGGCAATAAATGTTGCCATTTTCAGGATTTATATCGAGACCGTAAGGTATTTTGTTGATTACCGGAGTTGATGGAACTTCTGAGTTAGAGCTTTTCATTTCATACACCCCGTTTTCTC
>JAIPAF010000055.1 GCA_021740225.1 Bacteroidales bacterium | reverse complement strand
CCTGTTTTTCAGGGCTTCTTCCATACTTTCAATCAACATCGGGGTAAAATGGGAGCTCATCTCCTTCTTTTTCTTAGCCTCCAAAATATCGCCGATAAGTATCCGGGGAAGCTGGATGTCAAGGTAGCGGGTCATCAGTTCGACCAGTCCGTATTTCCCCCGTTTGGCATTATAGTAGCTTTCTATAGAGGGAGTAGCCGTACCCAGCAGGGTTTTTGCACCATGCATCCTCGCCAGCATGATGGCAGCGTCCCGTGCATGGTAGCGGGGTGCCGGATCAAATTGCTTGTAGGTGTTTTCGTGTTCCTCATCTACGATGACCAGCCCCAGACTGGAAAAAGGGAGAAAAATAGAAGAACGGACCCCGAGGATCACCTGGAACTTGTCAGATTCCTTTTGATTAAGCAATTTCTGGTATACCTCTACCCTTTCGTTGTCGGGAAATTTCGAGTGATAAACCCCCACCCGGTCGCCAAACACAGCCTTCAGCCTGTGAATGATCTGGGAGGTGAGCGCGATCTCAGGCAGCAGGTACAACACCTGATTCCCTTTTTCAAGTTGTTCCCAAATCAGATGAATGTATATCTCCGTCTTTCCGCTGGAGGTAATGCCATGCAATAAGGCAACCTCCTTTTCCCCAAACTGCTCCCTGATCAGATCGCAGGCTTCCCGCTGAGCAGTAGTCAAATCTTTTATCCCGAGATTCTCCCGGCTTTGCTCTCCAATCCTGCTGATTTCCCTTTCTTCCTGAGTAACAACATTCTTATCAATCAATCCCTTCAGGGGAGATGTACCGCCCGAAGTTTCTTTCAGCAGTTTTTGCCGCGGGATGAAGCCATCCGAATCACTCCCCTGATGTCTCATCAACTTGATTAGATACATCAGAATCTCAACCTGTTTGGGCGCATTCTTAAGTTGTTCAAAAATCTGATTCAGCGTTTGCTCATCTTCCGGTGAAAAGTTTAGCTTCACAAAGCTTTCCTTTCTGGGCTTGTAGGCATCTTTCAGCTTCTCCTCCACAGTGATGGCCTCCTTGTTCATCAGGGAATTCACGATAGGCAGGACATCCTTCCGTCCGGTTTTATCGGCCAGTTCCTTCAGCCCAAGTACATTTTCATCTTCAAGCACATCAAGAATCAGGGATTCTTTTTCAGTTAGGGAAACATTATGCTCGTCGAAAGCAGGCTGATAAACCACCTTGGTCTCACTTTCAAGCTTCAGTCCCGAAGGAAGAGAGGCCTTATAAACTTCTCCCAAAGTACACATGTAATATTGGGCAATCCATTCCCACAACCTCAGCTGAAAAGAATTGATAACCGGCTGATTGTCCAGAACTGCCTGAACAGGCTTGGTTTTGTATTCCTTTGGTTCATCATAATGGAGCTTATAAATGATGGCGGAATAGTATTTTCGTCTTCCAAACTGTACAATGACTCTTGTGCCAGGCTCCACCTCAGCAGCCTGATCAGAATCCACATGGTAAGTAAAGGCACCGGGCAAGGGCAGAGGAAGGATAACATCCGTGTATAGTTTGGCTTCAGACATAATCTGGTTGCATTCTTTAATTAAAATCTTACTTCAACAGGCTCAGCTTCCCTCTTAAATAGATAATATCTCCTGTAGATCCAATAAGCTTCTGTTAACATCCTTCTGATGTTTGATGGTCTTATTGAAAGGCACATGAACAATTTCCCGGTTCATCATACCTACCATAACGCTTTTCTGGTCATCCAGCAAGGCTTCAACGGCAGCTGCACCCATTTGACTTGCAATCACGCGGTCAAAAGCCGAAGGGGATCCTCCGCGTTGAATATGGCCCAGCACTGTTACCCGGATATCGAAGCCTTTAAAATCTTCCTTTACCTGTTCGGCGACTTCGAAAGCACCGCCCGTCTCATCGCCTTCAGCCACCAATACGATATTGGTCAGTTTTCTTCGTTTATAAGATTTGGCAAGGTGTTCCTTTAAGTTGACTGTATCATAATTGATCTCGGGAATCAGGATAGCTTCTGCACCTGTAGCAATTCCTCCCCTCAGAGCAAGGAATCCGGCATCTCTCCCCATCACCTCAATAAAAAATAAACGATCATGGGAACTGGCCGTATCCCTTATTTTATCAACAGCATCAATTATCGTATTCAGGGCGGTATCATAACCTATGGTATAATCCGTACCATACAGATCATTGTCGATGGTTCCCGGTACGCCTACAAAAGGTATGCTGAATTCTTCCGTAAACTCCCGGGCGCCTCTAAAACTACCGTCGCCTCCAATGACCACAACGCCGTCAATATCTTCCTTCTTTAAATTTCGATACGCTTGCCTGCGGCCCTCTTTAGTTCTAAAATCTTCACTTCTGGCGGACTTTAATATAGTCCCGCCCCTCTGTATGATATCACCGACCATATAAGACTGCAATTCCCTAAAATGACCCATAATCATCCCCTGATATCCATTACGGATACCAACCACTTCGATGTCGTTGTAAAGTGCTCTTCTTGCAGCAGCACGGATGGCAGCATTCATACCCGGGGCATCGCCACCGGACGTTAAAATACCAATTTTCCTGAATTGCTTCATAGATATAAAATTTAATATAACCTTTATCGGTATCCCATTTTTACCACAATTGGATTTTGCCTACGATCTCTCTTTTCCAAAAATTTGTGTGTACCTGCGTATAATCTCAATAGCCTCATCAAGCTGTTCTTTCCTGTTAAGATTGCTATTATCCAGCATTACTGCATCGGAGGCCTTTTTCAAGGGGCTTTCCTCCCGGTACTCATCCATGTAGTCTCTTTGTCGGACGTTATCCATCACTTCATCCAGTGTGACCTCATATCCTTTTTGTTTTAACTCATCAAAACGCCTTTTTGCTCTTACCTCTGGTGATGCAGTCAGAAATATCTTTACATCGGCATTGGGAAACACCACCGTGCCTATATCGCGGCCATCCATGACCAGTGCTCCTTCTTCGGCAAAAGCCCTCTGCTTTTCCACCAGTTTTTCCCTGATAAATTTCACCCGGCTAATCTGACTTACCGATTCGCTAATTTCCATAGTCCTGATCAACTGCTCTACTTCTTCTCCATTCAACAATATCGTTTGTAGCCCGGAAGCTTTATCAACATGGAAATCTATATTTATGTAAGGCAGGTCGTTTCCCAGTCTGGTTTCATCCAGGCTTTTATTCTGTGGATCATAGATCCCATTTCTCAGTAAATAAAGCGTTACTGCCCGATACATGGCGCCACTGTCAATATACTTAAACCTGAAGTAATGAGCCAAATCCCTGGCAAGTGTGCTCTTACCTGTGGAAGAATATCCGTCTACCGCTATGATAATGTTCTCCTGTTCCATAAAAATCTTTTAAAACTCGTTCAAATTGACTCTTAAGGAGAAATGATTTGTTCCCCCTGCCAGATGATATGTTCCTCTGCCATAGTTCAGGTAAAATTTGAATATCCTGATCCCAAAACCCCAGGAAAATCCAACAGTTGATATTTTAGATTCAACCTTCATCTCCTGCCTTCTCCGATAATGGTACCCAGCTCTAAGATAAAAATTATCCAGGGGAGTAAACTCCACACCAAATATCATGTGCCGCATCACTTTATCCAAAAGACCTTCGGTTTGCAAATCTCCCTGATAATAGGTATTGATCAGAGTTGTCTCCTCAGGTCTGTTAAAGGTCAAATCAGGTTTTTCAAGATGTTCAGCTACTACAATAAAACGAAACGGAGCGTGCTTCAATTTTAAAGATGCCCCTATCTGTATCTCAAAAGGTAGGCTTTCATATTCATTAGGGGTATATGGAATAATTTGAGTGCCTATATTCTCCAACAAAAGGGCAGCAGAAAACAAACCAGCGGAATCGGTATACAAAAGTCCTATATCGGCGGCGACTCCCAAAGATTTATACTCCTCGAGCTGAGAATATACAGGTTTAACATGCACCCCGACCATAAAATTTGAATCCAGTGGACGGCTTGAAGTTACATTCAATGCATATTCTGAAGCCCTGAAAGCGCCTGTTTTGACCCCTCTTTCGTCTGCTCCCTGAAATTCACCATAATTCAAATAATGCAAACCCGCGGAAACATTATATTTATTGATTTTCCCCGGGGAATAGGCCACATAGCCATAATTGATCCCGCCAAAATATTTTACATAGTTCAGGCCCAAATGATGTTCCATATTTTGGTTAAGCAAGGCAGGATTATAGTAGACAAGATTCAGGTCATCATCGTTAATGGCAATACTTTTGGTTCCCAAAGCCATGGAACGGGCAGAAGTGGTCAAATTCAAAAATCCGTATGTAGTGCCTCCTCCCACCTGAGCACTGCTATTCAGAGGAAACAGAAGCAGCGTTACCAAAAGGATACTGCGCATGATCATACCGAAGATTCTGTTTCCGTCATACTGAAGTTAGTGAGATGATCAGTGACGGAAAAATCATATTCCGGATATTCATATATGGGAACCCTTTCCTCCGTTTCCCCGAGAGAATACCCCCAAAGGCTCTCGTATTCCCTTATGTCTTCACCCATATCTTCCAACTGGTCCATATAATCGGATATCGACTTTGATTCAACAATCAAGATGTTGCCCATTTTATTGATCACCGGACTGTGGTTTCGGGTATGATCGTGATCAAAGCTTAATATTCTTCTGCCCTGCCGCGTTATTCCCACGGTTCGAAAAGTTAAGCTCTTGCCTACCCCGGGCATATTCAGTACATTGCGGTCGGTACCAATAAAAGGAGCATCCTCGTCTTCAAGTAAATCATAAACGGAACGGCGAATTTCAGTAGCTTTCTCAGTAAATTTCCTGATTTTCACGTAATTTCTGTAAGAAACCTCACCGATCACCTTCTCTTCGGTTTGTTCCTGGATGGAACGGGCATTGGTGGCAAAATTGTGATAGTTTTCCATAAAGCCCTTCACTGAAAAAGTATAATAAGGCAATACGCCGATCTCATTAAGCACTTTGCGCAACTTTGCCGTATGACCCCGTCTGGACGCGGCAGCCGTAAAAACCTGCTGATTGGTAACGATCCATCCGGCTGAAATAAGCTTCTCAACAGCCATTTTTGCTTCCGGGGTTACTTCCATGGCTGTCTCAAAATGGGTTTGTATAACAAACTGTTTGATACCTATCTTTGAGGCTTTTTCTTTAAATTCTGACAAAATCTTAATCAATGAATCGTCAATTCGTTGCGGGATATAGACAGGCAGGCGGGTTCCCAGTCTCACCCTCAGCATTTCAGCATACTTTTCCCCATCGGCTCTCGACTTATTGTCTTCTTTTTTTTTCCATGCCATATCATATACCGCATCAAGGATTTTTATCAGGGATTTATCAGCGCTCATCAGGGCATCTCCTCCGGTAATCAGAATATCTCTCAACTGGGCATCGTTACGAAAATAATCCATTAACCTTTGCAGCTTATCGGGCCATGATTCACCGGGTTTTAGTTTATCCAGGTTGAAATTAAGGTTCCCCCGCTGGAAATCGTACATCCTTTGACAGGATGCGCATAACCCTCCGCATGCCCTGCCCATGGAATCAGGAATAAGAATGGCCACATCCGGATACCTGCGATGGATATTATGACCTTCGGGTAGCAACCATCCGGCAATATTCGGTTTGCCTGGCTCTACAATATCTTCCTTCTCCCATGCTACAATATGTCCAAACTCATTAACAAGCTGTCTGCTGTAAATAACATAGTCCCTGATCGCCTGGTCGGCGCCTATGAATTTTTTGTTTGCCCTCGTATCCAATAAAGATAAATAGTATGGATTGACAAAGAAGGGAATGCCCGCTTCCCGGGCCTGATAGAGAATGTCCATTGTATCGGGATCAAGGGAATAATCCAGCATCTCATTCAGCAGTTCGGGCGAGCGGATAGCCATCTTGAGGTGAAACAGCTTCGAGTTCCACCATTCCAGCATTTTATTGAATTTTTTCTCATGGCTCCACGAAGCATCCAACTCCAGGAACGAACCACCCATTTCTCCCTCATCTATCTTACGGAGGAACACATTAATAATACGATTCCTGTTCTCTTCCCTGATCTTGACAATTTCAGGATCCAGGCCCGAGGGATGGCGATCCATCCATTCCATTATTCTTTGCTTATCAGGAAATTCCCTGTGGCTTATTCCTTTTATCTGCCTGAAAAGATGCAACATATCTCTGAAAAAAGGTGGCTTACCACCTCCCCTTCCCTCCCTGACAGCCAGCCATAACATCCGGATGGGATGATTATAATATCTTTCTCCTCTAAGGTTGGGGTCATCATATTTCATCCCTTCATGGTCAATATAATCCAATATCCGAATCGCACCAAACTCCTTCCATTTAAGCTTCCTGAATCCATCCCTGCCGGTTATCGTGTTGGAGTAATATTTCAATGCAATGGAATTTTCATCGATCTGATCCAGAATCCATTTTCTCAGAGCCGCATAAACTTCCTTTTCATCCTCCGACTCGCTCAGTATATGATGTAAATCCGGATTTTCCTCAAGCACCCGGGCCAAAATCCGTTCCGATTTCGGATCGATCTTAACACTTTCAAATGTATTATGATTGCTCATTATTAAATTATTTATAAACTACACCTGCTTTACGAAAATCCAAAATTAAAAAAAATACCGTTCATTAAAATGCTCTATCTGCTTCACCGCTGGTTAATATAAAAAATAATTTGGAAACCTCCCTTTCGATAATCAATTATTTTTAAAGGAGGAAGGTGTGTTCGAATTCAAGGAATAACACAGCTCAATGCCATAATGTTTCCGTACGTGTTCTATGAGTTTGGGAAAAAATTCAAAAAAATTGCCTGAGAAAATATCATAATGATCGGACAAAATATTCATAGCATAATCGGTCTCATCTGGTAAAGAAGTATATTGCGACATAATTTTCAGGGATTTCCTCACTCCTTCCATTTCTCCGTATGACAGAAGTCTTTTCCGTTTGATCATCGTAGGGACAAACGATTGAACCGGCGCGGGCAAAATCTGAAACTTGTCCCAAAGGAGGTTATGAAAGTCTTCCACAAATTGGTTCAGGGGAATATTCGAAAAATCATGCCAGTTGGTAGTTAAGAAATGATCGTAAAATATATCCAAAACTATCCCGGAATACTTATGATACCTTGGTCGTAACAATTTTTTGACCATTTTGGGCGTCTTGTGGTGATCGGTGAAACCGTCTATGCTTCTATGGAGGAGAATCCCCTTTTGCAAAGGCTTCCGATAATTCAGATACCTTTTACCTTTAACATAATCCCCCATAAAATTTCCAATCTTCACCAATTCTTCATCGCCCGACAAATATATATGAGCCATTAAATTCATAATGCTTCACTAATATAGTACTTATTAGACCACTTTTTAGTATAGATTGTTTGATCAATTTTTATATTTAATGGGTAAGGTTCTTTTGAGTAGAGAATAGGCTCAGATAATCGTGAATATGTTGTTAAACATCTATTGGTTTCCAATTTATTGTCAATTCAACGATACATGGAAAACCAGATTCATTGCGTCAGAATTATGTGTAAATAATTCGGGTTAAAGAACCCATACCTATAACAATATTTCTGGGTAATAATATAAATTTGCCGGTATTAATCAAATTCAATAATTATATATTAAAAAAAGACAGCTATGGCAAAGAGAAATATCATCATTATTGGAGCTGCAGGAAGGGATTTTCACAATTTTAACACTTATTTCCGCGGTAACAATGATTTTAATGTAGTGGCCTTCACCGCAGCTCAGATTCCGGATATTGAAGGAAGAAAATACCCTGCCAGTCTGGCCGGTGAAGCGCTTTATCCTGATGGAATTCCTATTTATGCAGAAAAGGATTTGCCCAAATTAATTAAAGATCTGAACGTTGATGATTGTGTGTTTTCTTACACCGATGTATCCTACCAACATGTAATGAGCATTAGCTCAATAGTTCATAAAGCAGGAGCCAACTTCATGTTACTGGGTACGAAAGATACCATGCTCCGTAGCACCAAACCGGTTATATCCGTAGGAGCGGTAAGGACAGGTTGTGGTAAAAGCCAGACCTCGAGAAAGGTAATTGAAACATTAATGGCAAAGGGATTAAGGGTGGTGGCCATTCGTCACCCCATGCCTTACGGAGATCTGGAAAAACAAAAGGTACAAAGATTCGCTGAACTTGAAGACCTAAAAAAACATGAATGCACCATTGAAGAAATGGAAGAATATGAACCCCATATTGTAAGGGGCAATGTGATATATGCCGGTGTGGATTATGAAGCCATTCTCAGGGAGGCGGAAAATGATCCCAACGGCTGTGATGTAATCTTGTGGGACGGAGGAAATAACGATTTTCCTTTTTATCAAGCCGATCTGAATATAACAGTAGCCGATCCCCATCGAGCCGGACACGAATTGAACTATTTCGCCGGTGAAGTAAACCTGAGACTGGCCGATGTAGTGGTGATCAACAAAATAGACAGCTCTCACCCTCAGGATATCCAAACCGTAAGAGAAAACATCGCAAAGGTAAATCCCAAAGCTACTGTTATCGACGGCGCTTCCCCAATCCGGGTAGACGATCCTTCCGTTATCAGAGGGAAACGGGTGCTGGTTGTAGAAGATGGACCCACATTGACTCACGGAGAAATGAAAATCGGAGCGGGTACCGTAGCGGCACAAAAATTCGGGGCTTCCGAAATTATTGACCCCAGGCCTTACACCGTGGGTAGATTGAAAGAAACATTCCGGACATATCCTGGAATTGGTGCATTGCTGCCTGCCATGGGATATGGTGACGAACAAATTCAAGACCTCGAAAAAACCATCAATAAAACGGATTGTGATTCAGTGGTGATTGGTACTCCTATTGACCTTAACCGGATAGTGAACATCAGAAAACCCAACACCCGGGTTTATTATGATCTGGATGAGATCGGCAAGCCCGATCTAGCCGATATTCTGGAAGAATTCAAAGAAAACAAAAATCTATAAAACAACTTTTCTTTATAGCGTAGTTTTTTTCATTACGATTAATCAATACGTTGAAATTTATTTGGCAAAGTTTTATTTTTGTAAATAAGACCCCAAAGCAACAAAAAATGAATGCTGCTTATATAGCAAAAATAAAACTATTCCTTATCCTTTTCATTATTCCGGCTTATCTGTTTTCTCAGAACACAAACAAGACTTTCCGGGATACCACAAAACAAACCAATGATTCTTCGGAAACTGCAGAAGAAAAGTCCGGTGAAAAAACTATACAACAACGAACCGATACCCTCCAACTTTTTGGGGATGAAACAAGGTATGTAAACGTAATGAAAATAACCTACAACAGTGTCATTTATACGGAAACAGGTAAAACAACGCTTAAAAGAATTGACAAAGACAGTGTACACAAGATACTTTACAACTGGGGCAGGGTGGAAACACTTAATGAATCTCCCCCGATAATTGGTGAACGTTATGACTGGAGAAAAGTGAAAATTCTCAATAACAAAAACGAAACCGATAGTCTCTACAGGGTAGAAAAAATTCAGGCCAGAGCAGAAGGTTCAAACAGGGGGTATGATACTCCTAAATCCCTGGAAACCCGGGCAAAAATTATTATCAAAAAAAAGGCAGCCAATGTCAATGCCAAATACGTGTTAATAACCAATAAAACCGTTACCATTGCCTTCGGTGAAATACCCAGTGCCACGCTCGAAGGGATTGCCTATACCGACGAAAAAAGAGAAAAACAACATAATTCGCAACAACAATGATTGCCCGGCAAGCTATCTATTCTCAATCGTATTCGTTTATATAGAACGTCAGCGCTTCTTCAATAGTTTTCCTGCTTATATACTGATCGGTCAAAGGATCTCCGATATAACGGAGCAAAGTAAAATTGACCTTGTTTCCCGTATTCTTTTTATCTTGTAAGAGAAATTTATAGACTTCGTCAAGATTTTCCACAGATATCCTTACCGGCAAGTAGTTGTTACGGATATAATCTGTGACGTGTTTAATGGTCTGTTTATCCGGATGATACCATTTCGCTGAAAGATACAATTCGCATATCAATCCATTGGCTACTGCCTCACCATGCAAAAGGGACTGTTGACCGGAAAAGGCCATGCTCTCGAATGCATGTCCGATGGTATGCCCAAAATTTAAAACTTTCCGCATATGTGTCTCATAGGGATCATTTTGTACAAAATAATTTTTTATCTCAACGGATTCGTAAATCAAACCGGTTAAGGCCTCTTCATCAACCTCCTCAGGCTTTACACTCAGCAATTGATGCAAATGGTTTTCTGACCTGATCAATCCATGCTTCAACATTTCTGCCCAACCCGCATATATCTGTCGTATATCAAGAGTTTTCAGAAAAACAGGCGATATCAGCACATATTGCGGTTGTGAGAAAGTTCCAACGTGGTTCTTATAATCGTTCAGATTAACACCTGTTTTCCCACCCACAGAAGCATCTACCATAGAAAGCAGTGTTGTTGGAATGTTAACAAATTTCACCCCTCTTTTAAAAGTAGAAGCGGCAAATCCGCCAATATCCAGTAACATTCCACCTCCCAGGTTAATCACCAGGGATTCCCGATCCGCTCCTTGCTGCTGTAAAAAATTCCATATTTTAATAACAGTATCGATAACCTTCTCAGATTCCCCCTGACCAATACCCAACACATGAACCTTTTCCCGTTTCAGGAGTTCATCAAAAGAGGGAAGACAATGCTGACGGGTAATGTCATCAGTTAACATGAAAATCTTGCCGGGTTTCAATGCATCAATTACTGAGGAAAGCTGAGACCCGATTTCAGAATGGATTAAAATT
>JAIPAF010000054.1 GCA_021740225.1 Bacteroidales bacterium | reverse complement strand
AAAAACAGCGTATTGCCATTGCCTCGGCTTTGTTACTGGAAAAACCGTTGCTCATACTCGACGAGCCTACTTCAGCACTGGATACCAATACCATTAAAAAGGTTGTTACACGGGTATTAAAGCAAAACGAACAAACCGTGTTGTCGACCTCACACAATAAAAACTGGACAGATCATTCGAATAAAATCTATAACCTCGATCATCATGGAGCAAACACTTGATATAAACTACATCAATTTATTTATGGGCTACCTGCTGGTGCTGGTACCAGTAATCATCTTCTACCATTACAAAACCGGTTTGATAAAGGACAGTCTGGTTGCTGTGGTACGCATGACTGTTCAGCTTTTGGTTGTCGGGTTGTACCTGGAAATCTTGTTCGAGTACAACAAAGCGTGGATCAATTCTCTCTGGTGGATTATAATGGTAATCATTGCCGCTTTCACCATCATTCGCAGAGCCTATCTTACACGCCGATATTTCCTGATTCCCCTGGCTCTGTCGCTTCTGGTCAGTCTGGCTATTGTCGATGCCTATTTTCTAGGCATCGTCATCGATCTTGACTATTTTTTCGACGCCCGTTATTTCATTCCCATCAGCGGAATCATACTGGGAAATTGTCTTAAAACCAATATTTTGGGCTTAAACACCTTTTATAAAACGATTCGTCAGGAAAAGGTCCGGTACCGTTACTATTTGGCAAACGGCGCAACCCAAAGTGAGGCACTCGCTCCTTTCATGCGTGAGGCTTTAAAAACAGCATTTAATCCTTTAATTGCCACGATAACCGTGATCGGGCTGATCTCTTTGCCCGGTTTGATGACCGGACAAATTCTTGGAGGTTCCAGCCCCGAAGTTGCCATAAAATATCAAATAATGCTAATGATCAGCCTTTTTGCCTCAACCCTTATCAGCGTAGTGCTGACCATAATCATTGCAAACCGTTTTGTTTTCGATGATTATGGAAATATGAAAGAAAATGTAATGAAGAAAAACAAATATTCCTAAATGAAAAATTATCCCGGTAGAAATGGATAGGCTATATGTTTTACCGGAAGAACAAAATACCGGATATAGACAAAATACAGAAGACAGGTTTACTCAACCCAAATCATCACCGTTAAAAATCATCCACTATAAATATAGAATATAAGGGTTAAAATGCTATCTTTGCAAGGATTAAAAAAACAAGTATTATGCAGTCAGAACTCAGCGAACAAGAACAACAAAGAAGAAAATCACTGGAAGAACTGCGAAAACTGAATATAGATCCATACCCTGCCGAAGGATATGAAATCAACACATCCTCCAAAGAGATCCTGGAAAACTACGATCAGGAAAAAAACAATTACCAGTCGGTCAGCATGGCCGGCAGAATCATGAACCGCAGGGTAATGGGGAATGCTTCATTTGCTGAACTTCAGGATGAAAAGGGAAAGATACAGATATACGTAAAACGAGACAACATTTGTCCGGGAGAAGATAAGACTTTATACAACAAGGTATTTAAAAAACTCCTGGATATTGGGGATATCATTGGTGTTAAAGGAAAGGTATTCAAAACAAAGGTCGGGGAAATCACCATTAACGTATCGGAATGTAAGGTATTGAGCAAATCACTCAAACCCCTTCCCATTGTAAAAGAGAAAGAAGGGCAGGTTTATGATGCTTTCACCGATCCCGAGCAGAGGTACCGGCAACGATACCTGGATCTGATCGTCAACCAGAACACCAAAGAAAATTTTATCAAAAGAACCCACCTGATCAATTCCATGAGGTCATATCTGAACGATCAGGGATACCTTGAAGTGGAAACACCGATTTTACAGCCGATATACGGAGGCGCAGCAGCTCGTCCGTTTAAAACCTACCACAATAAACTCGACCAAACCCTGTATCTACGTATCGCCAATGAGCTCTATCTAAAAAGGCTAATTGTCGGAGGCTTTGATGGGGTATACGAATTTGCCAAGGACTTTCGGAATGAGGGTATGGACCGATACCACAATCCGGAATTTACCCAGATGGAACTCTATGTGGCCTATAAGGATTATAACTGGATGATGGAAACCGTGGAGGAAATGATCGAAAAAATCACCTTCGATCTTCATGGTACGACCAGAATCCAGGTAGGTGATAACATTGTGGAATTCAAACGTCCGTGGGCCCGATATACCATGTTTGAGGCCATTGAAGAATTTACGGGGAGAGATATTTCGGGTATGAATGAGAAAGAACTGTTAGAAACGGCCAGGGAACTGGGTATTGAGGTAGACGAAAACATGGGTAAGGGAAAGCTCATCGATGAAATCTTCGGGGAAAAATGTGAGCCCAAACTGATTCAACCCACCTTCATAACCGATTATCCCATTGAGATGTCGCCCCTGGCCAAGAAACACCGTTCCAAAGAAGGATTGGTTGAACGTTTCGAAGCCATTGTCAATGGAAAAGAGATTGCCAATGCCTATTCCGAACTGAATGACCCTATCGATCAACGTCAGCGATTCGAAGAACAGCTTAAGCTTGGACAACGGGGAGACGAGGAAGCCATGATGATGGACGAGGATTTTCTGAATGCCATTGAATTCGGTATGCCCCCAACATCAGGATTGGGCATCGGCATTGACCGCCTGACAATGATCATGACCAACGCTCCTTCAATACAGGATGTACTGTTTTTCCCGCAAATGAGGCCCATAAAGAAAGTTCAGGACAATAACGAAGAAAAATAGGATGCTATGAATCAATTACGTATTAATTTGGACAATGCTCTTGATTTTATTGATTCTAAAAAACTTGAGCAGTATGACACACAAACAGTAGATATAATCCAACATCTGGAAGAGAACACCAGCGACCCCTCAAATTTTCTCGGCTGGTTGAACCTGCCTTCCGAGATAGAAGAAAATAAGATTCGCGAAATAGAAGAAACAGCGAACTCCTTCACTAAAAAACTGGACACGGTAGTAGTGATAGGTATAGGGGGTTCCTATCTCGGAGCAAAAGCCGTTATAGATGCACTTTCTCCTTTTTTCCATACCCGGGAGGAGAACCCTGAAGTCATTTTTGCCGGACATAATATCGATGAAGACTATCACCATGAACTGAGAGAACTTCTGGAGGAACGCGAATACGGGATCGTTGTGATCTCCAAGTCAGGCACAACCACCGAACCCGGCATAGCTTTCAGAATTCTCAAAAAACATCTGGAAGATAAAGCAGGAAAGGAAGAAGCCAGCAACAGAATCATAGCCATAACCGATGCCCAAAAAGGTGCGTTACGAAAACTTTCGAATGAGAAAGGTTACAAAACTTTTGTGATCCCCGATAATATCGGAGGCAGGTATTCTGTACTCACTCCCGTGGGATTGGTCCCCATTGCCATAGCAGGATATGATATCAGGGGTCTGTTAAAAGGGGCTGAGAAGATGAGAAAGGATACCTTATCTACCGTACCTTTTGCAGAAAATCCCTCCTCCCTTTATGCAGCCGTAAGGAATGAACTCTATCAAAATGGGAAAGCCATAGAATTGCTTGGAATCTATAATTTAAAGCTCTATTGCTTTATGGAATGGTGGAAGCAGTTGTACGGAGAAAGCGAAGGAAAAGACAACAAAGGGATCTTTCCTGCCATAACCCAGTTCACCACCGACTTGCATTCAATAGGACAGTATATACAGGAAGGCAGAAGGATACTGTTTGAAACAATCCTGTCGGTCGATGCCCCCCAACATCATCTGACCGTTCCAAAAGCAGAGGATGATACCGACAAACTGAATTACCTAGCCGGAAAACGACTTCAGGAAGTGAACACCATGGCTGAATCAGGAACCCGGCTGGCACACTCTGACGGCAATGTTCCCAACATTAGCATTTCCATCCCCGAAATCAATGAAATTTCACTGGGTCAGATCATCTATTTCTTTGAAAAAGCCTGTGCCATTAGTGGCCATATCCTGGGGGTCAATCCATTTGATCAGCCGGGCGTTGAAGCCTATAAGAAAAATATGTTTGCTCTGCTCGGAAAACCCGGTTACGAAAGCGAAAGCCAAAAGCTGTTAAACCGGCTTAAAAAGCAATAATCATAAAAAAATACAGGGCAAACAACTCCACATATCGGTTTGCCCTGTAACCCCAAAATCACCCAAAAAAGCCTCTCAACCCAAACCCAAATTATTCAATCAAACATAATCTGCGCATTTCACTATTTTTAGAACATCTGTTGTTGTCTGTCCTGAGACTCCACCGGTGCTTCTTCTTCCTGTCTTTGTCTCTCATAGTTATTGATGGTATAGCTCACACTAAAATTGATGATAGGAGATTCCCGTTCCATAAACCGGTAAGTTTCGAAACCGGGGCCTGAGGAGGTCATCTCCCTGTTCATGCTCTGGAGCAAGTCTCTTCCGCTCACATTCAGGGTGAGTTTGTCATTCAGGAACGAATGTCTCAATCCCATATTGGTCATGAGAAAGCCTTCCCTTTCGCCCTGGGCTGTAACGGACGGACCATTGTAGCGGGCCATCAGCTGAAGCCTGGTGCCGGTTGGGAGAGTAAAATTACTGTTAAATCTTGCACTCCAGTTATTGCTTCTTCTCGATATATTCTCGCCAATCACCTCGCCTTCCAGAGAATATTCGTAAAAACTTCCGCTGAGATTAAGATTCCACCATTTATACAAACTGGTATTAACCGAAAGTCCCACCCCCGTTGAAAATTCCTGACTAATGTTATCAAAGGTCTGAATCATAATGTTCCCCTCACCCCGCTCCTGAATTCTGGTAATACCATTGTGGGTTCGTCTGTGATAGGTCTCAAGGGTGGCAAAAGATTTACCAAAAGTCTTCTTATAACCCAATTCGTACGAATCGGTATATTCGGGTTCCAAAGCAGGATTTCCCATCTGTACGCTATACTGATCCCTATAACTCTTAAACGGATCAATGAACCAGCGTCTGGGCCTTTGTATCCTTTTGCTGTAACTGGCAAATAATTGTTCTTCTCTGGAGAATCTCTTTGTTAAATGAACTGAAGGGAATATGTTGAATCGATTGACCCCATAGCTCTCATTCAAAGTTTGTTGTTCCAGCAAACGATCGGTATACTCTCCTCTTAACCCGAGCTGATATTCTATACCGATAAGATTACCCGAATAAGTGGCATATAAAGCCTGAATCCATCTTGAGTAATCTGCATCATTGGTGAAATCACTATCGGTAACCCATTGCGTGTTTTGATAATTCTGAAGCACATAATGCTGATCATTCTGATTATATCTGCCCTGATAACCCGCCTCCAGTTTACTGCCATTGGAGAAGGGTTTGGTATAATCCAGCTTAACCCTTAACTCATCTTCGGTGCTAGTTTCCCTGGTTCTTTGCATGAAAGGGTCATCCGAGATTCTATCCCAATCGGAATCGGCCCGAAATTCCTTTCTAGTATCGGTATTTTCATGGTCTGAACCCGAATAATACATGGAAGCATCCAACTGATGGCCGTCTTCATCAAATTTGTTCTGATAATCAAGATCGACCCTATAGTAATCATCACTCATATCATTATCCGTGGAGGTAATTTCATAATTAGAAGCCGAGCCTGGATTAGTATAGGTATGTATTTGGGTTTCTCCGCCGCCTCCAAAACCGAATGTTCCCGCTCTGCCGGAAAGGGTGAGCGAACTGCTTTCTGTCATGGAATACTCAATACCGGCTTCAAATGAATAACCATCTCTACCCATAGTATTATCCATATTTTGGTTAATGTAAGTGGTGGTGTCTCCGAAATTTGTTCTTTCACTCACTCCTTCCATATCAAAGTTAAAATCACGATAATTGAGGGATGTAATCAGGTTGAACTTGTCACTGAGCCGATAATTCAGGTTGGCACTGGCATTGTAAGCCTCGTTCGTCCCGGCCGAAGCATCGATCATACCATTCAATCCGGGCCGTCGACCCTCCTTCATGAGGACGTTGATGATACCGGCTGTTCCTTCCGGATCATATTTGGCCGAGGGATTGGTAATGATCTCGATATCATCGATTTTGCTTGCCGGTATCTGCTGTAGTGCGTCACTTCCATCCAGAAGACTTGGTTTTCCGTCGACCAATACCCTGAAATTGGAACTGCCCCTGAGCTCAACATTGCCCTCAATATCTACCTGTATGGAGGGCACATTCCTCAGCACCTCCACAGCAGATTGCCCCTGAGAGCTATAATCCTGATCCACATCGATAACCTTTTTATCCACTTGATAATTTACCTGAGGACGCTGGGCGGTGACTTCAACACTTTCTATGTTCTCCGTCGTTTCCTCAAGATTAAGCCTCCCCAAATCATGATTCCTGTTTTCGGGATTTACCTCTATATCGGATATTCTTCTCTCTCTAAAACCAACAAAATTCAGTTCAAGGTAATATTTCCCGAAAGGAACCTTTTCCAATGCAAATGTTCCCTTTTCATCGGTTACCGTACCGGTAATAAGGGAAGAATCCTTTTGTCTATACAAAGCCACATTGGCATATTCTAACGGTTCACCTTCCGTAATAAATATCCTTCCCTGAATACGCCCTACCATACCGGAAGGGGGACCTTCCCCTCCACCGGGCCGTTGCCCGATAATACCCGAACTCATAAACATCATGGCAAGTATTAATAATACATATTTTCTCATAAAAACCTCGTTTGCGATCAACAATTCATTTTTCTTTTAAGTTTGACACTAAAACGAGGGATGTATTACAGTTAAATCCGGTTATTTTTATTTGTATCGGTATTAATTGCTACTATTTCCACATGACGGGAGTTGAGAAGAGTATGCTCCTGCAAAAATATACACCAAACATAACCTGAACAAGCCAGAACCAAACAGGAGATATCTGGTTCTGTGTTACTTTTTGAATTTTACTTCAGGCAAGCCTTAAATCTTCTAAGAAAGGTGTTAAAACAATATTATCAATCAATTCCCTCTGGGATGGTTCAACTCTTCTTGACCATCACCCTCCTTGTTTTTTTTGTAAGACTCCTTGTAAAGCCTTTTGCGAAATGATGAGGGTATGAATGTAAAATTTTTAATCCCGAATTTTCGGGCCAGTATTTCCAATCCCAACAGGGACAACCCGCCTCCGGGTAGAATAGAAACAGAGGCAAAAATCCCAACTCTGCCCATATCCTTTAACTGCTCGATTGCCTTTTTTACTTCCTCTTTCGAAGGAGGGGTTTCTCTTTCTCTGAGTTGTAATTTTTCTTCCAGCAGTTTAAAGAAAAATTGCGACATTTCTATGGTCTCGTTATATTCTTCCCCCATACCCTCTATAAAATCTTCTGCCGAACGTTTTGCGCGCTCGGCAAAACTGTGGGCGAAACCAATGCGCTCTTCTTCTTTTTTCTTACCTTCTTCCTCGGCGTACTGCTTATATAATTGGGATTTCTTTTTATCTTCCGTGTTCATAAATAAATGAGTAAAAATCAACGGAAATTTTAATATAGATTTATAACGAAAAAGTTTCCAATAACCGGATAATAACCTGAATAATCTTTTGGTCCTCATATTGAATCAAAAATTTAGACCCCTCAGCCATTTATACCTCTCATCAAAATTAAAAAATATTATCTTACAATATACACCATTTAGCCTGCATGGTTCATAAATATTGGAAAGAATTAAAAATAAGCGGAAAAACTCCTTCTTCATTTGGGTTTCTAAGATCAACACCATACATTTACCCAATTTACAGAAAAATTTATATACTTCGATACTTTATGGAATATACAGCAAACACCAGCAGATATGAAAATATGACCTACCGGAGGATTGGTGACAGCGGTCTGTTTTTGCCCGAAATATCGCTGGGATTATGGCACAACTTTGGGGGTGTCGATATTTATGAAAATGCAAAAAAGATGATCCTGTATTCATTTGACCAGGGGATCACCCATTTTGATCTTGCCAACAACTACGGGCCACCCCCGGGCTCGGCTGAGGAGAACTTCGGCAGAATCCTGAACAGAGAATTAAAACAGTACAGAGATGAAATGGTAATATCCACCAAAGCTGGATATAGGATGTGGCCGGGTCCATACGGAAACTGGGGGAGCAGAAAATATCTGATATCAAGCCTTGATCAATCCCTCCAAAGAATGGGGCTGGACTATGTCGATATATTTTATCATCACAGGCTCGATTCTAGAACCAAACTGGAAGAAACTCTGTGTGCGCTTGACTCTGTAGTAAAACAAGGTAAAGCACTTTATATAGGGATCTCCAGATACGATGAGGAAACTACGGAAAAAGCCATCCCGATACTGAATGATCTGGGCACGCCTTTCATAATTGAACAACAGCGATATTCCATGTTCGACCGCTGGCTGGAAAATAAGCTGCTGCAAATCCTTGAAGAACATAAAAAGGGATGCATTGTATTTTCACCTTTGGCGCAGGGGCTCCTCACGGAAAAATACCTGAGAGGAATACCTGAAAACTCAAGGGCCGCGAAAAGTCACGGGCATCTGAGGGAAGAACAGGTAACCCGGGAAAAATTAGACCAGGTCACCAAACTTAAGGAGATTGCAAACCGGAGAAATCAAAGCATTTCGCAGCTGGCCATTTCCTGGATACTCCGGCACAAATCCATTGCTTCCGTTTTGATAGGAGCCAGTAACGTCGATCAAATCAAAGAGAACCTGGGAAGCCTGAACAACAAAGAATTCTCTACCGAAGAACTGAAGGAAATCAATCAAATCCTAATGTAAAATTAGATATCTTTAAAAATAACCGAATCGTCAGCTCTTAAACTTTTATACTCATGAAACATTTCATTTTCATATTAGTTACTGTCCTGTCAATGCTATTATTCAGCTGCAACAACACCCCGAAGGGAGAATATCCGGATCATATTGATCTGAACACCGTCACTCAACGGAATCAATCCATCACCTCCATGGAAAACGGGAGCGGATATAATCAGAATGTACTAAAAATCGCACCCGGTCATGCAAACAACCAGGTGTTGATCTGGAAGGAAGGAGACCCGGTAAATCTGAACAAAGCGAATTACCTTGTATGTGAAATATGGCACAACAATACATTCAGCGGAGTGATCAATGTGAACTTTTACAAGAAAGGGAAGCAAGATTCCGGGGTGGTCACCCAGAGCGGACAATCAGATCCTGATCCGCAGATATCCGCCAAAATTGGAATTCTTCCCGAATTAAAAACACAAATGATATTCCCGCTCTCCTTCCTGGATGCCCAGGATATTTTCCTTGACCGCTATCCGCGGCAGCTAAAAGGCACGGTACTGGGAAACCGGTTGAAAGTAGAGGATATATCCAGAATAACCCTCAATTTTGCCCCTTATAAGGAACCCCACTTTACTCCTGAATTTGAGATCGCTTCGATCAGCTTAAGAGAAGAGCTTCCCGAGGCCTATCCCAAACCCGAAGTTCCGCTGGCCGATCAATTCGGCCAATGGGCCAGAAAGGAATGGCCGGGAAAAACTAAAAATGAAGAGGAATTAAAACAAATGAATGATTCGCTCCTTGATCTGGCAAGAGAGGCACATCTCCCTAATTCCCGGAGCAAGTATGGGGGATGGAAGGAAAAACAATTTGAAGCTACGGGGTACTTTCGCACACACCATGACGGAAAACGTTGGTGGCTGGTAGATCCCAATGGCTATGCCTTTCTTAGCGTCGGAGTGGATGGCATGGGACCCTCTGCCTCAGGTATGACAGAAGGCCAGGAGGATTTACTGAAATGGATGCCCGAAAAAGGTGATCCGTTACTTGGAGAGGCACTTTACGAAAGAAATGGTGAAAACACCATGGTCGATTACTTCAAAACCAACCTAATGCGGGTTTTCGGAGAGCAATGGAAGACGAAATGGGATACCATCACCTCGGGATTGATGCAACAATACAGGTTTAATACCATCGCCAACTGGTCGGATATCCAATTTGCCAGAAAAATGAAGAAACCCTATGTATTGCCTCTAAGCAATTTCCCTTCTACGGAAATCAAGCTTTACCGGGACTTCCCCGATGTATTCGCCCCTGAATATAAAGAAGAAGCCAAATCATATGCCGCTCAGCTCAAAAAATACAAAAACGATCCCTGGCTGATCGGTTACTTCCTGAGAAATGAGCCGAACTGGGCTTTTGGAGAGCACAACCTGGCCTTTGAGATGTTTGTCACCGATCAGCAATCCCATACTAAAGAACGTTTCGTGGAGTGGATCGCTTCCACCTACAGCGAAAACATAAGTGAATTGAATGATGCCTGGGGATTGAATCTGAATAATTTTGAAGAACTCCATAATAAGGTGTTCGATGAAATGCCAAATGAAACGGCCAGAAAGGACTTTTACCGGTTCTCCGAAAGAATGGTGGAACAATATGTAGATGTACCCTGCGACGAGGTAGAAAAAGTCGATCCCAACCACCTGAACCTGGGCATGCGGTATGCCTGGATAAGCTCCGACCTGTTATACAAAGCAGGAGAAAGGTTTGATGTGTTCTCCATTAATGGTTACAGCAATCCGGGGCCTCCCGGGACCAAAGAAATTGCCAGGCGAAGCGGCAAACCCGTTATGATCGGAGAGTTTCATTTCGGGGCGGTCGACCGGGGTTTGCCTGCTACAGGCATTCAGGCTGCCTTAAGTCAGGAAGCACGCGGAACAGCTTACCGTTACTACGTGGAACAGGGATTCACCAGACCGGAGCTCGTCGGGATCCATTATTTTACCTGGACCGATCAGCCCATATTCGGTCGTTTCGATGGGGAAAACTACAACATTGGCTTCGTGGATATCTGTAACCGTCCCTATCCCGAATTAACAGAGGCCGCAACAAAAACCAATAAAAGAATCTACGAAGTGGCCACCGGCCAAATCAAACCTTTTGACAAAACGATCGAGAAAATACCGCCGGTGCATTATTAACCTGCGCTTCCTGTAAACGATTAAAATACAGGTGTAATATTTATTGCCGCCTGGCGATTGGTATATTTAAGACACCGATAATTCCCTCCTGACGGAAATAGGATAGAAAAGCATGTGAATAAACCTTACCTGCAGATTACAGGAATTAAAAAAATATGCATATAAATTTTCCTTGCAATTTGCAGCATATAAAAATATGCGTATAAATCTTCACTGCAGATTGCATCAGAATATATTAATACAGGTAAATACGCTCCTCGT
>JAIPAF010000053.1 GCA_021740225.1 Bacteroidales bacterium | reverse complement strand
TTTTCTGCTTATTGATTGTTAGATAGAAGGGTTTATATCCCTGGAATATTCGATTTTTACCTGAGATTGTTGCTGTTTTTATGGTGATGGGCAAAGCAGTTAGCAAAATATAAAAGTAAGCACAAGAACTGTTAAACCCAGTCCGAATCCCGAATAGATCTGACTGGGGGTATGGTGTTCCAATATAAGCCTTGATGTTCCCAAAAGTCCGGCTATAAAAATTGAAGCCAAAAGATAGATAATGAAATTGGTCTCCAGGAAATAGCTAAAGGTTAGTATAGCCCCTGTCAAAGCCCCTATGCCTGCCATATGGCCACTGATTTTCCATCTTAACGTAATAAACAGCATAATAAAAATAATGATCGTACCGGCAAGTAAAACATTTGCTATTGTTGAGGGCACATCCATCTGGTTCAATATTAAATATCCTATAAAATAAAGAATGCCAATAGTAGCAAACGGGATGATTCTTTCTTTTATGGAAGGCATTTCAAAATTTTTCAGCAAATTTTGGTACAGGAACAGGGGAATAAATGCCAGGGGCAAAAGACATGTGGTAATGAACACAATAATAAAAATCACTTTTTTTGTATGAAAGGGCAACATTGAATAGTAAGTGTCAGAATTAAAAAGTATCAATAATCCGAAGGTGGGCATCAATAAAGGATTAAATACTATTGAGATGATTTTTGCAGCCAGTTTTGTCATTTTTAGCCTTTTAGTTCTTTCCTGAGTCTTGCTACGGGAATATTCATTTGCTCCCTATATTTGGCCACTGTTCTTCTTGCAATTTTATATCCCTGTTCCCTGAGAATATCAGCGAGCTTTTCGTCTGTAAGAGGTTTTTTCTTGTCTTCATCATCAATATTTTCTTTCAGGATGGATTTTATCCGGCGGGTGGATACCTCCTCCCCGTTTTCTTTTTGCATGCCTTCTGAAAAGAAATATTTGAGCGGATAAATGCCAAAAGGGGTTTGAATGTATTTGCTGTTGACCACGCGGGATATGGTTGATATGTCCAGCCCCGTCCTGTCTGCTATATCTTTTAGAATCATTGGTCTTAGCCGGGATTCGTCTCCTGTCTGGAAAAATTCATATTGATAATCAAGGATGGCATTCATTGTGATCAGCAAGGTATTTTGTCTTTGTTTGATCGCATCAATGAACCATTTCGCTGCTTCAAGTTTCTGTTTGACAAAGCTTATAGCCTCTTTTTCATCCCTCGTTTTATTTTGCCTGTTTTTCTGATATTCTTCCAGCATTGTGCTATAATCCTTGTTGATATGCAGATCCGGCACATTCTTGCTGTTCAGGCTCAATTCCAGTTTTCCATCGTTGTTTTCCAGTATAAAATCAGGAATTATAGTCTGTATATCCCGGCTGTCCGAATTAGTGTAAACACTGCCCGGTTTGGGATTTAATTTTAAAATTTCGTTAAAGGCATCCTCCAGTTGTTCTTCGCTTATTTTAAGCCGTGTGATAATTTTTTCATAATGCTTTTTGGTAAATTCATTGAAGTATTGTTCCAATATCTTTTTGGCCAGTTTTATCGAAGGCCGCTCTTGATCCTTCTGTTTAATCTGAATAAGTAAACATTCCCGGAGGTTTCTGGCTCCTACTCCTGGAGGATCCAGCTCCTGAACAATTTTTAATACCCTTTCCACCTCCTCCTCGCTGACTTTAATATTCTGAGTAAAAGCCAGATCATTCACAATGGATTCCACTTTTCTCCTGAGATAACCGTCTTCATCAATGTTTCCGATGATGTATCGGGCAAGAAGATGTTCTCTTTCAGTAAGATTTTTCAGTCCGATCTGATTTTCCAGATGTTCATGAAAAGAGGTGTTTTGGGAAAAAGGGATTTCTTCTCTTTTATCATCCTTTGATGCATTGCTTGCCTGGAGTTTATATGAAGGGATATCATCATCGTTTATATAGTCTTCAAATGAAAATTCCTCCTGATCGGCCTCGTTTAGTTCTTCTTCCTGTTCCTCATAATTTTCTTCCAGTTCATCATGCTCTTCACCCTCCTCCAAAATCGGATTGTCCTCCAATTCCTGCTTTATCCTTTGCTCAAGCTGTAAAGTAGGAATTTCCAGCATTTTGATCATCTGGATCTGCTGGGGAGACAGCTTTTGCAGTAACTTTTGTTCTAGATTCTGTTTGAGCATAATGAATCAAACGCATTAAAATTCGGCATTCTTTGGTGTTCTCGGAAAGGGTATCACATCCCGAATATTATACATCCCGGTTATGAACAGCATCAGTCTCTCAAAGCCCAGGCCGAAACCGCTATGTGGAACAGTACCGTATTTTCGGGTTTCCAGATACCACCACAGATCATTTTCGGGTAAATTCAATTCTTTGATTCTTGTATACAGCTTATCATATTCCTCCTCACGCTGGGAACCTCCAACTACTTCCCCGATTTTTGGGAAAAGCAGATCCAATGCCCTCACTGTCTTACCATCATCATTCTGTTTCATATAAAAAGCCTTGATGTCTTTGGGATAATCCACCACCATCACGGGTCTTTTGAAATGTTTTTCCACCAAATACTTTTCATGTTCTGCCTGAAGATCGACACCCCATTCTACAGGGAACTCCCATCTTTGCTCCGCTTTTTCCAGAATGTCGATGGCCTCAGAATAGGTTATTCTTTCGTAGGTATTGTCTTTTACAAATTTCAAACGATCAATTAGTTCGTTATCGTACATCTTGTTAAGGAATTCAAGGTCGTCGTAATTATGTTCCAGAGCATATTCTACCAGGTATCTGGTGAAATCTTCCGTCAGATCCATGTTGTCTTCATTATCGTAAAAGGCCATCTCCGGCTCAATCATCCAGAACTCCGCCAAATGCCGGGGTGTATTGGAGTTTTCCGCCCGAAAGGTGGGTCCGAAGGTGTAAACTTTTGATAAAGCCAAAGCACCCAGTTCTGCTTCCAGTTGACCGGAAACGGTAAGATTGGTCTCCTTCCCAAAGAAATCCTGACTGTAATCTACATGGTTGTCGCCATTCTTTGGTGGGTTGTTAAGATCCAATGTGGTAACTCTAAACATTTCACCTGCACCTTCTGCATCGGATCCCGTTATGATGGGCGTATGTAAATAGTAAAAATCATTGTCATTGAAATATTTGTGAATGGCAAATGACATAGCGTGCCGTAAACGGGTAACCGCACCAAATGTATTGGTTCGGAATCTTAGATGGGCTATCTCCCTTAAAAATTCAAGGGAGTGGCCTTTTTTTTGGAGAGGATATTCTTCAGGGTTGGCTTCTCCGTATAGCGTAATCTCCTGAGCCAAAATTTCTACATTTTGGTCCTTCCCCTTTGACTCCACCAGTTTCCCCTTCACGCCAATGCTCGCTCCTGTATTAATGGCTTTTAACAGTTCAGGGTCAAACTTATCTACTTCCACTACGATCTGTATATTGTGGATCGTGGAGCCATCATTGAGTGCAATGAAATTTACATTTTTTTTACCCCGTTTTGTCCTGACCCATCCTTTTACAATGACTTCTTTGTTTAATTTTTCGCTGTTCAGTAATTTCCTGATTGGCGTGTTGGTCCTTTCCATACTGTTTTTTTATTTTTTCAATCTCTGCAAAATTACAATTTTTGATTCTATAAAATGGTTTGCAATATAATAAAATATGCCCACCTTCTCCAAGGGGGTATACATTTAAGATTTGCATTGTTGTGATTTTTTTCGTAACTTCAGCAAGATTTACCTTTTCGCAGTTGAAAGTATAACCGTTTCAAAAATAAATAATTATAAATATAATATCATTATGAAATGGAATATTGATTATGAGTTAATGGTAAGCAGGGATTCAAATGAGAAAGCTTCATGGGTTATTAATGATATTGTGGAAGAGTTTGAAAGATTGATTCCGGAAGGACCCCCTCTGGGTTATAAACCCATCAATTTGATTAATGATACCGAGGGGGGACCAACCCTTTATTGGCCGCTTGGGCATGATTTTTATAAGATTGGATTAAATATTTCTGATATATTTTATAACCAGGTAGCTTTTCAGTTTTCCCAGGAATTTTCCAGGATATATTGTGATCCCAGGATTAGTAACTGGTTTATCGAATTGATAGGACATGTAACCGCTCTTTATATGTTGGAATATCTCTCTGAAAAATGGGAAAACAATCCGCCTTTCCCTGAGCTTGCGGATTATCACGAAAAATTCACCGATTACCGGAGCAATCTTTTAGGTACTGCTTTCAGTAAGATTGATATGGTGAAATATCAGATCTCCAATGAATGGGTTAAAAACCAGCTGAAGAAACTAATGAACAAGGAAAGTTACAACCGGGGTAAATTATTGCTTATAGCTTATGAAATCCTCGGGCTTTTTAAGGAATCGGATGCAGGCTGGAGAATGTTACCATATGTGGGCAAATGTTCGGATCCTGCACCCTCTGATGATATTCACAATATGGCAACAAACAGAAAAAACGAGCCCAATTTTACAAAGTTGTTAAAGGAGGTACCACAGGATGTGTATCCCTTTGTTGAACAACTTATAAATAAATTTGGTGTCTTTGAGGGTAAAACAAAATAGAAACATCATGATTTATGAGTGACAGCGTTGTAACCATAGCAGTTCATAATTATTCAAGAGCCCAGGTGTTGAAAAGTCGACTGAATGCCGAGGGTATTGAATGTTATCTAAAGAATGTAAATCTTGTACATTCAGCAGTACCCGGTGGGGTGGAAGTAAGGGTTAATGAGGATGATATGGAAGCGGCATTGAGGATAGTTGAAAAAGTAAGCGAGGAATACCGGGATGAAGAACCTGCTGAATCCGAAGAATCTAAAAAAATACAGAGGATCTTGGTACCGGTGGACTTTTCAATGTATTCAAAGAATGCCTGTCGATATGCCATCGGATTGGCCGAAAAACTAAACGCACACATCAAACTCCTGCATGTATATTACAATCCCATTGTTAACTCCATGCCCATGACGGATACCTACTATTATCAGGTCAATATGGATGAGATTATACGCGACATAGAGCTTAGGGCAAAAGAACAAATGGAAAAATTCTATCAAGAGATCAAAGAATGGATTGAACAGGAAGAGATCAAAAATATTACCCTGGATTATGCACTGGTTCGGGGAATTTCTCATGAAGAAATCCTTATTCAAGCCGAGGAATACAATCCTGATGTTATTGTAATAGGGAGCCGGGGAAAAGGTGAAAAATCCACTGATTTAATGGGAGGGGTAACGAGAAAGATCATTGAAAATGCACCGGTTCCGGTGTTGGCCATTCCCGAAGCTTCAGAATATAAGGGGATAAGCAACATTAACATTATGTATGTAACCGATTTTGACGATTCTGATTTTAAAGCCATTCGTAAGCTGATGAATATCATCAGCCCGTTCAGTGTGCGTTTGTATTGCGTTCACATTACCTCCCCGGAAACCAATGAATGGGACCAGGTAAAAATGGACGGGCTCAAGAAGCATATCAAGGAGGAATATGGCCATCAGCATTTTGAATGCGACCTGATTGAGAAGGAAGATAAACTGAAAGGCATTCAGGAGTTTATTGAAGAGAAAAGCATTGATATCCTCTCATTGGTTACCCACAAAAGGAACATTATAGAAAAGATATTCAACCCGGGAATCGAAAAGAAACTCCTTTTTCATACCAATGTGCCTTTATTGGTTTTTCATGCTGAAAGATAGACTTGATAAGGGCCAGGAAGGCGAATTTACCAGCTAAATACATAAGAATTGTTCAGGGGGTAGAAGAATTACTTTTCCATGAACTTAAGAAGCGTCTCAGCCACTGCCAGATCCTTTTTTGTTGTAATTTTAATATTCTCCGGATTCCCCTTCACTGTATTGATTTGGACGCCTGTTTTCTCCACCACCGATGCATCATCTGTAAAATCAGGATTATATTCCTGCTGATAAGCCTCGAGCAGTAGATTGCTGTGAAATACCTGGGGAGTTTGAACAATTTTATAGTGATCTCTGGTCACAGCTTTATTTTCAGAGGCTGTAATCAATCTGATGGATTCATGAATATCCGCCACCGGGATAGCATTTCCTGATGTTTCTGCTTTCTCAAAGGCTCTTCGAATGGTTTTTTGATTGACCAGCGGCCTCACTCCATCGTGAACTGCAATTATTGAAGGAGAAGTGACAACTTGTAGCCCGTTTTTTACCGTCTGAAAACGGGTTTCACCTCCTTCTACCAGCTTGTGGGGAATCTGAAACTTTTCTTCGCTGCAAAGTTTTTCCCAGGTGGGAATGGCGCTGCCGGGAAGACCGATGATAAGATCCATATCCCCGTCGAATGCATGAAAAGTACGGATGGTTTTCATTAAAATGATTTCATTATCAATCTTCAGAAATTGTTTGGGGAGCTGAGAATCCATCCTTTGTCCGATACCGCCGGCAACAATTATTGCAATTCTTTTCATTCCTCAATGGTATATAAAAACCTGCGTATACTTTTTTTGGGAGTTTTTTCAAATTCAGTAGGATACAGTTTAATTCCCGAGATTTGCTTGAATTTTGGTAAATTTTCATTGAGCGCTCTCTTGTTCTGTTTCATGATTTCTTCCAGTTGGCCTTCAGTATTGATTTCTTCCTGATCGGCTTTTTCGTAATCGGGGTATACAAGCGCCATCAGCTTATTATCTTTTTCCAGAACAAGCGACTCCTGGACATAAGGTAAGTTATTCAGTTTGGATTCAATCTCTTCGGGGTAGATGTTTTCTCCTGAAGGACCCAATATCACGCTCTTGCTTCTGCCTTTTATAAAAATGAAATTCTCCTCGTCAATAATACCCAGATCCCCTGTATGCAGCCATCCCTCATCATCCAAAGCATTTTTGGTGTCCTCTTCGTTTTTATAATACCCATACATCAGGTTTTCTCCCCTTACCAGTATTTCTCCAACTTCATTGTACGGATCATTTGAATCGATCTTAATTTCAAGCGTATCCACAAGTTTACCGGATGAGCCTGCTTTGGTCTTATCCCAGTTGGCATAACTGATAAGGGGACCGCATTCGGTCATTCCGTAACCCACGGAAAGGGGAAATGTAATCTTTCTCAGGAATTTTTCCACATCTGCGTTCAGAGGCGCACCGCCGATCACTACCTCATGGAAGTTTCCACCAAAAGATTCTGTGAGTTTTTTGTTAATTTTCCGGTAGATGGATTTGTTGATCAGGGGAAGGTTCATAAGCGCCTTGAGCGATGTTTTGGTAATGGTGGGCAGTATTTGTTTTTTATATATTTTTTCAAGAATGAGGGGAACAGCTATGACCAGTGTAGGTTGGATTTCCCTGAAAGCGGTGGTGATAATTTTTGGAGAGGGGGTCCGGGTCAGGAAATGAATATGACACCCGATGGTAAATGGCCAGAGAAACTGAAAAGCACAGCCGTATGTGTGTGCCAGGGGTAAAAAGGAGACCATATTATCCCCGGGTTGCAGGGGCATGTTTTCCAGGGCAAAACGAATATTGGCTGCAAGACTGTTTAAAGGTAGCATTACTCCTTTGGAAAAACCGGTGGTTCCGCTTGTATAATTCAGAGCCCCTATCTCTTTATTGGAAATGGTTTCCAGCTCAAACTGATTTACATCCACTCCATTGTTGCCAAACCTTTCTGTATAGATCTGATTCAGGTTGTTGTAAACTTCCCGGACATTCTCCTTGTTGCTTTCACTCAATATTCCGAAATCATTCAGGGAAATGACGGCCCTTAAATCTGGTATATTTGTTTCATCAAGGTTTTCCCATATGCTGTCTTCGACAAACAGGATTACCGAATCGGAATGATTGATTATATGGTGCATGTCGTTGGGATGAAAATCCGGGAGTATCGGAACCACAACGGCACCATAGGTGATTGCAGACAAATAAGTCATTGCCCAGTTGGCTGAATTTTTGCCCAGCAGGGCAATTTTATCTCCTTTTTTCACCCCACATTGTTCGAACATGATGTGGATTCTGGTAATTTTTCTGGCCACATCTTTATAGTAGTATGTACTTCCTTTATAATCGCTGAAAGCAGGAAGCTCCCAGTTCTGCTTTATACTGTTTTCGAAGTATTCAATTAAATTTTCCTTTAGCATCTTTAAATGATTTTGAAGCGTTTAAATATATAAACTAAATATGATTTTCGCAATGGGAATAGAATTTGGTTGATTTAACCGGCCTCATATCCAATAAAGCACGGTATGAGTTCTTCCTTCGTGCTCAAAAAATCCATGAAATGTTTGATCATGATGAAAGTTTTTCTGAAATTTAAACTGAAAAAATATCTTAAGTTAATTTAAAGTATTCAAGACAATGACAAGTAAAAAAATATTTTGGTTTGCCGTAATTTTATTCGTATTGGTTTCATTTTTAAGATGTAAAGAAGGTTCAGAACAATATACCCGGGGAGTGGGGGAATATCCGGGTAATCCGGATGAGGATTTTTCACCTTCCTTGGTAGCTGATCATGAGAATTATCGCAATCTTGCAAAACACAGGAAAGCCTATCATTCTTCAAGTTATGATTACAATCTTACTGCTCAGCTTGTCACCGACGGGATGATCACCGATGAACATCCGCATTTTATCTCTCTTGCCACCAGTGAAGGAGTATTGCCAAAAAATCGCCGGGAACGCCTTCTCGATCATAACAGTGTTACTGAAGAGAATTTTGAGGGAGAGGAGTTGTGGCTTCAGCTTGAGCTAAAGGGAAGTCTGGATGTTCCGGAAGTTACAAAGATATCGGTCAACGGTGATTTAACCTATGATGATGAGGGCCCGAAGGGATGGGAGTTTGTCTGTATGGGTTCGAATGATGGTAAAAACTGGAATGAACTTGGAAAAGACATAGGATCCGGATTGCCGGGCCAGGGGAGGCCCGGCCCGTCTGGCGGAGAGGAAGAGGATGCTGAGGATGATGGTTCGCCGGATCGCCCTGCCAATCCATTTGCCGAACTGTATGGTCATCCGGAAGATACCACTCCGCCGGAGCCGTCATTTGGTTTTGATTTTAATAGCCCGGAGAACCAAAGGGTTTTTAAGCAGTCGTTTAGCTTTGATGATCCGGTGTCGTATCGTTTTTATAAAGTTCATATGAAAGTACCCAGTGCAAAGGAATGGTCAATTGGTGATTATGATTTTTTTAACCGGGATACCGAACTGAAGATGGTGCCGTCACACAATTTTAAAAGTGCCTGGATGAGCTCGGGGAAAGAGGAAGAGTGGGTTTATGTAGATCTTGGCACATCAGGTACATTCGATCGGATAAAGCTTCATTGGATCAATAAACCGGCAAATGGTGTCATTCAGGTTTCTGAGGATGCCGAAACGTGGGACGATCTGGTCACCCTTCCGGATTCAGACGGGCAGGTTGATGATATATCCCTGAGCGATGAGGCCCAGGGACGCTATGTTCGGGTTTTGATGACCGAACCCGCATCGGATCAAAGATATATTTTAAGCGAAATGGAGGTATTTGGTAAAGGCGGGTTGGTGCCTAAACCAAAAGATCAACCGGAGATTTCAGATAACCGGATGGATTTGGCCGGGGGTAACTGGAAAATCCGCAGGGCTTCCCGGGTGACCTCAACAGGTAACAATATTTCCCGTGTGGGGTTCGAAAACAACGACTGGATGGTTGCAACAGTACCGGCAACTGCACTGGTTAGTTATTGGAACGCCGGTGCATTGCCTGATCCGAATTTTGGCGACAATCAGTTGATGATTTCCGAGTCCTTTTTCAATTCTGATTTTTGGTATCGGAACGAATTTGAGGTGCCATCGGATTTTACGGGTGAACGGATGTTTTTGAATTTCGACGGGATCAACTGGAAGGCTGAGGTGTTTGTTAACGGTAAGAAAACCGGAACAATAGAAGGTGCATTCACCCATGAAAAATTTGATGTAACGGATTATATTATTCCGGGGGAAAAAAATGCGATGGCGGTTCGTATAATTAAGAATGCCAACATTGGGGTGGTTAAGGAACAAACGCTGGAGAGCACAGACAGGAACGGCGGAGTTCTTGGCGCCGACAATCCGACTTTCCATGCATCCATCGGTTGGGACTGGATACCTACCATCAGGGGAAGAAATATAGGCATTTGGAATGATGTCTACCTCAATGCAACCGGCCCGGTGACTATAGAAGATCCGTATGTATATACCGACCTGGATTTGCCGGATACCACAGCCGCTGATATCAATATGGAAGTGACACTTCAAAATCATAAGGCAGAAGCGGTAAGCGGAACCTTGACAGGAAAGTACGGTGATATAAGCATTGAAGAGGAAGTATCGCTCGAACCTTCGGAATCAAAGATGGTAAAACTGAATCCGTCGACCCATCCTTCACTCCATTTTGAAAGTCCGAAATTATGGTGGCCCAATGGGTATGGCCAGCCCCATCTTTATAATGTTGATCTCGGTTTTAGTACTGCTGATGGTAAGGTATCAGACGAGGCAGCATTTAAGTCGGGAGTACGGGAAATGACTTTCAAAGAAGAGGATGAGGTGCTGAGTATGTATATCAATGGCAGGCGATTTATTGGCCGTGGTGGAAACTGGGGATTTTCAGAATCCAACCTGGAGTACCGTGCAAGGGAGTATGATATTGCTGTGGCATATCATGAGGATATGAATTTTACCATGATCCGGAATTGGGTCGGACAGACAGGGGATGAGGAGTTTTATGAAGCCTGTGATCGCCATGGCATCATGGTGTGGCAAGATTTTTGGCTCGCAAACCCGGTAGACGGTCCAGATCCAAATGACCCGGATATGTTTATGGACAATGCCCGCAACATGGTTAAACGAATAAGGAATCATCCTTCTCTTGCCATTTATTGCGGAAGAAACGAAGGCAACCCGCCTGAGGTTCTGGATACTGCATTGCGTTCCATGATCTCTGAAATTCATCCGGAGCTCGATTATATATCCAATTCCTCAAGTGGCGGTGTCAGTGGCCATGGGCCCTACAGGGCGCTTCCCCCGAGGAATTATTACCTGCTGTATGGTTATAATACCATGCATACAGAAAGAGGAATGCCCAATGTGATGCCCTACGAAAGCCTGGATCAGACTCTGCCTGAGTCAGCGCTATGGCCGCAAAATTATCGGTGGGGCCTGCACGATTATTGTATGGAAGCCGCCCAGGGAGCTGCTTCTTTTAATGAAATGATAGAGAAGGGTTTTGGTTTTCCCGATAATGCACGGAAATTTACCGAACTGGCCCAGTGGATCAATTATAACGGATACCGGGCCATGTTTGAGAGTCGAAGCCCCCTGAGGAAAGGGCTTTTACTCTGGATGAGCCATCCCGCATGGCCTTCCATGGTGTGGCAAACCTATGATTATTATTTCGAACCTACCGCTGCTTATTTTGGATGTAAAAAGGCCTCAGAACCGCTCCACATTCAATGGCAACCGGTTTATGACGAAATTGAAGTGGTGAACTATCATGCCGGTGACAGAGAAGGATTAACAGCAAAAGCCCGGTTAATCAATATGGACGGATCGGTTCAATGGGAAAAAGAGAAAGAGGTGGATATTGAAGAAGATAACACTATAAGGGCATTTGCACTTGAATTTCC
>JAIPAF010000052.1 GCA_021740225.1 Bacteroidales bacterium | reverse complement strand
TCTCTTTTCTGTGGATGTCAACCCTTGGCGGTTCGGCCCTGCACCTGCAAAGCCAGGGTATTGCCGATATCTCGGCCGCCGTCAGCGAACAGGTATCCACGGCCCTGTTTGTGATGCTGGAGAATTTTCCCATTACGGAAGTAACCTCATTTATAGGCATTGTGTTAGTGATCATCTTTTTTGTTACCTCTTCCGATTCCGGTTCACTGGTAGTTGACCATCTCACATCAGGAGGCAAACTGGATTCTCCCGTAACCCAGCGTATATTCTGGGCGGTAATGGAAGGACTGTGCGCGGCTGTGCTGCTTATGGGAGGCGGATTAACCGCTTTACAAAGCGCCTCCATCACCACAGGACTACCTTTCACCTTCATTCTGCTGATTATGGTCTATAGCCTGTACAAGGGGTTGCAGCAAGAGTACTATCATGCTGCCATCATCGAAAAAATACGGCCGGATATCCAACAGTTCGAAGTGCCGTTAGAAAAGTATGAGAAAGACCAAAACAAACATGAATCAAACAATAAAGAACCCTAAACCTTTACAAAATACACTTGAGGAAAAAAACAGAATAAAAAAGGCCTCCTGCCACAGAGAAAGCCCTTAGTTTTAGCGGAGGAAGAGGGATTACTCGCTACCCGCCCGGCAGGCACGCTTTAGCTGCTCGTGATCCCTCTTTTGCGAGCCTCTTCTCTTTCACAAATAAAAAAGGCTTCCCGCAATACAGAAAGCCTTTAGTTTTAGCGGAGGAAGAGGGATTCGAACCCCCGGACACCGCAAGGTGTCAACGGTTTTCAAGACCGCCGCGTTCGTCCACTCCGCCATTCCTCCGGTTGCAAAACTAAAACAATAATTTTATCCGCCAAAAGCTATTGCGGAAAAATGAGGACGAAAATCATTAACGCAAATTATATGGGCGGGAAACCTTTTTAAGAAGCGTACTTATCCAGCAATACCACATTTTCCACATGATAGGTATGCGGGAACATATCCACAGGCTGAACCTCCATAACCCGGTATTTCTCATTCAAGAGATGAATATCCCTTGCCTGGGTTGCGGGGTTGCAGCTAACATAAACAATCTTTTGCGGTTCAGCACGGAGAATATTGGCGACCACCTCCTTATGCATGCCAGCCCTTGGCGGATCGGTCACCAATACCTGCGGATAGCCGTATTGACTAAACATCTCTTCATTCAACAGTTCCTTCATATCACCGGGAATAAAGGTAGTATTGCTAAGCCGGTTGAATTCAGCATTCTGTCTTGCATCATCTATGGCCTCCTTTACTGACTCAATACCCACCACATGTTTGCAATGCGGAGCCAGAAAACTGGCAATGGTGCCGGTACCGGTATAAAGGTCGTAAACCCTTTCACCCCCCTGCAAACCGGCATACCGTCTTACAAGCTTATAAAGTTCGCAGGCCTGCCGGGAATTGGTTTGATAGAAAGATTTGGGCCCTACCATAAATTTCAACCCTTCCATCTCTTCATAAATATACGCTCTCCCGGAATATAAAACGGGCTCCAGATCAAAGATCGAATCATTGGCCTTGGGATTGATCATATAAAACAGGGAAGTAAGCTCCGGAAACTTCTCCATCAGATAATCCAGGATAGATTCCCTTGCCAAAGGATCATCAAAGGCAAAAATCAAAATCACCATCACTTCGTCTGTAGTAGATGTACGGATAATCAGATTGCGCAGGAAACCTTCATGTTTTCTCAAATCGAAAAAGCTATACCCGTTCCTGATCGCAAAATCTTTTACTGCCAGCCGTATATCGTTAGAAGGCTCCTTCTGCAGGTAGCAGTGCTGAATATCCACAATCTTGTCCCAACGACCGGGAATATGCAGACCCAAGCCCCTCGGCTCTTTATCCTCATCAGGCACATCCATTTCTTCTTTCCTCAACCAGCGAATATTGGAAAAGGTAAACTCCATTTTGTTCCGGTAATAACGGGTATCGGGTGAGGGGAGAATGGCTCTGACAGGCGGGAGATCCACCTTTGCTATACGTTCCAGGTTATCAGTCACCTGTTGTTTCTTGTACTTTAGTTGTTCGGTATAGGGCAAATCCTGCCACTTACAGCCTCCACATAGGTCAAAGTGCTTACAAAAAGGCTTCACGCGCTTCTCCGAATATTCGTGAAACCTTAAGGGCAACCCCTCCATATAAGATTGCTTCTTCCGGGTGATCTTAATATCCACCACATCGCCCGGTAATGCCTTGGTTACAAATATAACCCGGTCATTGACCCTGGCAATCGACTTTCCCCCGGCTCCTATATCGAGTATAGGTACCTCTTCGTAAACCGGTAATCGTTTCTTTTTTCCCAATTTTAATTATTTATCTTGAATTGAAAACCTCTCCAATATATGGACTTTATCCAAAAATTAAACATTAGCCCCCACATCAATGTTAATACAAAGTTACAATATTTGGTATGGATTTTCTTAAGCAAGATAATCACTGGAAAATAATGAAAAAAAATAATATGAAGGCTCACAAAAAATCAAAAAACTATTGACTTATATAAAATTTTACCGTAGTTTTAACCCTTTAAACGGAGGAAAGCAATGAAAGCACTGAAATTCGGCAAATTAAATACATTACTTGGCATTGCCTTAATGATGATTCTTTTCATTCTTCCCATTTCTTACACTTCGTTCACCATTCCCAATAAAACGAGTAATATAGAACATAAAGAATACGATATAGATAAATCGGAAATGGCCAAACTCATTTACAACAAGAAAATAAGGAAAATTGATTCTTTCCTTAATATACACCATCAAAACATCAATTTCCAGGGAAATGTGCTGGTGGCTTACAAAAACCATCTGATCTATAACGAATCTTTCGGATATTCCAATCCGAAACAAAAAACCCCGCTTGCCAAGGATCATGTATTTCAAATTGCCTCGTTGACCAAACAGTTCACAGCCATGGGCATCATGATACTCAAGGAAAGGGATTCACTGGATTATAACGACCCGGTGCAGCAATACATTGATCATTTCCCCTACAAAGATATTACCATAAAGATGTTGCTGAACCATACCTCGGGACTGGCCAATTACATGTGGTTGTTGGAGCATTACTGGAATAAGGAAAGACCTCCTTATAATGATGATGTTATGGATATGCTTGCCAAGCACCGGTTGCCCCTGTACTTTAAACCCGGAACAAGATTCCATTATACCAACACCGGGTACGTGGTACTGGCCTCTGTAATAGAGAACATCACGGGGATGCGGTACGATGCGTTCATGGAAACAAACATCTTTGTTCCCCTTAATATGGAAGATACTTACGTGCACAGCACTGCTTACGGGAAAAACAACCACCAACATGTTAAAGGTTACCGGCAATGGGGCAGATACTTCAGAACCGTACCTCCTACTGTAAACGACGGAACCATAGGAGACAAAGGCATTTATTCTTCTGTTCTCGATTTATTCAAATGGGATAAAGGACTTTATGAAAATACACTTGTTACCGAACAGACCAAGAAGCAGGCATTTCAATCGCTTGAGCTGAAGAATGGAAACCATTATCCTTATGGCTTCGGTTTTAGGATAAAAGAATCCAATGGAAAAAAAAGGGTTTACCATTACGGAAAATGGAATGGTTTCAGAACAGGCATCATACGATTTATTGAGGATACCAGCACAATCATCATACTGAATCATACCGACCGGCCTTACAATAGCCGAATTACCAGGAATATAGATAAAATATTGCATGAAACCCGCATGGAGTAACCTTCACAACAAGGAACATTCACCCTGTGAAATCCTTCGAAGCAGGAATAACAAAGTTATTATTTCACAGGGTAAATTAACATGCGGGTTCCATGGAGAGAGAAGCAAATCAAGTTAAGTTGGAAATGAAATTATTTTGAAATATAGCCCGTTATTAATCTTTTATCCGAATAAAACAACCTGAAATCGTTATCCAAAGATGGTTTTTATCCCCGCTCACTGATCTCTTCCAGCCTATTATAATCCAGAATTTTGATCCTTCTCCCTTTAAGGGAAATGATATCTTCCCTGGCGAAAGAGGAAAGGGTTCTGATGGCATTGGAAGTGGTCATATTTGAAAGATTGGCCAGATCTTCGCGGGATAGATAGACTTTTAACGTAGCCTCATCTGTCTCATAACCATAAGTCTCCTTCAAAAATATCAATGATTCAGCCAATCTGCCCCGGATATGTTTTTGAGTTAAGGTAACCGTGCGGGCATTAGAAAAACCAAGCTCGGATGCAAGATATTCAATGATTTGGAGACCAAATTCCCCGTTATTTTTCAGTGTATTGAATAGCGTCTGTTTTTCAATGGCATAGATTTCCGATTCTTCAATGGCCTCGGCCGTAGCAAGATAGTTCTGTTTAGCAAACAATGCCCGGAAACCTATAAATCCATTCGGCCTGGCCATGCGGACAATCTGCTCTCTTCCCCCTACACCACCTTTATAGATTTTTACCTTTCCTTTGGACAAAAAAAGAAGGCCCGTGGGTTTATCGCCTTCTTTATAAATGATCTCATTCTCTTTATAATGGGCAAACATACATTTTTCTTTCAGGCGATCCTTCTGTTCATCCGTGAGTACTTTAAATACTGACATCTTATCAATAACATGGCCGGGCTTGTTCATGGGAATGAATATTTATTTAAATGAATCGAGAAATAAGTTCCTCAATATGCAAATGTATATAATTCAATATTATTAGAAAAAGAAAATTTTTAACCTTCACCTTCTCTTTTACTTTACATTTATTGGCATGCTAAAAAAGGAAATAACCGCTTAACACTAAGCGGTTATTTCCTGACCTACCAAAATAATACCTTGATTTATACCAAGTGCCTATTCAATCTTGATTTGCTTGGATGCTTTTTCAACGGCTTCTTTTTTCTTGGGAAGCTCTACGTAAAGCACTCCATTATCATACTTGGCTTTGATATTGTCTGCATCTACCGTTTCAGGTATACTGAAAGATCTCTGGAATGAAGTATAGCTGAATTCTCTTCTCAGGTAATTTTCTTCTTCCTCTTGATCCTTGCTTTCTTTTTCAGAAGAAATCACCAGCATATTGTTCTGAATATCCACATTGAAATCCTTCTTATCCATTCCCGGTGCAGCTACTTCAATGGTGTACTGATCTTTGCTCTCTTTCACGTTCACATCCGGTACACTCGGATTGTTTTCAAAATCGAAAAAGTCTTTCAGAAAATCTTTGCCAAATACGTCATCTTCAAAACTTGGCAGAAATCGTTTATTTCTTAACATGGGTATCATATGGCCATCCTCCTTTCTTTTTTGGTTCAACATCAATTTTTTGGCCCACCAATTTCTTTATTAGGCTTTCAGTTTGCAAGGTTCAAACAATATGCCATCTTTATATAAATGACATATTGTCACATATATTTTTTAAAGCATGACAAAAATACTTACCTAAAAACGGGTAAAATATGAAGCCGGAAAGCATGCGTGGAGTTTGTGAAGTATTTAAAAAGAAGAAAGCCACAGATCGCCCGATGAAATTCAGCCGGATAGTATTCGAAAAGAATTATTAGATTTGTAGAAAAGTATAAAAAAACAGTTTTAATGGGGTAGCTGCTATATTGCCCGTAATAGATTAATCAAACTGTGATATGGACATTTATCTGGATTACAATGCCACCACGCCCATTGACAAGGAAGTGGCCGGAACAATGAAACCCTTCATTAACCAATACTTTGGCAATCCATCAAGTATGCATCAATTTGGAATTGAAACGAAAAAAGCAGTGGAAAAGGCCCGAAAACAGGTAGCAGAGTTAATCGGATGTCAGGCCCACGAAATTGTTTTTACAAGCGGCGGCACGGAATCAAACAACTATGCGATCAAGGGTATTGCCTTTGCCAACCGGTCAAAAGGGAACCATATCATTACTTCCGAAACAGAGCATCCTGCTGTAACAGAAGTATGTGAATACCTAAAAGACAAAGGATTTTTTGTAACCTATCTTCCTGTTGATGAATATGGCCTGATCCGTTTAGATGATTTAAAAGAAGCCATTAAGCGGGAGACCATACTGATCACCATCATGCATGCCAACAATGAAATTGGCACTATTCAGCCGGTAGAAGAGATTGCTCAAATGGCAAAAGTCCATAACATCATATTTCATACGGATGCAGCCCAGTCCATAGGAAAAATCCCTGTTGATGTAAAAGAGATCGGAGTGGACCTATTATCCATTGCGGGCCATAAGCTATACGGGCCAAAGGGCATCGGTGCGCTGTATATCAGGGAAGGAGTTCATCTGGAAAAACTGATACATGGTGCCGATCATGAAAGGAATCTGAGGGCCGGTACGGAAAACGTAATCGAAATTGCCGGGCTGGGGAAAGCCTGCGAGGTTGCAAAGAGGGATCTGGCGCAAAACTCAAAAACTATGCAGGAAACAAGGGACCTGATGCATCAAAAACTAAAAGAAAAGCTTCCTGACATCAAGCTGAACGGCCATCCCGAAAAAAGGCTTCCCAACACCCTTTCCGTAAGCTTCCCCAATATCGAAGCCAATATATTATTAAACGAGCTTTCCGACAAGGGAATAGCAGTCTCGGCAGGAGCTGCCTGTCACACCGACAATATCGATGTTTCCCCCGTACTCAAGGCCATTGGGCTTGAGGAACATTATGCCATGGGCACACTCAGATTTTCTACCGGAAAATATACCACTGAGGAAGAGATCAATAACAGCGCGCAGTCTGTCATTGAAACGGTTTCACGGATGAAATCCGGAGGAGAAGCGGTAAAGACAGATTCTGGTCAGATAAAGCTTACTCATTACACTGAAGGAGGAGGATGTGCCTGCAAACTGAGACCCCAGGAACTGGAAAAGCTTCTCAGCAATATACCCATTACCAATGATCCCAATATACTCACTGATACCAGAACTGCAGATGATGCCGCAGTTTACAAAATAACCGATGATACAGCAATTGTCCAGACCCTGGATTTTTTTACCCCTATTGTAGACAACGGATATGATTTTGGGGCCATTGCTGCTGCCAATGCCCTGAGTGATCTGTACGCAATGGGAGCCATACCATTATTTGGACTGAACATTGTCGGGTTCCCCTCAAACCGCCTTCCCATTTCATTGCTGCAGGAGATCCTCAACGGAGCAAGAGAAAAAGCACAGGAAGCCGGCATAAACATTCTCGGGGGGCATACCATAGACGATCATGAACCCAAGTATGGAATGGTAGTCACCGGTCGGGTACACCCTGAAAAAATATGGAGAAACTCGGGAGCCCGGGAAGGGGATTCCCTTATTCTGACCAAGGCCATAGGAACAGGCATTTTGGCAACAGCCCTGAAAAAGGGCCTGGCCAATGAAGAAATCCGCCGAAAGCTTACCGCATCCATGGGTGAGCTAAACAATAAAACGGCGGGAATCATAAAGAACTACCCGGTTCATGCCTGTACCGATGTTACCGGCTTCGGTCTGCTGGGCCACCTGAGCGAGATGACCCTCCCCGAAAAGATCAATGCCGAAATCTATGCTGACAAAATTCCGGTTATTCCAGAAGTATGGGAATTTGCGGGAGCCGATATTTTCCCCGGGGGCACCCGGAACAATTTGAGCTTCCTGCAAAACAAAACAGACTGGGGCGATCGGATTTCGCAAACAGAACAACATATACTTTGTGATGCTCAGACTTCCGGCGGACTATTGTTTGCAGTTTCTCCGGAATATGAAAAGCAGATCATTTCAGACCTGCATCGGGCAGGAATTAAGCAGGCAAGTATAATAGGCAAATTTAAAGGGTATGATACAGGTATAATCACCATAAAAAAACATTTATGAATGAAAGATGGACGCTTAAGAACAAAACAGCCATTGTAACGGGCGGCACAAGAGGAATAGGTGCAGCGATTGCAAAAGAATTGCTGGCTTTCGGAGCCAGGGTTTGCGTGGTTGCCCGCTCCGGTGAAGACATTAGAACAATGCAGGAACAGGAAGGGGAAAAGCTTACCGGAATACAACAGGATTTAAGCCAAAAGAAGGCTTTTAAACATATAACAGAATATGCAGAGAAAACCTTCGGCCAACTGGATATTCTGGTCAATAACGCGGGGGTGAACATAAGGAAAAAAACCGAGGAATACACCCGGGAGGAATATGAAACAATTCTTCAAACCAATCTGACCTCTACATTTGAAATGAGCAGGCATGCTTGGCCGCTTCTAAGGGAATCGGGAGAGGCTTCCATTATTAATGTCTCATCGGTGGCCGGGCAAAAGCATCTCAGAACAGGATCCGTCTACGGGATGACCAAAGCCGGAATGATCCAGCTCACAAAAAACCTAGCCTGCGAATGGGCCCGGGACAACATCAGGGTCAACGCGATTGCTCCGTGGTATATAAAAACACCTCTGGCCAATGAAGTATTGAAAGACCAAACATACTACGATGAGGTAATCTCCAGAACACCCCTGGGAAAAGTAGGGGAGCCGGAAGACGTGGCTTCCCTGGCAGCCTATTTATGTATGCCGGCGGCAAAATTTATTACCGGCCAATGCATTAGTGTAGATGGCGGATTTACCATTTTCGGTTTTTAATATGATGCCATAATTTTTATTCCTGGGGTAATCCAAGATTTCCCACCAAATTTTGAAGGGTTCCTATTTCAATATAGGTAGCTCCCGCACTTCTTCCGAAATTACCGGCGAGCACCACCACCATATCAGTATCAGTGAACTGATGGTTTTTCTTTAGGTTGGTTATGGCATGTTGCAGGAACTCATGTGATGTTTCCCGCGGTTTCATATAATCGGCACGAACCCCGTAGGACAATTGCAGTTCTCTCATGGTTTTCCTGGAATAACACTGGGCATATACCGGTTTTTTACCCCTGTATGCTGCAATGCTCCTTATGGTTTTACCGGAAGTGGTATCGGCAATGACAGCTTTGGTATCAAGCCTGATGGAGGCCTTCACTGCAGATTTACATAAATAAGCGGTTACCTTATTGTTGATAACAAAGGCCGGTGTGTCATAAAAAGGTTCCTTGGAACCTTCCACCTCTTTGGCTACTCTGGCCATGGTCCGGACAGATTCGACCGGATATTTACCAAATGCCGTTTCCCCGCTAAGCATGACGGCATCAGCCTGTCCGTAAATGGCACTGGCAATATCGGTGACCTCGGCCCTGGTAGGACGCGGGTTATTGATCATCGAGTGCAGCATTTGGGTGGCGATAATTACCGGCTTTCTGCGTTCAATACATTTATTGACCAGGTATTTTTGTATGCCCGGTATCCTTTCATAAGGAATCTCTATACCCAGATCCCCACGGGCTACCATAATGCCATAGGCATAATCCAGAATTTCATCAATATTATCCACTCCCTCCTGGTTCTCTATCTTGGCTATAATCTTAATATCACTCTCATGTTCATCCAGAAGTTGTTGAATGGCCAAGACATCTTCTTTACTCCTTACAAAGGAATGGGCTATAAAATCAAGCTCCTGTTCAATGGCAAAATGAATGTAGGTATTGTCCTTCTCCGTAACACAGGGGAGATTTAACTTCACCTTAGGCACATTCACACTCTTTCTGGATTTAATCACCCCCCCATTATTCACCCTGCAAACCAAAGCATTTTTCCTTTTTTCCTTTACGGTCAAACTGATATCTCCGTCATCTATAAGAATTTCACTACCTTCGGGAACATCATCCGCAAGATCTTTGTAGTTGACATAAACCCTATTCTCATCTGAGGCCTTCCCGGGATCTCCTTCAACATTTATAATATCTCCCTTGCTTACCGATATTTCATTGGATGACTCAGTTGTACGCAGCTCCGGTCCTTTGGTATCCAATAACAAAGCAATCTTATCGGAAACTTGACGGGCATTTTCTACTATCTTTAACGTCTGCTCAGGAGTTTGATGGGCTGTATTCAAACGTATAATACGCATCCCTTCATCAAAAAGAGACTGAATAAAATCCACTCCGGCATTACGATCCGATATGGTAGCTACAATCTTTGTTTTCGGCATATTTGAATTTTTTTCTCCTAAATTACCAAAAAAAATTATGATTCCCTGGAATGAACAATTCTCAAGCTTTCAATAGCCAACCGGTAACCGTCCAAACCAAAACCAATGATTGACCCCTTGCATTTCGGAGCCATGAGGGATGTATGTCTGAAACTTTCTCTATTAAAAATATTGGATATATGCACTTCCACCACCGGGCAAGAAACCGAAGCAACGGCGTCGCGAATAGCCACCGAGGTATGAGTATATCCGCCACTGTTCAATACAATTCCGTCGGATACTTTCGCCGTCTCCTGTATCTTATCAATAAGCTCGCCTTCTATATTGCTCTGAAAATAATCAATATGGAAATCTTTGAAATGTTCCCTAAGAATCTTTAAATACTCTTTCATCCCAATGTTACCATAAATTTCTTTCTCACGCTCACCCAATAAATTAAGATTCGGCCCATTTATAATTTGAATGTTCATAACCCGATCATATTTTTATATTTCAACAAAAATAATATATCGCATATTAATTGTTCCCAATTCTTCGTTAAAATTATTATGATTAACTGGGAAATTTCCATAAAAGGTTTCATTAATTTTCTGAGGCTGGAAAGATCGCTTTCCACCAATTCGATAAATGCCTACCTGAACGACATCAAGAAGCTGAGGGAATATCTTCACACGAAGAAAGAGCACTTGATGCCAACTCAGGTGGATATGGAACATCTGAAAGATTTTTTACACTGGACCAATGAATTGGGAATGAGCCCCAGAAGCCAGTCTCGGACAATCTCCGGGATTAAAGCGTTCTTCAAATATTTACTAATAGAAAACTATATTGAAAAAGATCCTACCGAATTAATCGAATCCCCGAAAATCGGAAATAAATTGCCCGAAATACTTACTGTCGATGAAATAGACAGAATAATTAACGCCATCGACTTAAGCCACCCGGAAGGCCAAAGAAACAAAGCCATTATAGAAACTCTGTATAGCTGTGGGCTCAGGGTATCAGAATTGATCCATATTCGTATTTCGAATCTATACTTCAACAAAGGCTTTATCCGAATTATAGGGAAAGGCAATAAAGAAAGGCTCACTCCGGTAAGTCAAAAAGCCATCAAGGAAATCAATCTGTATATGGAGGACCGGAAAAAACTAAATATAGATAAGCATTGTGAAGACATCCTGTTTTTAAACAGAAGAGGAAAACAGCTTACCCGGGTAATGGTTTTCCTTATAATTAAAAAACTTGCCGAAAAGGCCAACATAACCAAAAACATCAGTCCTCATACATTCCGCCATTCATTTGCTTCGCATCTCATCGAAGGAGGTGCAGATTTAAGGGCAATTCAGGAAATGCTGGGACATGAATCCATTACATCTACGGAAACCTACACGCACCTTGACAGAGATTATCTGAGGAGCACGATCATTGAACACCATCCGCGTTCATAGAATCATCGTATTACTGAAACTTCTGCTATTTAACGTAAAAAACGACGGGAATTCAGTTTGGGAAATATTAAGTTCCAAATATCAAGCACCAAATTCCAAACAATATCAAAT
>JAIPAF010000051.1 GCA_021740225.1 Bacteroidales bacterium | reverse complement strand
AACCTACACTGGAAATTTCGAGTGTATAAATTCCCGGTTCGATATTAAGCGTGTATTGACCTTCAAGGTCAGTAGTAACCCCTTGGTTGGTGTTTTTGATTTTGATGGTAGTGCCAATCATTGGCTCGCCTGTTTTTCCGTTTTTCACTACTCCGCTCACCGTCACTTTGTCATATTTACCGGCTTCCGAAGGATTCCCTATGGTTTGAACAGAGGTACCTTTTATTTCATCGCTGCTTTGAAGCAGGTCTCCTTTCAGAAAAGACACCTGTTCTTTAGGAAGGAAAACAATCAGATGATTCTGAACTATTTCATAAAGAAAAGCCTTGTCCCCGATGATCTTATCCAATACCTTGCTTAGGGTGGTCGGGGTAGTATTTATCTGAATGCTGTCATTGGAAAACCATTCGGATTTGTAATAAAAAGAGAAAGGGTACTGGCTCTCCAGTTCTTTTAGTAGTACATTGACAGATTCATATTTGGGCTTTTTAAAGGATACTTGAACTGAATCTAAATGTTGAGCATTCGTGGATATCCATATAGTACTAAAGAAGAGTATTGAAAGAAATATTTTTTTAATTGTTGATGGAGTCATTTATTTATTTTAATATGGTATACATTGATCTAAGAAGTTTTCCGGGGGGTTAATCATCCAAGTTGCTCAAAAGTATAAAAAATGTAACGTATTCAATTGTTTCATGGGTATAAAAGTTTATCAAAACTTTGTTTTCCTCATAATATAGCTGTTAGGATAGCAGATGCGGGTTTCATCAGATATGAGTTGATTGAATATCGGTTGGCATCTTCTCCACAGTGCTTCTAAAAACGATAGGGAAAAACCTTTATTTGATTCTTTGTTTTCTTTGTTTTCTTTATATTTTTGGTTGGGTTTTACAATAGATCCGACTATAATGGGTTAATGGTGATGAAAGTTTTTCCTGAGGTCTTTTTCAAATCGAATGAAAAAGGAGTGAGGTGGGTTAGAAGTTACATATTCCTTAATATTATTATTTACGGGTAAGTAGAACGCCAAAAAAATTTAACTATATGAGTAAAAATGTATTTATTACCGGGGCTACGGATGGAATAGGCAAACAATCAGCCATTGAACTGGCTAAGATGGGTTATCATGTGATCATTCACGGAAGGGGTGATGATTCAGTTAATCAGGCTATAGAAGATATTAAGCAAGAATCGGGTAAGGATGAAGTTGCGGGCTATTCAGCAGAGTTTGAAGTGCTCTCTGGGGTCAGGGATATGGCAGAAAAGGTAAAGAAACAGTATGATAATCTGGATATTTTAATCAATAATGCCGGTATTTTCCAAAAGAACAGAGAGCTAACGGATGACGGATTCGAAAAAACCTTTCAGGTGAATTATCTGGCCCATTTTCTTTTGACCTATTTGCTCATGGATCTGTTGGAGCATGCTGAAAAAGCAAGGGTTGTGAATGTTACTTCGATGGTTCATGCTACAGCCATTGATTTTGACAATCTACAGGGTGAGCAGTCATTTTCGGGCAGTGCAGCTTACGGTCTCTCGAAATTGTGCAATGTTCTGTTCACTTATAAGCTAGCCAGAGAGAAAAGGGAATCCAACATAACTTCCAATTGTCTGCATCCGGGTGTGATCAGCACCAAGCTTCTGAAGCAGAATTATGGAGATATAGGAGCAGCCGTGGAAGAAGGTGCTAAAAATATTCTTTATGTGGCCACTTCAGATGCCATTGAAGGAGTATCGGGTAAATATTTTGTAAATCAGATGCCTCAGAGCTCCGCCACAGTCACTTATGAAATCAATGTGCAGGATCGATTGTGGGAAGTGAGCCAGGAAATGGTGAAAGATTATCTTTCCTGATAAACCGGAAAAAAACACTCTAAAGGGTTAAATATTTATATTTTATGAGTCAAAAGAATGAAGAAGAGAAGCAGGAGGTAAAGGGCATAAGAAAATATTTTGATATCCATCCCCCTGTTTTTTGGCCGGCGGCTTTCTTGTTGGCTGTGTTTATTGCCATAACCCTTATAGTGGGGGACCCTATGGAAAAGGTATTTAATAATGTGCAGAATTGGATTTCTGATCATTTTGGCTGGTTTCTGGTTTTGGTGGTTAACTTCTACCTTTTTTTCGCACTTTATTTTGCTTTTTCCAAATACGGTCCGATTCGGTTAGGAGGAAGGAATGCTGTGCCTGAGTTTAGCCGTGGATCATGGTTTGCCATGCTTTTTAGTGCAGGGATGGGGATAGGTATTCTGTTCTGGAGCGTTGCTGAGCCCCTTTTTCATTTTACCGATCCTCCTGTAGGAGAAGGGGAAACCCTTGCGGCGGCCCAGGAAGCAATGAAAACCACATTCCTTCACTGGGGCTTGCATGCATGGGCCATTTATACGCTTGTCGGCCTGGCGCTGGCCTTTTTTTCATTTAACAGAAACATGCCCCTGGCATTCCGCTCTATATTTTATCCCATACTTGGTGAGAAGGTTTACAAATGGCCCGGTGATGTGATTGATGTTTTGGCCGTACTGGCCACATTGTTCGGATTGGCTACTTCTCTCGGGTTGGGTGTTAAGCAGGTTAGCGCAGGGTTAAATCATTTGTTCTCTTCTCCCGATACACTCACTACCAGGGTACTTCTTATCGTGGGAATAACCTGTGCTGCAACCATCTCTGTGGTTTCGGGTCTGAATCAAGGGGTTAAGAAGCTCAGTGAAATGAATATTAACGTGGGCGCCATTTTACTTGTTTTTATTTTGATACTAGGGCCTACCGTCTTTATTCTGGATTCGTATGCCCAAAATATTGGCAATTATCTTTCAGGTTTCTTCGACAAGAGTTTCTGGACGGAAAGTTATAAACAAACTACCTGGCAAAATCAGTGGACCATCTTCTACTGGTCGTGGTGGATTTCCTGGTCTCCGTTTGTGGGCATGTTTATTGCCCGTATATCCCGGGGGAGAACGGTTCAGGAATATGTACTAAGTGTGCTGATTGTACCTACATTGCTAACTTTTCTGTGGATAACAGCCTTTGGCGGTTCTGCCTTGTTTTTAGAACTGAATGGCACGGCTGATATTGTTTCAGCGGTGCAAGAAAATGTAGCCACCTCTATTTACCTCCTCTTTGAAAACTTCCCACTGGCAGAGGTGACCAACCTTGCTGCAATCGTCTTAGTGATCAGTTTTTTCGTGACCTCTTCCGATTCGGGATCACTGGTAGTGGATGCTTTTACTTCAGGAGGGAAATTAAAGTCTCCTGTTACCCAGCGGGTATTTTGGGCTTCCATGGAAGGAGCCGTAGCTGCTATTTTGTTAATTGGAGGCGGATTGAAAGCGTTACAAACGGCTACAATAACCACAGGATTGCCATTCGCCATAATCCTGATCATTATGGCTGTAAGTTTGCACAAAGGATTGCAGAAAGAGCATGAAAAAGAAGAGTTGCATAAAAAAGCCAAAGAGCGCGAATCATACAAAGAACTTATTCAGCATCTGATTGGCAATAAAAAAGAGGATGAAGAATCGAACGAAACGGATGAAAAACAATCATAACGTATGAGTACCATAAAAAATCTGAAGACCATGCTTGTCTGTCTCGATCTGACGGATATTGATCCCAATTTGATCGACTATGCAGCCTTTTTGAGTCAGAGCCTCGGGATGGACAAGGTCATTTTTATACATGCCATCCAGGCGTATGATCTTCCGGATAAATCCAGCAAGAAGTTTCCCGATCTGAAAACCGATCTGCGTCAAAGGATTGAGGATGAGATAAACAGTGTGGTTTCAAATCATTTTAAGAAGAATATTGAAACGGAGGTGATTACTAAGATAGAAGATGAGGATGCTGCCAATATGATTATTGATTTTACCCGGAAGGAGTCAGTGGATCTTGCACTTATCGGGCAAAAATACGGCGAGGACCGTACCGGCCATTACGGACACAAGATTGCTGCAGAGGCTTTGACCGACCTGATGTTTATCCCGGAGGAGCCGGATTTGTCTCTTGATACAATTTTATGTGCAGTGGATTTTTCAAAGGTTTCGGAAAAGGCTTTCAGGCGTTGCCTGAATATCTCGAAAGCTGTAAATACCAAACTCATCTGCTATTATTTGTATGATACCCAAAAAAGTTATTTTCCTGCTACTACTTTTAAGACCAAAGGCATGTTAGAAAAAAGGATTTACAATCGGTTCAGAAAGTTCCTGGCTAAGTTTGGTCTGAACCCCGATGATGTGGAATTGAGGATTGGGGTGAGTGAAGAATTCAAAAGCCAGGCAGAGAAGCTTTATGAGGAAGCGGAAGCACAGGATGTGGACCTTTTAGTAGTGGGAGCAAGAGGTAAAACTTCGGTAGTAACCAGTTTACTGGGAAATGTTACGGAAGGACTGAGGAAAATGGAGAAACAGATGCCCATTATGATCATGAAAAACGTTAAAACCAAAGAATGAGTTTGAAGCATTAACGAAATACCACCCAGCCGCGGTCTTTTGATATTGAATTGATGGCCTGGGCAATGGTCTGGTATTCCTGTTGGAGCTGCATGATTTTATCCTGCTCCTGACCTTCTTTCTGAGCTTGTTGTAGTTCTTTTTCTTTGTCCTTCTGAGCCTTTTCCAGTATTTTTCTTTTATAGGCAATGATTGCCTCCGGGACCAGCATTTTGAGCTTCATGTCCTCTGTTTCTACATATACTCCGCTTTTCTTTTTGAAAAATTCACTTAGTTCGTATGCCGGGCTTAGCAGATCGGCTGCAAGCTTACTGATCTGTTCGTCACTGTGGTATATGAAATGGCTTTTCTCCGGATGTTTTCCCTTGTTCAATATATCCAGGTACTCTTCAAATATTTGTTTATAGATCAGGTTTTTGAATTCCAGTTCGTCGTTCAATATCTCTTTGATGATATACTGTGCTACAGTGAGGGTTTTGGGATCACTGTATTTGTCTTCTTTATAGGTGTAAAGTTCTTCCGCTCCATATTGCAGCAATAACCGGATAATTTCCTTCTCCTGGGTTTCGGAATAGACTTCTTCAATAAAAGACGGAACTGACGTAAGATTCTGGTTATTTTTTTCTTCTTTTTCCCGGCCGGCCTGCTCTCTTCTGTGTTTCTGCCGGGCCCTTTTGTTCCGGATTTTGTTGGTTTCCTCGTAAAGGACTTTCTCGTCGATGTCGAGAATGCTGCTACAGTTTTTAATATACACCGTCCGCATGATTCCATCGGGTATCATGGATATGGAACGAACTACATCGTTGATCAGGTTGGCTCTTTTTACCGGATCGTTTTGTGCTTCTTCCGAAAGCAAACGGGTTTTAAAGTGGATGAAGTCCTGTTCGTTCTCTTCAATATATTTGACCAGCTCCGAGGCACTCTGTTTTTGGGAGAACGAGTCGGGGTCTTCTCCGTCGGGGAGAAGCAGTACCTTTACATTCATCCCCTGTTCAAGAATAAGATCGATCCCTCTTAATGAAGCCTTTATGCCTGCGGGGTCGCCGTCGAAAATGATGGTAATGTTGGGAGTGAACCTTTTGACCAGCCGTATTTGATTCTCAGTAAGTGAGGTACCCGATGAGGCCACTACATTTTCAATGCCTTTCTGATGGAGGGCGATTACATCGGTGTATCCCTCCACCATATAGCATTTTTCATTTTTGGTAATGGCTTTTTTGGCATGGTAGATGCCATAAAGGATGTTGCTCTTGTGGTATATCTCTGATTCGGGGGAGTTGATGTATTTGGCTGTTTTTTCATCCTTTTTCATGGTCCTTCCGCCGAATCCGATCACGTTTCCGGAAAGACTGTGTATCGGGAACATGATGCGGCCTCTGAAACGGTCGTAACGCTTATCTTCTTTTACTATGGTGAGTCCTGTCTTTTCCAGATAGTCTTGTTTGAATCCTTTCTTGAGTGCAGCCTGGGTGAAGCTTTCCCATTGATCCAGGCTGTAACCGAGCTCAAATTTATCGATCATGTCTTCGCGGATGCTTCGCTCTTTAAGATAGCTTAGCCCTACCGACCGGCCTTCCTGGTTGTTTTTTAAATTCTCCCGGAAGTATTTTGCGGCAAAATTGGTGACAATCTGGAGGCTGTCCCTGACGTTCTTTTCCTTAATCTCTTCTGCAGACTGCTCTTTTTCCTCTATTTCGATATTGTATTTGTTTGCCAGGTATCGGAGGGCTTCAGGATAACTCAGATGTTCATGCTCCATGATAAAGTTGATGGCATTGCCCCCTTTTCCGCAGCCGAAACATTTAAAGATTCCTTTTGAAGGAGATACATTAAAGGAAGGTGTTTTTTCGTTATGGAACGGACATAATCCCAGGTAATTCGTTCCCCTTTTCTTCAGGTTTACAAAATCCTGTATAACATCTGTGATTTCAGCAGTTTCAATTATTCGGTCAACGGTGCCCTTGTCAATCATTCCAATTCAGTTATTAAGTTTATATTCAGACTATAATAATACCCATCTTTACTACTAAATTAATAAAAATCAACCTGAATAACGAGCGTTATCATTAAAGGTGTATTGATGTGCTTCATTATTTATGCAGAACCATTTCAATGGTGCCTTTATTTTGTTGATGTTGACCACTTAGATTAACTTTATTATCTTTATAGTTGTTTCCAAAAGCGTTAGAATTGTGATATTTCTGATTAGCTGTATTTTAATTATAAAAAGACATAAATTATGGATAAGATAAAATTACCGGCAAGAAAAACAAGCGATAAGGTAAATGTTGGTTATGCACTGCAGAAGCGAACGTCCTGCAGGAATTATGAGAATAAGTCTATTTCCCTGCAGCAACTGGCCAATCTGCTGTGGGCAGGGCAGGGAGTCATAAGCCAAAGTTTCAATGAGCGCAGAACAGCTCCTTCTGCAGGAGCCACTTTCCCCCTGGAGATCTTTGTTGCTGTTAGAAAAGAAGGGGTGGACGGAGTGGATCAGGGCATATATCAATACAGTCCTCAAGAACATTCACTTAAGCAGATCAATGAGAAGGATGTAACAACAAAACTTGTTGGAGCTTGCTTTGGTCAGGATTTTATACAGAATGCGGGGGCGAATCTTTTAATTTCCGCTGATTTTGAAAGAACGAAGGAACGATATGCTTCCCGTGGGGAACGATATGTTTATATGGAGGCTGGCTCGGTCACTCAGAATATTTCCCTGGAAGCTGTTGAGTTGGGCCTGGGTACAGTCATTGTCGGTGCTTTTGACGATGATGCCGTAAAGAAAATTTTTGAATTGGAAGAATGGTTCCCGTTGGCGGTTATGCCGGTGGGTCAGCCAAAGGATAAGAAATTGTATGCATAAAGTTTGGCTTGACCGGAGATAAATTAATTAGCGGTCTATAATAAAGAATCAATAGGCAAAACAAACATCAAATTTCAAGTACCAATAAACAAATAATATCCAATTTCCAGGTATCAATGAACAAAACATTTAATGTCAGGTAACTATTTTTTTAGGTTTAGAATTTGAATCATTGAATATTGGAATTTATCATTTGAAGTTTGGCGTTTTGATTTTGTTATGAATTGTATTATAGAATAATTTCATCATTCATAACTCAGAAAAGATGAATACAGAACATTCCCTTATAACTATAACTACTGATTTTGGATTGCAGGACGAGTATGTTGGATTAATGAAAGGAGTGATTCATTCGATTAATCCCGGAATATCTGTGGTGGACATCACGCATTATATACCACCTCAGGATGTGGAGTGGACCGCTTATATGATTTATTATTCCTTTGGTTATTTTCCGAAAGGAAGTATCCATGTAATTGTAGTGGATCCCGGGGTGGGCAGCAACAGGCAGATTAAGCTGGTCAAATCGGCCGGCCATTATTTTCTTTCTCCGGATAACGGAGTTATGACCAAAGTGGTTAATCAGTATCAAACTGAAGAGATCCGTACCATCAGCAACCGGGATTATTTTTTGGCTGATATCAGCAATACTTTTCATGGCAGGGATATTTTTGCTCCGGTGGCCGCTCACCTGAGTAACGGAGTCCATCCACAAATGCTGGGAGAGGCATCCCGGGAAGTGAAAACCCTTTCTTTGCCTGAACCTCAAGTGAAGGACGATGAAATCACCGGTCACGTCATTCATATTGACCGGTTCGGAAATCTGATAACCGATATTGAACAACGTAAGGTTGATAATCTTTCCATATCCTATGATATGCTGGCCGTTCATCTTTCCCGGGAAACCATATGCGGTATCAGAAAGTCCTATGCCGAAGTGACGGAAGGTAAAGTCTTGGGCGTTTTTGGTTCCAAAGGGTTGCTGGAAATATCCGTAAATAAAGGCAATGCTGCGGAGTTACTGGATATGGAAAAGGGAGATCAAGTAATGGTAAGCCGGTAAAAAAAGGATTCTGACGAACAACTTTCTTATATTCCTTTGTTTTTCAGGCTTTTGTTTCATTCTTCTTTCCAATGGAATGGGAAGAGACGCGGTCAGGAGGATCCAGCAGGCCCGGTTTGATCGTCACATGGACACTTTCCCTGATCATCCGGTCAATATCCTTCCCGGTTAATAAATCATTCTCCAGGCTTTTCTCACAGATTTTTTTTAATTATCCAGCTCAAATTTGTCCCAACATAGAGATCAGTAGTACAAAAAGGCGCTTCGAGCCTTTCTTCCCGCAATTTGACTCAGAAAGGTTACGAAGCGCCATGATGGAAATTTCAATTGATTTGTAGATCTGATTAACGCCGGTCCCGATAAGACTTTATGTTCCAATGAACTTTTCGCGGGAAGGGATCCTCAGTTAACTCGTATTTGCCATCTTCCTTCTGAAGGGTAACCTTATGCAGCACATTATTTTCCGGCAAACAAACTTTTCCTGTGGTTTTTTCTTTATCATCTGAATAAACAACAAGATCGAGCTTTGACCAGTCCATGTTCATTGTTGACTGAGCCAGCTTTATATGAGGAATCACACTGCCTTCTTTAATAAGAACAACAATTGGAAGATCACCGGCATTAATATGATGCCAGCCACTTTCATAGGATTTACCGGTCTGATAATCTATCCATTCTCCGGGAGGAAGATAAACATCACGGCTTTCTCTGCTTTCAAACAATGGTGCAACAAGCATATCGGAGCCGAACATATATTGATCGTCAACCCTCCAGGAGCCGGGATCATTGGGATATTCAACAAACAAGGTTCTTACCATAGGGAGGCCGGTTTTTGTACAGTGTCTGGCTTGCGCGTAGATGTAAGGCATCAGTTTATATCGCATCTCGTCAGCCTTACGGAATTCATTCATGAAATCTTCCCCGTAAGCCCAGGGTTCAGTTGGAGGTGCGCCATGGCTACGGGTGTGCGAGGTAAGCATTCCAAAGGGAGTCCACCTGCGGTAAAGATCTTCGGGAGCCTTTTGAACGAATCCCCCAAGATCATGGGCCCAGAATGAAAAGCCACTCAGTCCCAGCGAGAGACCACCCCGAAGGGTAGAAGCCATACCGGTATTACTGTTGGCGGCATCACCACCCCAGTGTACCGGATAACGCTGACTGCCTGCCCAGGTACTTCGTGCCCAGATGATGGATTCTCCTGTAACTTCTTTGGTAATATCAGTTGCTGCCTTGTTATACCGCAACGGATACAGATTGTGCTCATAGAAGCCAGTACGGCCGGAATGATAAATTCCTTTATATGGTGCTGCTTCACCAAAATCCACTTTGATAGCGCCAACACCCATCTCAAGCAAACGAGCGATCTTATCCTGATACCACTCGACGGTTTTCGGATTGGAAAAGTCCAACACTGCATCCTCGTAAGGAAGATTGCCTTTACGGTTCTTTACATAAAATCCTTTATCGATTATTTCGGGGAAAAGTCTGTTATTGGGTGTAAAATAAGGAAGCTGCCACAAGGAGACATGAAAACCCTGATCTTTCAAATCGGACAACATACCTTCAGGATCATCAAAACGATCTTCTGCAAACCTGTAGTCACAACGCCAGTCGGTCCCGAACCAGCCCGTATCAAAATGAATCACATCGGCTGGAATTTTATTCTTCCTGAGCTTGTCTGCAACGGTTCGTCCCTCTTCTTCAGAAACATAGGTGATACGGCTCATCCAGAAACCAAAAGACCACAGGGGAGGCATATCCGCTTTGCCTGTAAGATCGGTATATTCATCAAGTATTTGTTTGGGCTCACCGAGAAAGACAAAAAGATCAAGCTTGCTGTCTCCTATCATCATGGAGTTTACCCCGTTAAAATACTTACCGAAATCACAGGTAATTGGGGAAGACGTATGCATAAACATTCCATATCCCTTATTACTCATAAAAAACGGCACAGGCTTATACATGCTTTCATTCTGGGTGCCATTTGCGTCATCGGCCCAAAGTACCACCTTTTCTCCCCGCTTGTTCAGTTCGGTAAAGGATTCACCGCAACCATATATCCTTTCACCGGGAGATAGGGAAAAGGCCGCATTAAAGCTGCGTGAATAATCAGAAGCCCGGCGAACATAAGAAAAAGGCAATACCGGGGTGAACGTTTTTTGGAGATCTGAAAGGTGCACTGTTTTGGTAAGCAAATTGCCTTTGGCGTCGCGAAATTCTATATGCCAGGGTGATTTGGTTATAGTGACCGTGCCGTATTTGCTGGTATATCTGTAGCCCTCTTCGGTTTTCCGGTAATCCCAGATATCCCCGTCAGGGGCTTCTCCATTGACCAGCATAAGCGAACGGTCGTCTGACTGGGTTTCGAAACCGGATTTTGCCCGGATCCTCACAGTACGGGGAGAGACAAAATCAATAGAAAAAGAAAGAGTAGGGGAACCTTCATATTCCCTGGCAGGAAACTCATTCTGTTCTACAGGCTCCAATACCCCCAGCATATTGTTAAATGCCATGCGGGTGTTGTATTCATGCCTGCTATAGGTAAGCTTTCCCCTACCTGTTTTCATGTTGAAGGAGGATATACTATCAGCCAGATAATAGGTGTTCTCAAAACTCCTGAAATCTTCACTGATATCCACCGGCTCATTCAACAACCGGTAGTCCGGAGTACCCATCTGGCCCCTGGAAACACCCTGATATACTAAAAAAATAATCAGGGTTAAGCTCAAACTCTTAAGCGATAAAATGAAACTTTTTCTTTTCATAATCTTAGTATTTATTGTTATATAATTACCTGATAAAAGCTATTGATCGTATGCTTTTCCTGCTGTGATAGGCTGTCCATTATTGCCGGTCAGTTGTCTGATTTTCCATAATATTTTACTTGAGCATTTAAAACTACAAAAATTAGATGAATAAACCCCTAATTATCCTTTATAAGCCAAAAAAATTGAGCTTCTGTGTAGCTCAATTATTTGGAATGGTTTTAAATAAAGAAGGGGATAGGGAATTTTTCAAAAACCGGTTGATGATAATAAAAAGAATATACCTATTATTCGTTAATGAATTAAAAAAATCAAATCAAAAGAATAACATTTCCTTTTATAAACTTTCAAGTAATTCCTTCCATCTTTGTCTATTAGTCGGTTGGGTATTATAGCGGTCTAATTGGTCACCAATATTTATTAAAAATTCCTTTCTGCCTTCCTCTCCCGTTAAAGATAGACCAACCTTTATTAATTCTTGTATTGA
>JAIPAF010000050.1 GCA_021740225.1 Bacteroidales bacterium | reverse complement strand
GTGTCTTGCTCTTTTCAGGATTTGTGAAAGGAATCGATCCGCTTGGCTCGAACTATAAATTCATTGACTATTTTACAGCATTCGGCATGGATTTTCTAAATCCGGCTGCTTTGCCCCTGGGGGTTCTTTTAAGCACATTTGAATTCGTACTGGGAGCGGTGCTGATATTTCATGTCAAACCCAGAACAAGTTCCCGGATCCTATTGGTTTTTATGGGCTTTTTTACCCTGCTTACTTTTTACCTGGCGTTGGAAAATCCTGTTCAGGACTGTGGCTGTTTTGGGAATGCCATAATCATGTCCAACTGGGAAACCTTTTGGAAAAATGTGGTCATCATGGTTTTCGTGGTGATTATATTCATCAACCGCAACAATTTTCAATCTCCTTACAGCAATAAGTGGCAATGGGGTATCACAGGAATTTCGGCCGGCATCATCCTGGGATTGTCAGTCTATTGTTACAATCACCTTCCTGTATTTGATTTCCGGCCTTACAATGTGGGAGCAAACATCCCGGATAAAATGGAAATCCCGGAAGACGCCCCTCAACCCGAATACAAAACCATTTTAAAATATAAAAAGGATGGAAAGATCAAGGAATTCACAATGGACAGCCTGCCCGATTCAACCTGGCAATGGGTGGAGACCAAAAACATCAAGATCAAAGAGGGATATCAGCCACCGATTGAAGACTTTACCATTTCCACGCTCAAAGGGGAAGATATAACCGATATTGTACTGAACCAAAACAAATTCACTTTCCTTTTGATTGCTTATGATCTCGGTGAAGCCGATAAATCGGAAATGGATAAAATCAACAAGCTTGCGGAATTTTGTAACACTACCAATAATTGTTCTTTTATTGGTCTGACCGCTTCACTGGAAGAAAAAATCGAATCCTTTAAAAACAACACCAATGCCTCGTTTTCTTTTTACCAGGCGGATGAAATTACGCTTAAAACCATTATACGTGCCAACCCGGGTTTGATGCTGATAAAAAAAGGCATCATACTTGATAAATGGCATAACAACGACCTTCCTTCTCCTCAGGAAATCAGGGAAGATTTTCTAAACAACTCTGAATACAAAGATACAACGGATACCGAATCTGAAGATAAAAAAGGCCGGGCCGAGGTCAGATCATAAGGTTTTTCCTATATTTGCATGACTTTAAAATCCCATTCCAGTGGCCAATTATTTTATTAAAAGAATATTATATGCCATCTTGATCCTTTGGGGCGTTGCCAGTCTGGTATTCATATTATTCAATGTAATACCCGCCGACCCTGCCCGGATGATTATGGGTCAGCGTTCGGATGTTGCATCCCTCGAAGCCATTAGAAAGGATTTGGGATTAAACCGTTCCAAAGGACTTCAATACGTGAAATATCTGAACGACCTCTCTCCCATTTCTTACCACTCGCTGGATTCGACAAATTACTTTTACCTGGATCCATCCAAATATGCTCCTTACACAACCCTTATAAAAACCCAAAACAAAAGTTTGGTATTAAAACCTCCCTATCTGAGAAGATCTTACCAAAGCAAGCAAAAGGTTACATCCATCATTTTGGAAACCATACCCAATACATTTATCCTGGCCTTTATTTCCATCGTTTTTGCTTCATTGGTGGGAATCTTTCTTGGCATTCTTGCTGCTATTTTCAAGGACTCTCTTTTCGACAGGCTTTCCATATTTTTCTCCGCATTTGGTATGTCCCTTCCCTCTTTCTTTGCTGCCATTCTTATCGGATGGATCTTTGCTTTTGTGCTTGGAGAATACACCGGCCTGAACCTGACGGGCAATTTATATGAGATCGATGATTTTGGCAGAGGCGTTCACCTTCGGTTGAAAAACCTGATACTTCCGGCATTTACTTTGGGCATCAGACCACTGGCCATTGTCATCCAGCTTTCAAGGAACTCCATGCTGGATGTCCTTTCACAGGATTATATCAGAACGGCAAGGGCCAAGGGATTGAAATTTTCCAGGGTGCTGTTCAAACATGCCTTGAGAAATTCTTTGAATCCCGTAATTACAGCAGTTTCAGGCTGGTTTGCCAGTCTTATGGCAGGAATCGTCTTTGTAGAATACATCTTTGGATGGAAAGGTCTGGGATACGTGATTGTCGATGCACTGAACAAATATGACCTTCCGGTGGTGATGGGCTCCGTACTGACCATTGCGCTCATTTTCATTATCATCAATGTACTGGTCGACCTGACTTATGCTATGCTTGATCCGAGAGTACGCTTACAATAAATAACTCTTTTACTAAATAATCATATTTTTAAAGGACGTACTTAAGTATTTCTTGCCAATATTTCTTATTTTAGTGCCGTTTAACCATTCAAAAACCAATTGTATATGAGACAAAAAATAGTAGCTGGAAACTGGAAGATGAACAACGATTTAAATCAAGGCTTGGAATTGGCCGAAGCAATCATTAATCTACAACACGAAATTCCTGAAGATGTCCATGTAATCATGGCGCCTCCTTTCATTCACCTGGCAGACATCCACAGGAAGGTGAAGGATACCAGACTCAAGATTTCTGCACAGAATTGTGCCGAGGAAGAAAAAGGAGCTTTTACAGGAGAAGTTTCCGCATCAATGGTACGTTCAACGGGAAGCGAATATGTGATCATCGGACACTCCGAACGAAGGGCATACTATAACGAAACAGATGATGTTATTCTGAAAAAGATCAACCTTGCTTTGAAGAACGATCTTTATCCCATTGTTTGTTGTGGCGAAAAGCTTGAACAACGGGAAAACGGGCAATATTTCAATGTTGTACGAGAACAACTGGAAAATACCATATTCAAACTTTCTTCTGAAGAGTTCAGTAAGGTAATCCTCGCATATGAACCCGTATGGGCCATAGGTACAGGAAAAACGGCAACACCGGAAGAAGCCCAGGAAATGCATCAGTTCATCCGAAAACTCGTTAAGGATAATTTCAGCGATAATGCCGCCGAGGATACTTCCATTTTATATGGAGGAAGCTGCAAACCGTCCAACTCTACAGAGCTCTTCAAACAGGACGATATTGACGGAGGACTGATAGGCGGAGCATCCCTCAAATCAAAGGATTTTGTTGAGCTAACCAAAACTTTTAGCTAAACAGAGGATGAACACGATTGAACTGCATTGCATCATTCATGCAGATAAATCAGACAGGCAAAACATCGCGGATATATTGTTAGCCCAGCTTTCAGAGCTGGGTTTTCATGGTTTTCAGGATACTCCTCAGGGACTGAAAGCTTATATCCCGCAGGAGAATTTTGATTTTGAAGAAATCCGTAATTTGCCCATCCTCCATATCTATCCCAAAACTTTTGAATTTCACCATCAAATTATAGAAGAGAAAAACTGGAACGAAATATGGGAGAAAAGCTTCAACCCCGTACAAGTTGGAAATGAAATTTTGATAAGAGCCCCATTTCACCACGAAAAAAAAGATTTCAGGTACGAGATCATCATAGAGCCGAAAATGGCCTTCGGCACCGGGCATCATTCTACTACCTGGCTCATGCTGAAATCGCTGCTTGAATCCAACCTTCCAGGGAAAAAAGTGTTGGATATGGGATGTGGAAGTGGAATACTGTCCATACTCGCATCAAAAATGGGAGCGAAAGAAATATGGGCGGTTGATACCAACGAATGGGCTTACCATAACGCCCATGAAAATGTGAAAACAAATCATACTCACAACATCAAAATCATTCGGGGTTCCGCACGGGATGTGGACTCATACAAATTTGATCTCATTTTGGCCAATATCAATCTGACCGTATTACTGGAAGACCTTCCCGTTTACGCGAACTGCCTCGTGGAGAACGGTGAATTGCTCCTGAGCGGAATATACCAGGGTGATATGAAAAAGATCATAGAAAAGTCTAACAAATATGGACTTTATTACGTAAAGCATGAAGAAAGAAACCTGTGGGTGGCCATGAAAATGAAAAAGGTAGCTTTATCCTGATAGAGAATATTGTTAAGTCAGTTATCAATCAAGCATTTTAATTTTCCCCGCAGAATATGGCTAAATTGCAAATTCCAAAACCATTATTAGCTTGAAACTGCAGTTTAATTTCAAACCCTGGATACTTTGGATTGCATTTGGATTTTTTGTTTTGCCACAAACATCAAATGCTCAAAGACTAGAGGAATTTCCCCATGATTCGGCAAAATTTATAGAAACCCTTTCTGAATTTCTTGAAAAAAGAATAAGTGACAGCAAAGAGGAAAAGTTTGATAAATTCAGAGAATATTGGGAATCCGGGAAGTTTACTCCTGCTAAAAGGGACACCATTGTATCCATGGCGAATACTATGCTGCAAAACGGTGCAAGCAGGTCTCCTCATTTTACCCTATTGCTTGATGTACTGATCAAACTTAACAACACCGACTTCGATGCAGAGTATTTTCCAGTATGGATGAAAGGTTTCCGTCACCTTACCAGGGAGAAAAAAAGAAACCTAAAAAAGATAACCGACTATTTTCAATTCACAATCAACTTTATCCGCTCGGGCAGTTTATATTCCTCCAGAACACGCACCTGGTATGACGGGGGAAGCAATTATCAATTCGTTTACGATACCACCATCAAGATAATTTATTCTGAAATTAGCTTAAAATGTAAACAGCGGGATGATAGCATCAGAATTTATGAAACGGAAGGGGTTTATTTCCCTTTCAAGAAAAAGTGGAAGGGCAATGGAGGTCGGGTTACCTGGGAACGTGCCGGATATTCGCCGGAGAAGGTATATGCCCAATTGAACGATTATGCTATCGATATGTCTAAGGCAGAATATCATGCCGATTCGGTCAAATTCATCAACAAACTTTATTTTGACCATCCAATCTTAGGGACTTTGGATGAAAAGCTGCTACATGTTATCAAACCACAAGATGCCGTTTTCCCGGTATTTAATTCCTATCAGAAGTTTTTTGAGATCCCCGGTATATACAACAACATGGATTTCACAGGGGGTTTCCAAATGAAAGGAGCTCAGTTCATCGGAACCAGTGGAAATGGTAAAGATGCCACCATTGAGGTACACCGCAACGGTAAAAATTTAATGACAGCCCGGGCGGAAACTTTTATTCTACGGAAAAATAAAGCTTTATCGCGCAGCGCCAGCGTTACCTTTTATCTAAAACAGGATTCTATATACCATACCGGGCTACAATTCACTTATAATGCGGAAAACCAAAATATTGAGCTGACTTCAAACGACAATATACTCTCCAAAAGCGTTTACTATAATACCTATCACCAAGTGTCCATGAATTTTGACCGTCTTTTGTGGAATACCAGCGAAAATAAAATCTATATAACGCGCAGCAAGAATTCTTCCAGGGGGCAGGCTACGTTCACTTCTATGAATTATTTTACCCTTGACGAATGGCTTCAGTTGGAAATGCATGACCGCATACATCCCCTGATTGCTCTTCGCAACTATCACAATAAGATTGACAGTAGAAAATTTGAAGCCGCGGAATTTGCCAAACACATAAAACTACCTACCCACCAGGTACGTCAAAGATTAATGTATCTGGCTCAGAAGGGATTTGTTTTCTATAACCTGGAATCCGATAGGGTTACCATCAACGAAAAACTTTTTGACTACATCCGGGCCCGAATAGGAAATATTGATTATGATGTGATCAGATTAAATTCATCTGTCGAATCGCCTGAACATAATGCAATACTGGATCTGTCAAATATGAATTTAAACATCAAAGGGGTTCAGAGGATATTTGTGAGTGACTCTCAGAAGGTAGCCATATATCCGGACGGGAAAGAACTAACCATGAAAAAAAACCGTCAATTCGACTTTGGAGGAGTGGTAGAAGGAGGCCTTTTTACCTTTTTCGGAGACAGCATGTCCTTTGATTATAAAAATTTCGATATAGCAATGAATACAATAGACTCATTGCATATACAATATAAAACAGACGAACGCAATGCGTACGGTCAAAAATTACTTGCCAATGTTCAGAATACCATCAATGATCTAACCGGGACATTGCATATTGACCATCCCAATAACAAATCGGGAAGAAAAAATTATCCGGAGTATCCGATTTTTAAGGGAGAACAGAAATCATACGTTTATTATAATGACTTGTTCAACGGAGTCTATAAGAAGGAAAATTTTTACTTTGAACTGGACCCTTTTACCATGGACAGCCTGAACAACTTTCAGCCGGAAGATATAGAACTCAAGGGAAAATTTTACTCTGCCGGCATCTTTCCCCCCTTTAAAGAAACGTTGGTCTTACGCGACGACAACTCGCTGGGTTTTGAAAAAACAACCTCTGAGGAAGGATTACCCCTGTATGACGGGAAAGGCCAATTCTATCAAAACATCAGTATGAGCAACAAAGGGCTGAAGGGTCAGGGAAAATTAACCTACCTTACCTCTACTGCTGTGACCGATGATATTTTGTTTTTCCCCGACTCTACCTCCATTTATGCCAAAGAATTTACTATAGCTCAAAAAACCACAGGAATAGAATACCCGGAAGTTGCCTCAAATGGGGTGAATATCAAATGGTATCCCAAGGAAGATGTTATGCATATCCGTCAACCCGATGAAGGACTTACCATGTACAACGGAAAATCTTCTCTCGCCGGCTACCTGAACCTAAAACCCACAGGATTGAGAGGTAAAGGCAAGCTGAACATGCAAAAAGCGGTTTTGACATCACAACAATTCAACTTCGAAAGCCAGACATTTGTCGCAGATACGGCCAATTTTGTGCTTCGGACATTAAGCCAGGATGCGGTGGCCTTCAGATCGGATACACTCAATGCGCATGTGAACTATGACTATCAGACGGCACGGTTTAATACCATAAACAACTATTCGGTTGCTGAATTTCCCCAAAATTTATATCTCAGCTATCTGGACGAATTCGTCTGGAAAATGAATAAGGATACCCTAAAGGTGGAATCAGCCCCGGAAGCCAAAGCCAAAGACGATAGGACATCTGAACTTGAAAGGCTAAAAGACGGTGAACCGGAAGGAGCATTGTATATGTCGACCCATAAATCCCAGGATTCATTGAGATTCACCTCGGAAGAAATGACTTACAGCATAGCAGATAATACAATGAACGCCAAAAACGTAAAACATATAATATCAGCGGATGCCAAAATCTTTCCAAATGGTCAAAACCTTACCATTAGAAAGGATGCAAGTATGGATACATTGAAGGAAGCCAGATTGATGGCCGGGAGGAAGAAAAAGTACCATGAAATTTTCAATGCTGATATTAAGATACACGGAAGAAATCATTACGAAGGTAAGGGGGATTATCATTACGAGAACAGGGATAATAATCTCCAAACCATTCATTTCGATGAGATAGGAGTTGATGATTCGTTACACACCTATGCCGAAGGTTCCATTGAAGCGACCGACAGTTTCAAACTGAATCCCCATTTTGGTTTTGCCGGAGAGGTAAAACTCAAGGCCCGGCGAAAATTGCTGGAATTTAAAGGGGGAGCAAGAATGACGCATAATTGCAAGGGAATATCCCCAAGGCATGTGTATTTTGAATCGGTTATCAATCCGGACAGCATTTATATTCCAATCAGAGAACAAAGCAGGGATCTCAAAGGCAACAAACTATTTGCAGGATCTTACATTACCCTGGATTCGACCCATATCTATTCCACTTTCCTGACCCCCAGGAAAGATCCCAGTGATGATCTCATCATATCAGCCGACGGATACCTTAATTATGATGAGCAATCGGGCAAGTATCAGCTTGCTTCCCCCATTAAACTGCAAAATCCCGATACTGCAGGCACATATCTCAGCCTAAACAAAAAAACGTGCCGGTACCATGCCGAGGGAAATATGTACCTTGGCGTGGATTACTCCCATCTTACCATCCATCCTGCCGGTGAACTGGATCATAACCTCCCGGAAAACGACATCACCTTGAATATCACCTTGCCTGTTAAATTTCATTTCAGCAATGCAGCGCTCGATTCCATGGTGAATGACATTAATGGAAGAGCTGATCTGAAATCTGCCAACATCCACTCTGAATTCTACGAAAACAACCTGAATGAAATAGTAGGACAACAAACCACTTCACAATACATGGAGGTTATGAATCAAGATGCTGTTTCCATAGGAGAAAAAAAATCCATTCCGGAAAAGCTTCATCACACGCTTATATTCTCAGACCTCCACTTCAACTGGAATACTACAACCAATTCCTATGTTGCCCGGGATGAGATTAACATTGCCATGATCAACGGCAAGCCTGTGAATAAAAAAATGAAAGGATTTGTCGAAATAGTCAAACAGAAACACAACGACAAGCTGTATATCTACCTCCAACCCGATAGCGAGAGATATTATATGTTTTATTTTTCCAGAAGGATGATGCGCACCTATTCAGACAACCGAGGGTTCGTGGAAGCCATTAAAGAGGTGCCTGACAGAAAACGGGAAATTGGCGGTGGACTTTTCAGTAGAGTAGACTACCGTTACCTTCTGGCTACCGAAACCATACGCTCCAGGGTCATAAACCACATTAATGATGTTAAAGAAGTCATCCGTAAGGAGAAGCAGGACAAAATGGCCCGGGATAATGAAGGGGAAGGCTCAGGTCATCAGAATAGCAATGAGCTCAATAATGCTAATGAGCAGGGAGACAAGCAAAAACAACCTGAAAGTAAAAATGAAGAAGAACAACAACAAAATCAATAATCATTTAGTAAAAAAAACATTATACAATTGGAGGTAACCATGAATTTTATTAACACAAAGCCGGTCAAAACTTTTCTTGGAGGATGCATTATTTTGTTTCTGCTGGTTGGGATTTGGAGTTGTCAGAAACAAAACAAAGGAACTATTCAAACAAGCCAACTCCTGCCTGCTCCGCAGAATGTCGAACCAAAACCCGGTAATTCCATAGCTCCGGAAGAATTAAAAAGCATTTACTTGTATTCAGAAGCTGAAGATGATGATCGTTTTGCTGCCAACCGACTACAAAATCAACTCGACAAATTGTTCGATCACCATTTGGATGTACAGATGGCTGACTCCTATAAAGATATATCCCGTCCTGCCATTATTCTGGGGGTTCCTTCTGAAGACCCCGAATTCTCAGAGTTTGCATCACCACTGCCGGTACCCAAAAAAGACACTGATGAATCCTATGTTTTGGATATTCAGGAAGATCTGATCACCGTTTCAGGTGGAGGGCATCCCGGTGTATTCTATGGGGTTCAAACGCTCGTCCAGCTTATGGAAGAAGCCAAATGGGCAAATAAGGATATACCGGGGCTACGGGTTGAAGACTGGCCGGAACTAAACATGCGTACGGTCCATTTGGATGTAAAACATCATCTCGACCGTTACGAATGCTTAAAAAATTCCATCGTAAAGCTGGCGAAATACAAGGTAAACGGTATTGTATTCGAATTTGAGAACAAATTTCAATATCAGTCGCATCCTGCCATAGCAGCTCCCAATTCATTTACGCCTGAACAGGTAAAAAAGCTTACCCAATTTGCACATCAATACCATATCGATATCATACCGTTAGTCCAGGGTCTCGGACATGCAGGATATGTCCTTAAACACGACGAATACAAACATCTGCGGGAAGATCCGGAGAGTAACTGGGCTTTTTGTCCCCTGAAGGATGGCACCTATGAAGTGCTCTTTGATCTGTATCGGGAAACCATCGAGGCTACACCGGGTGTGGACTATTTGCATGTAGGAGGTGATGAAGTAAGGGTTATGGGAAGATGCCCCCGATGTAAAAAAGAAAAACAGGAGGATGGAGAACTTGGTCTGTACCTAACCTGGCTGAACAAAGTAAATGATTTCCTCGAGAAACATGACCGGACCATGATATTCTGGGATGATGTTCCCCTAAAGGAGGCAGAAATTTATCGATTCACCCACAGCGAAACCTCCGATAAAAAGTTTGATTCTTTATGGACCAAAGGCACCGCCCGCCTTGACAATATCATAGATAAATTCCCACAGGACGGAGTTTTCAACCGATGGAATTACGGACTTGCCAGGGAAAAAGGCAATATCCGTATTTTAGACTGGTATAACAAGCATAATTTTAATACGCTCAGTGCAACAGCCATTCAAAATACGCGGCCGTTAATACCCAGCTACGAAAGAAAACCAGCAAATATAAAGAGCTTTGTATCCTTGAGTGCGGAGAAAAATGTATTGGGAGCGCTGTGTACCGCCTGGGACGATGCCGGAGTTCATTTCGAAACTTTCTGGATGGGTTTTCTGGCCTCATCTGAATATGCCTGGAGCAGTAAAAATCCAGCCGAACTGGAACAGTATTGGGAAAAATACATCCGCCGGTTCTTCGGACCCAATACCACCGGTCTTATTTCGGCGTTTCAAAATCTTTCCAAACGGGTGAATTTCTGGGACACCGCTCTCATGAAAGAAGGGAGAAAACACATGATTCACCGGAACGGCCACCAGCTCAGAACCTTACCGGATTTTCAAGACACCCCGGAGGAAGGAACCTGGTCAGAACACTTTCAGTCCTTGATTAAATCGGCAAAAGAAGAAAAACAACAATGCACCGAGGCCATAGAAACAATGGAGCGAAATATGGATCGGGTTTCACGGAATGGTTATAACCTAAAAGTATATGCTTCCATGGGCCGATTTATGAAAGATCATTGTGATCTTGTACTTTCCCTGGGAAAAATCGCTGAGTATTGCGATAAAGCAAAGAACGCTCATGAAAACGGGGAAAAGAAAAAAGTCATTGACAATCTGACTAATATGGCCGCTACTGCCGATTTGGCATGGAAAAGCTACAAATCAAGCTATCAGGAGCTGAAAGATGTATGGGAGATATCGCGATATCCCAAAGGAGGTAAAGGTTTTGTACCCAATCGCTACCATCATTTTGCTTCCAGGAGAGAAGATCTCTCCTATTTGATTATGGCGGAAGAACAGATGAACTTTGACGGTTATGCGAAAAAACTAAGAAAGATGGCTGAGGCATATGAAAAACATGAAAATTTATCTATTAACAACCCGGATTCAAGGTAAGCGCAACTGTTGAATACACACGGCAGCCGGAACCGTAACTTTCTTTCCGGTATAATGTAGTTTTCCCGTATCCTTGTTTCTACGAAAAACAACCATCTCATCCGAATTACGGTTTGCCACAAAAAGAAATTCTCCTTTACGGTCAATGAGAAAATTTCTGGGCCGTTCACCATGAACATCTGTATGCCCTACTGATTCTAACTTACCGCTTTGCCGGCCGGTTGAAAAGATTGCAAGGCTGTTATGTCCCCGGTTCGAGGCATAAACAAATCTCCCGTCCGGTGAAACCTGAATATCCGCGGCCGTATTGTTTTTAGTAAAATCTTCTGGTATCATGCTTTTCCGTTCAATAAAATTCAGCGCTCCGTTTGAAGGATCAATCGAATAGGCCGCTATGGTTGAACTCAATTCCTCCGCAGAATAAGCAAAGTTACCTGACGGGTGAATGTCAAAATGCCGCGGTCCGCTGCCTGGCTTTACTTTTGTACGTTGATTCTCATTGGCCGATAAAGTTCCTTCCCCGCGGTTAAGCCTGTAGGCAGTGATCACGTCGGTACCGAGATCAGAAGCATATACATACTTGCCGTTCTTAGCCGGGATCATACTGTGCATGTGAGGCCCCTCCTGTCTATTGGGATTGGGACCGCTGCCCCCGTGGACAATCACGTCGGAGGCCTCCGGCAGCTTCCCGTTCTGATGGACGGGATATACGGATAAA
>JAIPAF010000049.1 GCA_021740225.1 Bacteroidales bacterium | reverse complement strand
CTTCATGGTTTCCCTGTACCCGTGGGCATACATATATGCCCGCATCATATCGGGAACGGGGAGACCTTTTCGGCAGTTTTCAGTACATTGCTTACATCCGTCGCAATAAAGTCCCTCTAAGGAGGAGGCATAAAGCAGAAAATCTTTCTCTTTATCGTTAAGGGTTAAATCATTCATCACAGCCATATTCTCCTGAAGTTGCTCAAATGCAGTGATGCCGGGAATGGTGGTATGAATATGCGGATTGTGAAGCGCCCATTTCAGGGCTGCCTGATATTTCATCTTTTGGTTCTCACCTTTTCCAATTTTGCCGCCTGCCATGGTTTTCATCGCAATTATTCCCAGACCGGCTTTGGAGGCTTCTTCAATCCTTTGCAGCACCTTTTCTCTGTGGCTTTGTTTGAAATTAACAGCTGTAAGCACCACTTCATACACACCACTATCTATGGCTGCTTTAATGACTTCGGGTTCGTTGCTGTGAACAGAAATACCAATATGTTTTGCTTTACCCTGTTTCTTAGCGGTTTTCAGCGCATCCAGAACTGGCTCATGCAATACGGCATCCCGCATAGAGAGAGAATGAATATAAAGCATGTCCACATAATCCATTTGCAATCTTTCCAAACTGGTATCCAGTTTATTCAGAAACTCCTTCTTTGTGAACCCCGGAAGGATCTCCCCCGTTTCCTCGTTTTTCTCCTCACCCAGTTCCGGTATCTTCGTTGCAATGGTAAAGGAATCGCGTGGATAGTCTTTCAAAACCTCCCCCAACATCTTTTCATTATTGCCGTTTTGGTATTTATGGGCAGTGTCAAAATGCTCAACCCCCGCATCCATTGCAGCTTTCACAAGATTCGGATTGTCTGCCCGCATAACACCGAAACTTACCACGGGCAACTCTATTCCCGTATTGCCGAGCTTTCTTCTTACAATTTTATTTGTTTTACCTGCCAAATGCAGGGATGGATTTTTCCCCCCACTCATTAACCTGTGACCGAAAAGGGTGCCTGCCGTTCCCAACAGAGATGTCTTCAGGAACGTTCTTCTGTTAAAAGCATTGTTATCCATAAGCCTCTCTTTTTGTTTTATTTTGGCGAACATAGTAAAAACATATCAAATATCAAAATTCAGGAGTTCCAATTCCGAAATTCATCCAGATCCATAAACTGCTCCATGTACAAATACAAATGAGGTTCTGCAAACCCAATAATACAACCTCTGTTTGCGATTCTAAAAATATTCTATTATGTTTGAAAGGATGATTTAATCTATTATGGGCACCGAAAGAAACTCATAAATGTATTGCAATAAACATTTTAACATTGTCTAACCTAATTATATAGCTATGGGAAACAGTATTTCACGACGCGATTTCTTACAAAAATCCCTGGCTGGAACAGCCGGATTGTTTGCCTTTCCAATGACAGGCAGTTTCAAATTTTCCCCAAACGATACCATCCGCCTTGGTTTCATCGGATTGGGCCAGCAAGCCATGAATCTGATGAGAAGTTTCAAAGAAATGAAGGGTGTTAAGATCGTAGCAGGTGCAGACGTTTATGGAATTAAACGCAAGCGTTTCGAGCACCACTTGAGAAAATATTACTATGAACAGGGAATGAATACCGATATTACCACCTATGAACACTATAAAGATCTGCTTGCACGAAAAGATATAGATGCTGTGGTAAACGCCACACCCGATCACTGGCATGCATTGATCACCATTGATGCATGTAATGCAGGCAAAGACATCTATCAGGAAAAACCCTTGACGTACACCATAAAAGAGGGGGAAAAAGTCGTACATGCCGTCCGTAGGAACAATCGTGTGCTGGCTGTAGGCAGTCAGCAGCGTTCAGACATAAATTTCCGCCATGCGGTTAGAATGGTACGCAAGGGTTCCATTGGCAAACTGAAAAAGATCAACGCATATGCAGGAGATTTCCCTGACCCCTATGACCTGCCTATAGAACCCATACCATCCGACCTCAACTGGGAGCTTTGGCTGGGTCCCAATCCCTATGTTCATTATAACCACAGGCTGGCTCCTCCCGTTTCAATAGATCCCCCAAAAAATGAAACTTTTTGGGCAGAATGGCGCTACTTCAAAGAAACCGGCGGCGGATTCATAACCGACTGGGGTGCCCATAACTTTGATATTGGACAATGGGCCCTGGGAAAAGGCGGCCCTGTTAAGATCATTCCGCCGGGATATAATGGAGCACAATACCTCACCTATGTTTATGACAATGGGGTGGAAATGACCAATGAACCCTGGAACGAAGACAATACAAGAGGCATCAAATTCTGGGGTTCCGACGGCTGGATCGAAGTAGCCCGGGGATATTACAATGCTTCAGACAATGAGCTTCTGCCTTCAAAAGAAAGGGAAAAAGAAGGGGACCTCCCTTATGAAACCGGCGCATCCCATCTGGAAAATTTCATAAACGCAATGCGAAGCAGGAAAGATCCTGTTGTTCCTGTTGAAACAGGTCACAGGACCTGTACAACTTGCGTATTGGGACTTATTGCCAACGAGCTTGGCAGACCGGTACAATGGGATCCCTCTGCCATGTATTTCAAAAACGACCCCGAGGCTGAAAAATATTACCACAGGGATTATCGCGATGGATACCGACTGTGATTGAAGCATTGTGCGAAAATTAATGTTAAAAAAAATAATGAGTAATGAAAAATAATGACTTCTCCCGTAGAAAATTTATTAAAACAGTGGCTGCAGCAGGTGCCGGGACATTTGTTATGAAAAATTCCTTATTTGCCAATCCTTCAGTGGTCAAAAGGAAACCCACGCTTAAAGGAAAAAAAGTGTTATGGGTATACGGCGGATGGGAAGGCCACGATCCCAAAAAATGTACCGACCTATTCGTGCCCTGGATGCGCAAGGAAGGAGCTGAGGTAACAGTTTCCGATACCCTGGACAGCTACCTTGATGAGGAGCTCATGTCATCGGTTGATCTGATCGTACAGATTATGACCATGAGCGATATTACCGGGGACCAGGAGAATATGTTGCTGAAAACCATAAAGAACGGAACCGGCCTGGCTGGTTGGCACGGTGGTATTGGCGACGCCTTCAGAACCCGTGTGGAATATCAGTTTATGGTAGGTGGTCAGTGGGTCGCCCATCCCGGTGGCGTAATTGATTACAGGGTCAACATCAAAGACCATGAGGATCCAATAACCAAAGGGTTGCAGGATTTCGACATGCATTCCGAGCAATATTACATGCACGTAGATCCCAATGTAAAAGTGCTGGCCACAACAACCTATAATGGAGAGCATGCACCATGGATAGATGGATGTGTGATGCCGGTAGTGTGGAAAAAGTATTATGGCAAAGGCAGGGTATTTTACTCTTCACTGGGCCATGTGGTTGACGATTTTGAGGTGCCTGAAGCTCTTGAAATTCAAAAGCGGGGTTTCAGATGGGCTGCAGAAAGCAAATACATGGATTTTGAAAAATGGATTACGCCGGTCTATAGGTAATTCGGAAAATAAAATAACCACTTAATATAATATTTTCTAACCTAACTTTATAGCTATGGAACACAGTATCTCACGACGCAGTTTTTTACAAAAAACCCTTGTTGGAACCGCAGGATTGTTATCATTTCCTTTGTTAAGCGGTTTCAAATACTCTCCGAATAACACAATACGCCTCGGATTTATTGGTCTGGGCCGGCAGGCCATGTTCCTGATGAATGAATTCAGGGCAATAGATGGGGTAAAGATAGTAGCCGGTGCTGATGTATACGGTATCAAACGAAAACGTTTTGTGCACCGTATGAGAAAATATTACTATGAACAGGGAATGAACACCGACATCACCACCTATGAAAATTATCAGGATCTTCTTGCCCGGAAGGATATCGATGCCGTGGTGATTGCTACCCCCGATCATTGGCATGCATTGATCGCCATTGATGCCTGCAATGCAGGAAAAGATGTTTATCTGGAAAAACCATTGACCTTCACCATTAAAGAAGGAAAGAAAGTAATTCATGCAGTCCGCAGCAACGGCAGGGTATTGGCTGTAGGCAGTCAACAGCGTTCTGACGCGAATTTTCAGCATGCTGTCAGAATGGTTAGAAAAGGAGCCATCGGACAACTGCAAAAGATTGATATAAATATCGGAGATTTCCCCAAACCTTATGATTTACCTATAGAACCAGTACCTGCTGATCTCAACTGGGAACTGTGGCTTGGACCCAGTCCTTATGTTCACTATAATCACCAACTGAATCCCCGGATTTCACTGGATCCTCCAAAAGATGAATCGCTTTGGGGAGCCTGGCGCTGGTACAAAGAAACAGGCGGAGGACATATAACCGATTGGGGTGCCCATCACTTCGATATCGGACAATGGGCCATTGGAAAAGGTGGACCTGTTAAGATCATTCCCCCCGGTTACAACGGAACAGAACACCTGACATACGTTTATGACAATGGGGTTAAAATGATCAAATCCGGTAAAGGAAAAGGAGTAAGATTCCAGGGCTCGGACGGCTGGATTGAAGTTGCCCGGGGATTTATAGATGCATCGGATAAAGCTATGCTACCTTCGAATAAAAAAGAAAAAGGGGATCAGCCTTACGAAATGAGCCTGTCGCATCGGGAAAATTTTATCTATTCCATAAGAAACCGTAAAGATCCAATTGTCCCTGTCGAGACTGGACACAGGACATGTACAACATGTTTGTTGGGACTCATAGCCAATGAGCTGGGAAGACCCGTCGAATGGGATCCGGATAAACAATATTTTGTTAATGATCCCGAGGCTGAAAAACATTATCACAGAGAATACAGGGGTGGATATAGGCTTTGATTGAACCTAAGCATAAAATTTTTTATTTACAATCAGCAACCATTGTCCCTGCTGCTCACTTATTTTATGACAACTCAATAAAATAAAGGCTTAAACGTTTTTATTCTGTTGCATGTTTTGCAGTGGTTGGTGATGATAAAATAACCCCGAAATAAACCGGTAAATCCGGTTTATTTTTGTAATATTGTGGATAATCAGACTCAACCGGATCGGCTTGGTGAATGATTCAGATCACCAAACTAATATAATTTATATAATTATTATACTATGTTGAAGAATTTATGGAGAACAATCAAAGCACACTGGATAAAACTGGCAAGTTTCCTTTTATTGGGTATATTAATCGGAGGAGGAGTCATTTATAGTATTGAAGAAAATGAAAAAGAATTCTGGAGAGAAAAATACATGGAACAGACAGCAAGCAATGATTCACTGAGACTCCAAATGGAACAACTGCATAAAGAAAACGAACTGCTCACCCAAAAGAATCAGGATCTCAAAGATGATCTGGGAATAACCATCCTTTCAAGCATACGTTCAAATTTTTATGATCTGAAGGCATTAAAGTCTGAAAATTATAACACACAAATTCATTACAACAATGAGGCCCACAAATCAAACCTGGTACCCAAAAAGATTGGTGAAAAGTGGGATTTGAACATATTCAGTGACAGATATAACAAGGAACTAGCCCGTTTAATGGACACCATCGCAAAGAGGGAAGAAAGAAATACCAACTGAAAATGCCGGGAAAAAACTTCACAATGGCATAGAAGCCATGAGCAGGATCCAGTGGCTTCAAAACTCCCTCATCAACATAACATAAAAACTTTTCATTTATGAAATATTTACATTCCATAGCGCTATCAACCTTTATTCTAAGTCTACTAATGCTATCCATGTCTGTAATTGGTCAGCAGCAAAAAACTGATCAGGAAATATGGGTTCGGGAAGGTTTTAAACTGGAAATCGTACAGAACGATATAGAAAAACCGCGCTTCCTGCAGTTTGATGACAAAGGAACATTATATGTCAGTCTGCCGGATGCAGGAAAAATCAAATCCTGCAAAGATCAGGACGGAGATGGATACTATGAGACCGTCACCGATTTTGTTACCGGTCATTCAACAGCTCATGGCATGGACTGGAAAAACGGCTGGTTATGGTTCACTGAAACAGGAGCCATTTTCAAAGCAAGGGATACCGATGGTGATGGCAAAGCTGATGAAAAAGTAACAGTGATCTCCGAAGGTAACCTTCCAAAATATTGCACGGAGAGGTAATGCTTCAGGATGAATTGTTTGCCAGACAGAAACAAGAAGATCCATCTAAAGTAAAAGTTGCAGTGGATTCAACAGGAAGGTGGCAAACCGAATTATCTCCTTCTCTCCTTTTAGTAGCCGAAAATGACAGTGCCCAGACTACACTTAATCCCCGGGAAAAACAATGGAGCCATCAAAAACATTAAAAATGATATGGTATTCTGCCATCTTTTCTGTATATTTGTAATTACTGTTTAACGAAATAAGGTTTAATACTTAAAATCCTTACTCCGGTTTACTTAAAAGCCCTGAAATGACATCAGGGCTTTTTAATTGGTCTTAATTCAGAACTTTATCACTATCCCATTAAAAGAAACCTCGATATTCCGGTTTTTATGCTGGAAGAAATAACCGGTAAGAAAACCTATGGCTGAACCCAAGACCACATCTGAAGTCCAATGTTGGTTCTTGTAGATCCGGCTTATTCCTACCGAAAAAGGTACCGCATAAAGCCACCGCGAATATTTCTCGGCAAAAGGTGTAAAAAAGGCAAAAGCCAGGGTAGCATGGCCCGAAGGCAATGACCTGAAAGCATGTTGATCCCTGGGAAACGGATCGAATGCATACGCTCCGTCATCTGTATAAGGCCTGCTGCGACCGGTCATATATTTCAAAGAGATAGTGACGGCAGACGAAGCCAAAAGACTTTTAAAAGCATTAAATGAAGTTTGCTGCAGCCCCTTATCACCCGATACAATACCACCTGTAAAAACCAAAGCATTAAGCGGTAAAACCACTTTTTTGCTTCCCATATAATTGGCGAAATGGGTATATTTATCCATTAAATCATTCTCACCGGAAAGGACAAGGCTTCCTATTGGCTCGTCCATGATAAAAGCACCGGTGAACAAAAAAGCAGAGGCAATTCCTGTATTGGTCAAAACTGCCTTATCCGTTGAATCCAGAAAATTTTTCTGAGCCCCCGCAATCCAGGGTATGAGCAATATAACAATAAGAATGAGCATCTGTTTAAACTGAAACATAAGGATATCTTTGAATTAGACAGTAGCAAATATACGCCACAAAATACTGAAAGCCTAACGAATATTACTTCATGTGATCGACATTGAATAAAAAAACAAACTATTATGCTGAATATAAAAGAAAAATTCTTTGTTATTCCATCCTGTAAATAAAAATATTTTATTTTTATCCCCGGAATTTTCCCCCAACTTTTGCTTTTCTAAAGATTTATACTTAATTTGGAAAAAACTTTTTCAAAAATGCTTTGCTATGGCAGGCATTTTGACAAAAAGTGAGAATTGAATTGTTAATATTTAAATAAAAGTTGAATCATGGAAAGAAAATACAACAGAACAACAGATATTTACATAATCCTGCTGATAGTAGGACTGATTGTAGTGATTGATACATTTAGGCTTCAGAATTTCCTATGGCTCTATGATGGTATTAAATTTTTGATAGCCTTACTTGTGACACTTCTTGGACTATGGGGGTTGTTTGTACCTTATGCCATAATTACGGACAACAAATTAAAGATCAACTCCACAGTGGTCAAAATAAAAGAGTTTGACCTTAACCAGGTAACCCACATCGAGTTCGACGATACCAAAGACCAGATTCAAATAAAGGATCAGAACAACAGCCATGCTATTAAGCTAAGGTCAATCAGGAAAAAAGACAGGTCGGCGTTAAAATCGGATCTTAAAAATTACAAGTCAAAAGAGCAGGAAGAATGAAAATTATCCTGCTGATTCTTATCATAGGGCTCCCTTTTTTAAATTCACGGAATTCCGGGCATTCAGAAAAAACAATTTGTGCCCGGGATTCTGTATATAGTATTTCGGACCAGGAAAAGGATTCTTTGGAGGCATTCATTCATAAAAATTACCGGGATTCCTTACCAGGTTTGGAAATTTTGGTCATTCACAATGATAAACCCCTATATCAAAAGGCTTTTGGTGTATCACATTTTGAAAAACAAATCCCTCTAAAGAAAAACCTAATATTTGAAACCGGCTCGGTTACCAAGCTATTTACTGCGGTAGGCATACTCAATCTGATTGAAAAAGGCAAACTCTCACTGACCGATCCGCTTTCAGAATTTTATCCCGGTTTTCCCAACAGCCGGGAAATAAAGATAAAACATTTGCTCTCGCATACTGCCGGAATTCCTGATTATGCCATTCATTTTATGGAAAAAAATATCGCTGAGCATTTTGACCAAGGCTTTTCAAGAACAAATTATTTTCAGGATATTGACAGGCAACGCATCCGGAAATATTTAAAAAATAATTATACAAGATCACAGCCCGGCTCCGAATGGGAATACAGCAATGGGGGCTACTATTTACTGGGACTAATCATTGAAAAAGTATCCGGTGTCAGCTATTTTACTTATATTAGAAACAACATTATTAAACCTTTAAACCTGAAATACGCTACTTTTAGGGATCCTGAAAATACGTCAGACCCCAAATATGCATGCGGCCATTACTATGTAAATAATCCTTCAAAAGAAGGCAGCAGGCCTTATCAAGCCTACTACCTTCCCAACATGTATGCTTTTTCGGCCGGTTCACTCAATTCCAGATTAAAAGACCTGTATTGGTTTTACAAACAGGTAACAAAAGGGAAAATAATAAACAAAAAGCTGTTGGAAAAAGCCATGACACCTTATGAAATGAAAAATGGAGAACTTGCCAATACCGGTTACGGATGGTTTATACATAAAAAAAATGGTAAAAAAGTCATTTGTCATCCGGGATGTACAATGGGATTCTCAACCATCACCCATTATGTGCCCGAAGATGACTTTTTTATCGGTATTTACACCAACCGGCACAGCCAGCAATGTAATCTGAGCAGCGTAAACATAACCCTGACCAACAAAGTCTTCTCATATTTTTACCCTTAACTATAAAGAAATAAATGTTTCAGTCCCCATTGGGATTCTCAGGTACTTCAACATATTCTCCTCTTTCTAAAAGCACAGCCTGATACATGGCAGCGAAAGCCGCTTTTGTCCACATCAACGAAACCAAAACACCCACGAACATCACAATTAACCCCGCAATAATGATGAAAAATGAAACCACTCCAAGGCCAAAAATTCTCCACCCATATCCCTTTGTGAGCCTCCAGCTTTCCTCAACTGCTTTAACCGGATCCAGCTTTTTATCCATTACGAGATATGGAACAAAAGCCAACCGGCAGGCAAAAATGATGCCCGGTATAACCAAAAGGAATATTCCTATGCCGATGATTGCTCCGTATAATAACCCGGCAAGGACTACATTCATATAATTATAAAAGGCGTCAAATAATTCTCTGATTTCGAATCCCGTATTTCTGACGTTCTTTAAAAATAAATAAGCTGCTCCATACCTAAGCGGCACCATAACAAACAGCAAATAGGCCAGTCCAAATATCTGAAGAAAAACAAGGGAAGCATCAGAATCTCCTGCCGCATCAAGGATAGAAAGGGGTATATTTGCAATTCCAAGAATCAGTACAACCAGGAACATCCGCAGGAAGTACTTTTTCATCGTCTCCCAGCCATAGCCGAGAACAGATCCAACCAAAGGTTCTAATTTTTGAGCATTTGTTTCCATGACTTTCAATTTTAAAATTTGCTTTTACTGCGAATATAGAGGTTTCCCTCACGAATGTCAATCCGACGAAGGTAGGAAAACAGCATATTCCAACTTTCGTAGGAGTTTATTTATCAGTAAACTATTTTATCCTACCAAAGTTTTTTGTTTTTTTGTGCAAAAAGCTATCAGATGATTCAATGGCTCATATTCATTGTAGTTACGATTTCATTGGCAGCTGGAGTATACGGCATATCACTGTTATATCGCCTGCGAAGAAGATACCGGTTGGAATTCCTCAATAGCTTTTTTTACTTTCAGGTATTGGTACTTATCTTTGGAATTTATGGCATCTTAAGCAGTGTGGGCATCAGAGAACTCCTACAGCAGTTTGAAATAGAAAGGAAAAGCATTGAAATCATCGCTCAGTTTTTGCCTTTTATGGGCCTACCTTTTATCATTGCTGCATGGTATATGAGTTTAAAGATGGCCGGAGAATTGGTAGGAAAAAAAGTCCCTGGTTTCATAGCCATCATCTACTTTACTTTGTGCACTGCCGCCTTTCTGATCTACGGATTACTCATCAGACAAATTCCTGAAATAAGCAAAGGGGATTATGACAATCTCCGGCATCAGGTGCAAATAGCTTTCTATACACTGGAAATGGGCATAGTGGCGTACATAGCCATCTACTTGTTAACACACATTTCGGTGAAAAGCCATAAAATTCGGAAATCATTCATTTCCCGATTTGCATTCATATTGGTAATCACCACTTTTCTGACAGCCATTGCCCTCCATTTTGCTGATGTACATCCCATCTTCTTCATGTATTTTATACTGTTGTATTTTACGGGAGATCTACCACTGATCCTTCTGACCAAAAACTATCTGGAAAAAAATACCTACCAATTTAAGAACGCTATTGAGCCCCTGGAAGACCTGTTTCAAAGATATGGGATATCAAAACGGGAAAGAGAGATCATCCGTAAGATAAGTGAAGGTAAAACCAACAAACAGATTTCTGAAGAATTGTTTATTACTCTGCAAACCGTTAAGGACCACAACTATAACATCTATAAAAAAGTAGGAGTAAAAAACAGGGTGCAACTGGTACAAAAATTTTCTCAATCAAAAAATACCAATGATCAGGATTCCCGAATACAAAATTTTTAATACACAGTATCTGTCCCATACTTTTGTTTATCAGATTATAAAGAAAAAATCGTAGAATCCTCGCTTGAAGAGGTACCCCATTATATTGAAAAAATGCTTCGGGGAGAAATTGCAGGAAGAGTTGATGTAAAAGTTTGTGCTTGATTGGAAATTTGTAATTTGGTGCTTTGTTATAATTTGTCTTATTTTATAAGCTATCATAGATTAAAAATACAATCATTATGAATGGACCGAACTGGGGTATCATAGGAGCAGGTTATATCGCCACTCAATTCGTTAAGGATTATGACCATGTGAAGGAAGGACGGATCACGGCGATTGCCAGCAGATCAAAAGAGAAAGCCGAATCATTTGCCAATGAATACGGCATTGATAAAGCCTATGAAGGGTATGAAAACCTTTTGAAGGATGAAGACATAAATGCCGTTTACATTGCCACACCACACAATCTCCACTATGAAAATACCGTAGCGGCCATAAAGCACAAAAAAGCGGTCCTTTGTGAAAAACCGGCCGCTGTGAATATGAACCAACTAAAAGAAATGATTGATCTGGCAAAAAAATACGATGTGCTTTTTATGGAAGCTATGTGGACCTATTTGCTTCCGGCGGTTGCCGAGGCGAAAAAGTGGATCAGGTCAGGAGAGATAGGAGAAGTCACCCTGATACAGGCAGATTTTGGTGTCTATATGGATTTTCCTCCCGAACACCGGATCAACAATCCCCACCTCGCCGGCGGTGGTCTGCTGGATCTGGGAATATATCCCGTGGCCCTGGCCAACCTGTTAATAGATAACCCCATACAGAACATCCAGGCCATGGCACAGCTCGGAGAAACCCAGGTGGACGAGACTACGGTTATGCACCTGAACTACAAAAACGGAACCATCGCTCAACTGATTTGTTCAACAAAGAACCCAACGGCCCATGAAGCTCATATATACGGCACCAAGGGAAGGATCTACCTCCCCTATTTCTGGAAAACCAGAAAAGCCAAGCTCACTACCCCTCATAAAGAGATCAATTATGGGGATACCAGAAACTCCATAGGATACAATTACGAAATCGAAGAGATGAATGAGCTTATCAGGAAAAATGCTAAAGAAAGTGATATCGTTACGTACAGCAGC
>JAIPAF010000048.1 GCA_021740225.1 Bacteroidales bacterium | reverse complement strand
GGAGGAAAGTGCTTTATTTGAATCGATGGAAGGCAAAAGGGGAGAACCGAGAAACAAGCCGCCATATCCTACTCAGAAAGGATTCCGGGATAAGCCTACCGTGATTAACAATGTGGAAACACTGGTTTATGCCCTCATGATCTGTAATGTTGGGTCTCAGAAATTTCAGGAGCTTGGAACTGCTGATTCAAGGGGGTCTAAAGTGTTCTCCGTATCCGGAGATACACCCATTCCCGGAATTTACGAACTGGAACTGGGGATGTCCCTGGCTGAATTTGTAGAAGAATTTGGTGATGACGATACCAAAGCCGTTCAGGTCGGTGGCGCCGCGGGATTCTGTGTGCCCAGGAAAAAGTTCAATGACACCGTTATTGGTTTCGAAGGGGTGCCTACCGGAGGTTCCATGATGCTTTTCAATAGCTCGCGTTCTATGTATAATGTACTGCGCAATTATGTGGAGTTCTTCCGTGAAGAATCCTGTGGTCAATGTACCCCGTGCAGGGTTGGATGTCAGCAATTGCTCAAGGGAATTGAAGAGGTCAAAAGGGGTACCCAGCCCACTACGTATTTACAAACCTTGCTGAGGTTGACTGAAGTGATGAAGATGACTGCCAAATGTGGATTGGGTCAGTCAGTAGCCAATTCATTCTCATCTATTGTTGACAACTTTAAAGAGGAAATGATATATTAATAATTTGTTGTAGAATAAAATAAAAATAATGATATAATGGCTAATAAGGTAAATTTAAAAATAGATGGCATTGATGTAAGTATTGATAAGGGACTTACCGTGCTTGATGCATCAAGGAAACTGGGGATACATATTCCTACCCTGTGTTATCATGAAGACCTGTGTGTTGCGGGTAACTGTCGTGTTTGTATGGTTGAGAGAGAAGGAGCGGACAATTTGATTCCTTCTTGTGCCACACCGGCTGAAGAGGGAATGGAAATATATACCAATACGCTCAAGGTACGCCGTGCCAGAAGATATATAGTGGATCTGCTGCTCTCAGAACACAGGGAAGACTGCACCAAGTGCTATAAAAACGGCAACTGTGAATTGCAGTCCCTGGCCAGTGATACCATCATCAGTGGAGAGTATCTTTTTACCGATCTGGTACCTGATAAGAATTTCACCATCGATCAATATTCACCATCCATCATTAAGGACGACGGGAAATGTGTACGTTGCCAGAGATGTGTCAGGACCTGCACGGAATTACAACACGTAAGTGCTTTGGGTGTTGCTTACCGGGGTAGCGAAATGAAGATTTCCACCTTTTTTGAGAATCCAATGATCGATGTAGTATGTACCAATTGTGGACAGTGTGTAAACCGTTGCCCAACCGGTGCATTGGTTGAGCGCAATTACATTGATCAGGTTTACGATGCCATTTACGATGAGGACAAACATGTGGTGGTACAAACCGCACCTGCCGTTCGTGTGGCTTTGGGTGAAGAGCTCGGCTTTGATGTGGGAGAACGTGTAACAGGTAAGATGGTGACCGCACTGAAACGCATTGGCTTTGATTCTGTGCTGGATACCGATTGGTCTGCCGATTTGACCATCATGGAAGAAGGAACGGAATTGCTTTCCCGGCTTAAGAGGGCACTTGTAGATAAAGATCCGGAGGTGAAACTGCCTTTGACGACCTCCTGTTCACCCGGCTGGATTAAATTCATTGAGCATACGTATCCTGAGTACCTGGGCAATGTTTCTACCTGTAAGTCACCTCAGCAGATGTTCGGTGCTTTGGCGAAAACTTACTATGCAAAGAAGAAAAACCTTGATCCCGAGAAGGTAGTATCTGTATCTGTAATGCCGTGTACGGCTAAGAAATATGAGGCCGACCGTCCGGAAATGAGGGACAGTGGATATAAAGACGTGGACTATGTATTGACTACACGGGAAGTGGCTATGATGATCCGACAGGCAGGAGTCAATTTCCTTAATCTTCCTGATTCACGACACGACAGCATTATGGGAGAATCATCCGGTGCAGGAGTTATCTTCGGAGCTACCGGCGGAGTTATGGAAGCAGCATTGCGTACTGCTTATGAGATCGTAACAGGTAAGGAAGTGCCTTTTGATAATCTGAATATCACACCCGTCCGTGGTATGGAAGGTGTTCGTGAAGCCTCTGTGGTAATTGAAGGCGCTAAAGATGATTGGAAATTCCTGGAAGGTGCTGAATTGAAAACCGTTGTGGCTCATGGACTTACCAATGCAGAGCAGGTGATGCAAAAGGTAAAGGAAGGCAAAGCCGACTGGCACTTTATTGAGATCATGGCATGTCCCGGTGGATGTCTGGGTGGTGGAGGCCAGCCTATACCAACCACGCCGGAGATCAGGCAGCAACGTGCCAACGCCATTTACGAAGAAGATGCCAATTTGCCGATCCGTAAGTCGCATGAAAATCCCGAAATTCAGGCAATATATAAAGAGTTTTTGAAAGAACCGTTGGGTGAGAAATCACATCATCTGCTACATACCCATTATAAGGAGCGACAGCGTTATTAATTACGGATAAATTTCGCTATTAGGATAATTGGCAGCGTGGTGATAAAGAAGTTGAACTTCTGAAGCACTACGTTGCCAATTATTTTATCTGGATTGGATGTTTTTAGACTAGACTCATTTAAAACTATTTTTCACTGGGGATATATTTGCCTACTAACCTGCATTATTTATCCCGCTGAAAGCGAGAAAGTTTATGAATGCTGGAAGGTCAGCGGGATGGATGCAGGCAACCCCGCATTAGAAAAACCGGCTTTTTGCGAAAAATATTGAAGCAAAAAGCCAGGTTTTTCAATAGCGTCAGAATTATTGGTAAATAATTCGGGTTAAATTCAAGCCGGAATATATTGTTAGTTTATTATATAGATGGTTTTTTTTATCATACCTCTCTTTAATCATTTTTAGAAGTTTTCTGAACAGCTAAAGTGGATTCAGAAATTATTTTGAATTAATCTAAATAAATATTTAATTTGTACATTTTTTTACAGATATGTGTATTTTAAAGCCATTCATTTTTATTTTATACTGTTTTGGAATTTTGTTCATTTGTCTATCCCAAACACGGCTATTTGTAAAAAATCAGAAAAATGTAATATGAAAAAATCGTTGGTTGAAATGAAAGCTGGAGAGGCCGGTATAATAACGGACATACAAGGAGGTCATAAAGTTCGTGATCATTTGGATTCTCTGGGCGTGAGGATGAATAAGAAGGTGGAAAAAATAAGTCATATGCTTATGAAAGGACCGGTAACCATTCGAATTGATAATTTAAAGATTGCAATAGGAAGGGGTATGGCAGCTAAAATTTTTGTTAAGGTTGGTTCGAAAAACACGCAATAATGAAGATATTACTTGCCGGTAACCCAAATGTAGGTAAAAGTGTTGTATTTTCCCGGCTAACAGGAGCAAAAGTTATAACTTCAAATTATCCGGGAACTACGGTTGCTTTGGCAAAGGGTTATATGCAATATCAAGGGGAGACTGTGGAAGTAATTGATTTACCCGGCACATACTCTTTACGTGGTTCAGGAATTGATGAACAGGTTGCGATGGAGATGTTTGCCGGGATGGGTGACGATGATGTGGTAGTAGATGTTATAGATGCTACCAACCTTGAACGAAATCTGAACCTGACTTTTCAGCTTTTTGAGCAAAATATTCCGGTGATCATCGCATTAAATATGTGGGATGAAACAAAGCACCAGGGTATTTCCATAGATGTTGCAAAGCTGGAGAAGTTACTGGATGTTCCGGTTGTTTCTACTTCTGCGATTAGCGGAAAAGGAATTCTTCAGCTTATTAACCGCATACCGGAAGTACGCAATAAATATATTGCACCCCTGTCAACTCATGAGCGATGGGGCCGAATAGGAGATATCATTTCTCAGGTTCAGGTACTTGGCTACAAACACCATACTTTTCTTGAGAGGCTTGATGAACTTTCCTTAAAACCGCTTACCGGAATTCCCATAGCAATTGGTGTTATATGGATCATTTTTAAAGTTGTGCGGTTTATCGGAGAAGGATTGATAAATTATGTTTTTGATCCGGCATTTCAGGAGCTTTATCGTCCGGCAATGGCAAAATTGAGTGTTTTATTGGGCGAAAGTGGAATAATACATAACATAATAATCGGTAAGCTGATTGAGGGCTCAATTGACTTTGAACAATCTTTCGGCTTATTGACTACCGGTTTGTATGTTCCATTTGCTATGGTATTGCCTTACGTAGTTGCCTTTTATTTGATGCTGGGTCTGCTGGAAGATTTTGGTTATCTTCCCCGTTTATCTATATTGAGTGACAATTTTATGCACAAACTCGGATTACATGGTCAGGCTATTATACCAATGATCCTGGGCTTTGGATGTGCAGTTCCGGGGATGCTGGCAACCCGACCGTTAAAAACTAAACGTGAGCGTTTTATAGCAATAACGCTTATTGCCATTGCCATACCGTGTGCTTCACAATCTGCTATGATTTTTAATTTGGTTGGAAGATACGGTACTCAGTATGTAGCTATCGTTTATGGAACGCTGGCTGTTTTGTGGATTTTTTTCGGGTATATTCTTAACAAGATCATGAAGGGCCTTAGCCCTGAATTATTAATGGAGATACCCCCATACCGCTTACCATCCGCTTCCATGATATTAAAAAAATTAAGAATGCGCGTAACCTTTTTTGTCAGGGAAGCAATACCTTACATGCTGCTTGGCATATTGTTGATCAATTTTTTATATGCCATGGGCGTTATTGCCTACCTCGGTGAAATTATTGCCCCTGTTGTAACTGAACTGATGGGACTTCCACAGGAGGTAGTGACTGCCTTACTTATGGGATTCCTGCGAAAAGATATCGCTATAGGTGTTTTAGGTCCAATGGGCTTAACTGCTGAACAAATGACGATTGCTGCTACTGTCCTGACCATTTATTTCCCGTGTATTGCAGCATTCGCGATTATGTTCAAAGAACTTGGACTGAAAAGTATGTTGAAATCAACAGCTATCATGATTTCATTGGCTATCATAGTTGGCACCTTGATGAACCTGATCATGTGAGTAAAGAACGAATGCTTGTTGTCACTAAATTTTGACAGCTATTTTAATTATTGTTCCTTGAGATTACCCTTCTTATATTGCCTGTAAAGCTCCTGAATGGTCGATGAGTCATCAATTGTGTACAACCTGCAATGGCTTTGGCTAATGGTTTGTCTGGCTTTGGGACCCAGCTCTGCGGAGATGATAACCTCAACGCCCAAATTAATGGCTTTTTGAGCAGCTTGTATTCCTGCTCCATGTCTGGCATTAACATTTTCCTCGTTGGAATGTGCGGTGAGATGATCTTGCTCTTCATCATAAACAACAAAATATTTTCCCCGGCCGAAACGGTTGTCCGGCTCTGCATTCCAATCGGTTCCTCTGGCGGTAAATAAAATCTTCATAGTTGTTTTGGATTTTGGTTCTACTTCTTTAATGATTGAATTTTAACTATCGATTGGTCTATTATTTTGGCAATGACGAATTTATTCTTTGTATCCTCCTAATTTATAAGACTTTTGAGTTTATTCCACATCTTTGCTAATTCTGTTTTCAACGCTGCATCGTATTCCACAACAGTTTCTCCCTGTGTCATTGATTTGGTGAAATTTTCATTGTAGTTGAATTGTCCGAGATAATCCATCTTGTTTTCTTTTATAAATAATTCAATATCCCTGGATTTTTCGGGATTCAGATCATATTTGTTGATGATAAAACCTGCCCGTATTTTAAATGTTTTGATAAGATCAAAAACCCTTTTCATATCGTTAATTCCCGATATGGTAGGTTCTGTAACGATAACCGCGTAGTCAGCACCTGTTAGTGAAGCCGTAACCGGGCAGCCGATGCCCGGGGTACCGTCTATAAGAAGCAAGTTTTTTTTCTCTTCCCTGGTTTTTTGCCTGGCAAGCGTTTTAACCCGCGTAACCAGCTTGCCCGAATGTTCAGCAGCTATGGCCAGCTCTGCGTGGACCAGCGTATTGTTAAGCCGGGTAGCGGAAATACATGTTTTCCCGGATAAGGCATCATACATGGTGATTGCCTGAGTGGGACAGATCTTTTCACAATAGCCGCAGCCTTCACAATCAATCTCATCTACCGTAAAGGTTCCGTCGGTGACATGGATGGCATCAAAGCGGCAGACTTTTTTGCATTTGTAGCAACGTGTGCATTTATCCTGATCAATATGGGCGATCTGCCCGCTGTAAAATGCTTCCTCTTCCGCAAAGTCAGGCTTTAATAAGAGATGCATGTCGGCTGCATCCACATCGCAGTCGGCAATGACCGACTCTTTTCCTGCCAGCTGGGCAAAAGCCGCTGTTATAGATGTTTTTCCGGTACCTCCTTTGCCGGAGATGACTACGATCTCTTTCATGATGTTTTATGATTTTCCCGGCATATCCACCTGCCGGTGATCTCTTCCGTTTTGGTCAATATGTTCAACATTTCCCTTCTGATTTCCGGTATTTCAATTATAAGCTCTCCCCGGGAATATTTTTCTGCTATTTCAGGCATGTTGGGAATCCTGCCAAGTATCCTGACCCGTTCTTTACGGCAAAATTGTTCAATATCATCATTACCCAGCCCGTGGCGGTTGATAACCACACCAAAGGCTTTACCCACTTTATGCATGGTTTTTACGGAAAGATTCAGATCGTGTAGCCCGAAGGGTGTGGGCTCGGCTACCAGAATCACGTAGTCAGCTTCTTTTACCGATTCGATCATCGGACAGGATGTTCCAGGCGGAGAATCGTATAGAAAAATCGAATTGTCCGGGAAATTTTCCTTCGTATAGTCTATGGTCTTTGATATAAGCGGTACGGCCTGCTGCTCTCCAATATTAAGCTTTCCTTCGATGAAATCCAGTTGGTTCACTTTGTAATGGCTCAGCTCCCCAATGGGATGATCTTTCATAACCAGTGCGTCTTCCGGGCATAATCCTACACATGCGTAACACGAGTGGCAGAGCTCCGGAAAGACCAGCACCGAATCAGGGAGCACAGCTATTGCATTGAAGTTGCAGACCTCTTTACAACGGTTACAAAAGGTACATTTATCCCTGATCCACCCGGGAATCTCTTTCATGATCTTTTGCTGATGAAGTGTTTCTCCCTTCAGAAAGAGACCCGAGTTGGGCTCTTCCACGTCGAGGTCGCTTAAAACAGTTGGTTTATCCCGGGAACCGGAACTACACAGGACAGCCAGGTTGGTGGCCAGTGTAGTTTTTCCGGTTCCCCCTTTTCCGCTTGCTATGGCAATCTTCATTTTTTCATGTTGTTGGACACCGCCTCAGCTGCTTTCATCAGCGGATAAGCAGCGGGAGAACCTGTTAACAGCGGTTGCGTTCCGATTTGTGTTATGAGCAAGGTGTAAATGCTGGTGCGGCTTTGAATGATGAATCCTATCAGATTGGTCAGTTCTCCGACGGAGACACCGCCCATGGCTTCACCTCCGATGATGATACCGGATTCCCTGGCAACAATCAGCTTTACAGTTTGTTTTTTGGCGCCGGGCAATTTACCGGGATGTTTGTCCATTCCCTCGAACAATCCACTCACTACATCGAAACCCTCATTTTTGGCATCTGTTTCTGTAATTCCTGCAGTGCCAAAGGCATAATCTCCTATAGCTGTACTGTATATGGCTATGGTTCCCGTAAAGGTTTTAATGGCTGATAAGCTGAACAGGTTCATGCCGGCTATTCTGCCTTCCGCAGAGGCGGTGGAGGCCAGCATAACAGCACTTTGTTTTTTGGTAATGAAATGCCTTTTTTCTGCACAGTCCCCAACGGCAATGATGTTGGGATCATTGGTGCGCATGTATTCATCCACGGATATGTAACCCCCTTCATTGATTTTTAATCCTGTATTTTTTGCCAGGTTTGAATTGGGTTCATAACCCATGGAAAGAATCACCGCATCGGCTTCGATTTGTTCACCATTGTCAAGCTCCACGGCTTTAACTTTCCCGTTGCCGTTGCTCACTATGTTGTTCACGCCTGTACCGGTTTTTACCTTCACACCCCTTTCTGCAAGTATGCTGCCCGCTCTTTCTGCAAATTCTCCGTCAAAAGCTACGTTAAGAATATGAGGTAATACTTCCACAATGGTTACCTCTTTTCCGGCTTTGTTGAGCTCGTCGGAAAATTCCACCCCGATGAATCCACCGCCAACCACTACTACTTTCTGAGCATCCTTAAGCTGACTTTTAACATGGTCCAGCACATATTTATTTTTGGGAATCGCGAATACATTATCCAACTCTTTTCCGTCAAGCCATTCCGGTACTTTTGGGGTGGAACCGGTGGCCAGTACCAACTTTTTATAACCGATTTCGGTACCTTCAGTAAGCCGGCATACCTGATCTTCCCTGTTGATCTCTTCTATATATCCAACCTGGTGATTTATCCCCAAAGCATCGTATTTGGAATCTGCCGGCATCATGTTATGGTCAGAGCTTTCAAGTGATCCAAAAATATAAGGTATGCCGCAGGGAACCATGATCTTTTCTTCTTTGCGGATGACCAGAAAATCTTTTTCCGGATAATTGTTCTTTCCTGAAACAGCAGTGGTCAAACCTGCGGCACTGCTTCCTATGATGAGTACGTCCGTATTTTTCATTTTGTACGATGTTTTTTAGAATTAGAATTATCTTTTATATGGCACAATCGTGCCTATTATAAATGTGAGCTATGCCCGTTGGAAACTACAAAATCGCCCTTCTTAACTCCCAGTAAATCACCAATAACCTGACATTTGACCATAAGCAGAAACCAAAGCCTTTGATCTTTTTGATTCATCAGGCCTTCAAAGTTGCCCTGCCCTTTGGCGATGATCAGGTCTGCGGCATCGAAAGCATGACGAAATTCGCTGCCGCTCATTTCCAGGATAGTGGAAGGTGCATCATATCCATTGGTTATTACATTCGCCACGCGATCCATCCCAACCATTTCAGCATCTTCCCATGTAGCATCATTGATGGCCGGGGCTCCTCTGACGGCAAAAGTGACGTTGGGGTGCGTCATGGTTTCAATGAACAGCTTGTCGAAAACAATCTCTCCTGCATTGTCTCCTATGTACAGGATGTTATCTGCATCGTTTATCCTGCTTTCCAGCTGGAGGGAATGATCTATGGCAAAATCCGAATGTTCGACTTTTTCCAGTGTACTATACACGTCAAACGTATGAGAAGGTCCGTAATCAATGATGTTTCCGGCCAGGGCATAACGCAGGGCCCGGTTGAAAGGATCTTCTGATGCGGATATTTTTTCCTTCAGCTCATTATATAGAGATAAGGCCTGTTCGTTGTTCCGGTGTTTTTCTTTCTTGTAAGGATCCGGATCTCCCAAATTTTCCCTGATTATGGCGTGAATGTTACGCGCAATATACGGAGTAGGCTTTTCCGTATCCGCTTCCGCCAAAAGGGAGAAAAATTTTTTGGCCAGCCTCAGCCTTTCTTCATTATCTCCCCCGTGTTTCTGCAACAGCTTATCAAATGACCTGCAAAAACAGAATAAACATTGATGGTTCATTGTACTTTTTCTTCAGAAATTAATGATCACAAAGATTGGCGTGGGTTTCCAGCGTTCCGTTAAGGAATGCCTCTATAATTGTTCTGGAATCCTTACCGGGAGCCCCTACATAAACATTTATACCGAGCTGGTTAAAGATATCAATGGCCCTTTGGCCCATTCCGCCGGCAATGACATCTGTAGCCCCCTGATGGTGGATCCATTTGGGAATAACTCCCGGCTGATGGGGTGGAGGAGTCAATGACTCCTCATTTTCAATTTTGGAGTCGTTCACCTCAAACAGGTGAAACACCTGACAATGACCAAAATGCCTGGCAACCTTTCCCTGACTCATCGGTATGGCGATTTTCTTCATATTAACCTCCGTTAAGTTTTTCTTGTTAAATGATTGCCGCAATCGGGGCATGTCAATTCCCTGCAGGGTATTCCCCGTTGTGCTTCAACCCGGGTATTGCATGTGGGGCATACACAGATTTTTTCCTCTGCTTCTCTCCAGCCATGTCCCCATCTTCCTTTCTTACCGGTTTGCCATCTTTCTAGCGATTCGTTGATGTTTTCAACGTTTTCGGAACCACAGGACGTACAAACCGGTTTGTGACCCTCAGGGACGTGAAATACGGTATGGCATGATGTACACCGGAACCATTGTTTGTCAAATTCTACGTTTCCGCCTTCAATCAGAATTGTTCTCCCTTCAACAAAAGCCTGAGCGAGTTTTTTGCGGATTTTTTCATATATCCTGGTGAAAGTGGGCCTCGATATATTCATCTCTTTTGCAGCCGCCTCATGGGATAAATTTTCATAATCCGCAAGCCTGAGTGCTTCATACTCTTCATACTGGACGGATACGTGCTCACTCAGAGCCATAGGAACCCCCATTGGCTTAAATCCCATCATTCGGGGAGGTCTCCCTAATTTTATGTGTCGTTTGGGACGTGGTGACAATTTTTTACAAATATAGAGATTATACGCTCCACTTATTTACTGTTAATGGAATATTCCGATAGCATCACACCATACCGGTTTTTCAAAGAACTGCAAATGGTTTTACTTTTCTTTTTCCAGTTCGTCGATTCTTCTCTGAACATCATCCAATGTTCTTTTAAGTCTTTCAGCTTGGGTTTTCAAGCTCTGCAACTCTTCTTCACGTGTGGGGGCCAGATCTTCCATCACCTCACCGGGATGATAGAATCTTCTTCTGAAGCCACCCCCGCGCCCGAATCCAAATCTTCGGGCCATTCCTCTTCCCATTCCCGGAGCCATGTTTGCATAACCGGGAACGGAATATCCTGCACAGTAGCCCATGGCTCTTCCGGTCATAGGTCCTGCTCCTGCTGGTCCTGTTTTGTCTCCTCCTGGCATAGTAACCTCCTTTATTTTTATACGCTATATTAAAAATACGTTGCAAATATAATGAACATATGTTCAAAAACCAAATATTTTTCGATAAATTTATAAAGTGAACTTACTTTTTTGAATATTCCTTATATAAAATATTCTTTCCTTATGTTATCGGGAGAATATACCATACCGGAATCAAAATCAGATTAAAACACTAAATACATTTTGATATTTGAGAATATTCTCATTATATTTGTAAAAAGTGATCATTCACAATCAAAAGTACTGAATATGAGAATAACTATTCTGTATGACAATACGGTGTTTCGGCCGGAACTTAACCCCGACTGGGGATTTTCCTGCCTGGTGGAGGCGTATGACAGAACAATCCTTTTTGATACAGGAACAGACGGTTCCATATTGCTTGACAATATGGAAAAAATGAATCTCGACCCTTCAGTTGTAGATGAGGTATTTATTTCACACGCTCATTTTGATCATGTTGGAGGACTTTCATCTTTTCTGGATATGAATAGTGATGTTAAACTATATGTTCCACCTTCCTTCCGGGCAGTGCAACATGTTAGGGAAACAATTTACGTGAATCAGCCAATGGAACTTCATGAACATTTTTATTCCACTGGCGAGATTGATCAAATTGAACAATCTTTAGTTGTTCAAACCGATAGGGGGTTGGTGGTTGTAGTAGGATGTTCCCATCCCATGATGGAGGATATTCTTTCCACGGCCTCTCAGTTTGGTAACATTTATGGAATTGCTGGTGGATTACATGGATTTAGGCAGTTTGAATTGTTCAGGGACCTTGAGTTGATTTGTCCTACTCATTGCACGCAACATATTAAAGAAATTAAGAGGTTATATCCGGAGAAATATGTTGAAGGAGGAGCCGGAAGAGTTATAGAAATTTAGTGATTGATTATTGTGATTTTCACCTGTTAATTATGACCAAAAAAATATACTGCGCAAACTGTAAAACGCTTTTGTATAAGTATCACAAAGCAAAAGCGGGACATCTGGTTAAATGTTTTCTAAAGCATATCAAGGAAGATAATACAAATGGTGATTTGCGGTGTCCCAATTGCGGGGAGCAATTTGCAAGACGTAGAATGATCCGTGGCCAACCTGCCAACAAGATCATTCAGGGTAAAGTATATGTTAAGAACTAATAAAA
>JAIPAF010000047.1 GCA_021740225.1 Bacteroidales bacterium | reverse complement strand
CTTAACAAATTTGCGGAAAATATTGATTGGGAGATGGTTGGCGATCCGGTAGATATAAAAGGCATTCCCGGGGAGGAAGCTTTTGTCGCGTGTGAAAACCTCGCCAATGCCATGGCCGATAAATTGTTGCAGGATTAGAGTGCTTAACGCCGATTTAAAATCAACTATGCAATGAAGAAAAAAGTGGAAGTAGGGATAAATTATACAAAGAAAATTTTTTGTCGAATCTAAAAGATTAGTGATTATGAAAAGATCAATATTTGTTGCTGTACTTTTTTTAATGGTATGTGGCCTGCCTCAGATTCAGGCGCAGGAAATCAAACAATTACCAGAACCTCAGAAAGAGGGCGGTAAGAGCCTCATGAAAGCCTTGAATCAAAGACATTCTTCCCGGACGTTTGCTGATAAAGAGATGAGCGATCAAATGCTTTCCGACCTGCTTTGGGCTGCATTTGGGATCAACCGGCCGGAGTCCGGGAAACGCACTGCTCCTTCAGCACATAATATTCAAGATATTCAGATTTACATAACCACCAGGAACGGGGCGTACTTATATCTTCCCGAAAAGAATGCCCTGAAGCAGATAACCGATAAAGATGTGCGTGCCAACATGGGGATGCAGGATTTCGTTAAAAATGTTTCTGTCAATCTGGTTTATGTATCGGATTTTTCCAAATATTCTGATGGCAGTGAACAGCAGCACATGATTACAGCAGGAACGCACTGCGGGTTCATTGGTCAGAACGTTTATCTTTTTTGTGCTTCGGAAGGGTTAAATTGTGTTTTCCGGGGCTCCATCAATAAGGAATTGATCTCAAAAACCCTGAATCTGGAGGAGAATCAGCACGTAATGTACAGCCAGTCTGTTGGATTTCCCAAAAAGTAATTTATGTCTTATAATTTTGATGAAATCATTCCAAGAGCTAATACCAACAGTGTCAAGTACGATTTGAGAGAGAAATTATTCGGAAGAGATGACGTGCTTCCCATGTGGGTGGCGGATATGGATTTCAGGGTACCGCCCCCGGTATCAGAGGCCATTTCGAAAAGGACCCGGCATGAAATATACGGATACAGCATCAGACCGGAATCTTTTTACCAGGCGGTAATGCGGTGGACAGAAAGACGATATCACTGGCCCATAGCACGGGAATGGCTGACTTTTACCCCCGGGATTGTTCCCGGGGTTAACTTATCTATTATGACCCTGACGGAACCGGGCGATAAAGTGATGATTCAACCTCCGGTATATTTTCCTTTTTTTCAGGCAGTTAAAAAGAATGGCAGGCAGTTGGTAGAAAACCGGCTTTTCCTGCACGAAGGAAGATATCACATCGATATGGAGGATTTCGAAAAACAGCTCAAATCGGGGGTAAAACTTTTTATTCTTTCTAACCCGCATAATCCCGGGGGGTCGGTTTGGACCCGGGGGGAGCTGAAAACCATGGGCGAGCTTTGTTGCAGGTATGGTGCTTTGATTATAGCCGATGAAATTCATTCCGATATCGTCTTCCCGGGACATGTATATACCCCGATGGCTTCCATCAGCGAAGAGATTAAGCAAAACACCGTTACCTTTTTAGCACCTAGCAAAACTTTCAATATTGCTGGATTAACCACTTCTGTCGGTATCATTCCCAACAGGAAATTCAGAGGATTATTCAATGAGATGATTGAAAGAATACACCTCGCACACGGGAATATATTCGGCAATGTAGCCCTGGAAGCCGCTTACAACTATGGAGAACAATGGCTGGAAGAATTGATCAGCTATTTAACCGGAAATGTACAGCTCATCAATGAGTTTATTGAAGATCACATCCCCGGGATTCAGTTAATCAAACCCGAGGGAACTTATCTTGCCTGGCTGGATTGCAGGGAACTGCCTGTGGAAAACGACCGGCTCAATCGTTTTATGGTAGAAAGAGCCGGCGTAGGGATGAATGAGGGCTCTGCTTTTGGAGAAAACGGTACTGGCTTTCAACGCTTGAATTTCGGATGTCCGAGAAAAACACTGAGAACCGCCCTGGAAAATATTGAGCAGGCTGTTGGGGAGATTCTTTAGATATTTTCTTTGGAGATATGACTTATTTACATGGTGGGCTTGCCTAATGGCAATTTTTCATTAAATTTACCTTTTTATTATAACCAATATCCGACTTCGAAATGAAACATCCCATTATAACACTGTTTTTTATTGTTTTATTATCGGTATCCTCATGTGCCACTATTGAGTTTGACAGGGAATATGAAGTAAACAAAGGGGAGGAGTTTGTAATCAATCTGAAAACCAATCCATCCACAGGATACCATTGGGCGATAGAAGAAGGCCTTTCTGATTCGATTATTACCCTACAGGGTGATGAATACGTACCAGAGGAGAATCCAACGAACAAACCCCGTTTGGGAGCAGGAGGTACTAAAAAGTGGCATTTCCGGGCCGAAAGGGAAGGCCAAACCATCCTGAAGTTTATATACAAAAGACCGGGAACCAAAGATACCAATGAAAGAAAATTAATCCAGATCCGGGTGAAGTAATCTTTTTGACCCGGAGGTTGACCCCTATTTCTACTTTAAATTTTTTTATTTGCTTTCTTTTTCAAAAAAATCTTATTTTGTGTCGCTAATTAAATAATTTGTTGGCCAATGAAAAATAAAAAGATTGCCAGGATTATACCAGGATTCTTTATTGGTGTATTTTTAGTGATATTGGGTTCTTTTCTTATTTGGTTCTTCAAGCCCAAAAAAGAGTTAGAAGTATTTCTTCTGAATAAAACGGTACCCACCGAAGAGCGTATTGAACACAAATCGTTCTACTGGGTATTGAATAACAATCGATACGTGAAATCCAATCATGAGAGGTATAAATTTAAAAAGGATTATTACGGATTTTTCCCAATCAATCCGGGGGATAAACAATTCGATTTCAAAAGTGTGTCCAATGACGATGTGGAGCAGATTTCCGATAACGCGGATATTGCCTACTATGCCGATACATATGGGGTGTATTATAGTGAGTGGTATCAAAATTCCAACTCGGAGATGAGAGGGGAAGAGAAAGTTTACGGGGGGTTGAACCGAAACGATTATTTGTTATTAAAAGCGTTTATGGAAAAAGGAAAAACCATAATCACCGAATTCGTGTTATTGAATAAAACCACTTCTCCGCTTATTAGAAGTAATACGGAAGATTTGCTGCAATTTACCTGGGAAGGATGGATAGGTCGTTATTTTCATTCTTTGGATGTAGAACAGAATCCCGGTTTACCCGGATGGATTGTTGATCTTTATGAAGAACAGAAAGGAGCAAAATGGAATTTTAAACATTCGGGAATTGTCCTGATCCACCGATACGGTACAGTTATCGTACTGGATTCCTCAGAACATTTAACCCGGGATGTGCCTATAATACAAACCAAGAGAAGATTCGCCGAAAAATACCAATTGCCGCTTACTCTTGAATATCCATATTGGTTTGATATAGTGAAGGACAATAAACAGGAGGAAGCTGTGGCCAATTTTGAATTATCCACCAATTCCAAGGGAGATTCGCTGCTTACCAGTTATAATGTCAGTTCAAGTTTCCCCGCTATTATCAATCACTCCGATAACTATAACCTGTATTATTTCGCCGGAGATTTCTGCCAGAATCCAATTGATATGGGTACATCATATTTTTCTGGAATACAGTTGATTGACTTTCTTTTTTATTCAGAAACCAAGGCAGATCGGACAAGATTTTTCTGGAAATATTATATCCCTTTGATGAAGGGAATACTGGAGGATACCCATACCCAAATCAATTGATCCTAACGATGAAAAAATTTATAATCTACTGGTAGGTTTTTTTCATGAAAATGTTAACTTTGAGAGTTATGGCGAACAGCAATACAATTGTTTTATGAGCGATCAGGATACAAACCTCAACATAACATTCATCCAAACAGAACTGGCTTGGGAGCAGATTGACAGAAACCTGGAACATTTCAATACCAAAATAAACGAAATATCTAAGGAAACAGATTTGGTTATACTTCCTGAAATGTTCACTACTGGGTTTTCGATGCAACCGGAGCGCCTGGCAGAGCCCAAAGAAGGCAAATCCTTAAAATGGATGCAATCGGTGGCTGCGGATAAACACGTAACATTGATAGGCAGTTTGATCATAAGGGAAAATGACAATTACTTCAACCGGTTATTCGTTGTATTGCCGGAAGGTAATTATAAAATATATGATAAAAGGCATCTCTTCAGAATGGGTGAGGAGAATAAACATTATACGGCAGGTCAGCATAGAGTAATATTTCATCTTGGTAATTGGAGGATATTGCCCCTTATATGTTATGATTTACGCTTCCCCGTGTGGAGTCGTAACCATAATGATTATGATCTGGCCGTATATATTGCAAACTGGCCTGAAGTGAGAAGGCACGTATGGAAATCTCTGCTCGTAGCACGAGCACTGGAGAATCAGGTGTATATTGCCGGTGTTAACAGAATAGGGAAAGATGGAAAAGACCTTACTTACTCGGGTGATTCTATGGTTATAGATCCGCGGGGAAACATTATAAGTAAGACCGAACCCCATCAGGAATCTGTTGAAACCTTATCATTGTCTCTTGATGAATTAAACCGGTTTAGGGAGAAATTCCCCGTTGGCAAAGATGCCGACGAGTTTGTAATAAAATAGTTTGGTATGATTGAAACAAAAGAAAAACTGAAATTTAAGGATCGCCGAAAGATCTATGTTCGATATACAGATTTGCTTCAAAAATCCAAATCTTTCCTGACTAAAGAGGATACTGAGATTATCAGAAGGGCTTTGGATGAAACCATTGAACATTATCAAAATGAAAGACTCCCCAGCGGGGAACCCTTTATAATACATCTTCTGGAAGTAGCCCGAATTGTTGTCGAAGAGATAGGCATGGCTACTAAATCGGTGCTGGCCAGCTTACTTTATGACCTGGTAAGAAGAGATAAATTGACCCTCAAATATATCGACGAAGAATATGGGGAAAAGGTCAGGGAAATAGTGGAAGGATTGCTCAAGATATTTGATATCAAAACGAGTGAAACCAAGTTTCAGCCGGAAAATTTCAGAAAATTGCTGTTGACCCTATCCAATGATATACGGGTGATATTGATCCGGCTGGCCATCCTTCTCGATGAAATGAGACGCATGAATTACATGCCCAAAGAATATCAATTAAAGACCTCTGTACAAACATTTTCTCTTTACGCTCCTCTGGCTCACCGTCTTGGATTGTATTCCATTAAATCGGAGCTTGAGGATTTGTCGATGAAATATACGGAGAGCGAAACCTACAGATCAATCGTCAAAAAGTTACAAAACACCACTGCCAGAAGAAATCGCTTTATAAAAAAATTTGCCGATCCTATAAAAGAAGAGCTGGAAAAGAAAGGTTTCAACTATGAAATTAAAGGAAGGACCAAGTCGGTATACTCCATATGGAGAAAAATGAAGGAACAAGGGGTTCCGTTCGAGCAGGTTTATGATATCTTTGCCATCCGGATCATTCTGGATACTTCTCCTCACACGGAAAAGTCGGATTGCTGGAGGGTCTATAGTATTGTTTCCGATTTTTACCGGCCTAACCCGGAAAGGCTAAGAGACTGGATTTCCAATCCCAAATCGAATGGTTACGAATCGTTGCATACAACAGTGATTGGTCCTGAAGGCAAATGGGTGGAGGTACAGATACGATCAACACGAATGGATGACATAGCAGAAAAAGGCTATGCGGCCCACTGGAAATATAAAGGGATTGAAGGAGATCAGGCTTTCGACAACTGGATGGGCAAGATTCGCGATATATTGGAAACAAGTGATGCCACTGCTTCGGAAATCATTGACAACGTTCGGTTGAACCTGCTTTCTCAGGAAATTTTCGTATTTACTCCTAAAGGGGAACTGATCCGATTACCGGAAGGAGCCTCTGTACTGGATTTTGCGTTTGAGATCCATTCAGAGATCGGTGCTCAATGTGTAGGGGGTATTGTAAACAACAAGAATGTTCCCATTCGACACAAACTAAACAACGGAGACAGTGTTGAGGTGATCACCTCAAAAAACCAGAAGCCCAAAAATGACTGGCTGGCGATGGTGGTTACTTCTAAAGCCAAGTCAAAGATTCGCCAATATTTAAAGGAAACACAGAGAAAAGAAGCGGATACAGGGAGAGAGCTCCTTAAGCGGCGACTCAAGAATTGGAAGATCCCTTTTAACCAGGATAATCTGAACAAACTGCTCAAATATTATAACATTAAGGAAGCCACGGACTTTTTTGCCAACCTGGGCAACGGGAAAATCGATGTAACCGAGCTAAAAGACCTTCTTACCGAAAAAGAGTCTGAAAAAAAAGAAAAAGTCAATGGGACCGAAATACAAGAAAAGGATGACAGGGAATCCCCAAAAGTATCTTCACAAACAGAAGATTTTATCATTATAGGAGATGAGTTAAAAGGGATCGATTATAAACTGGCAAAGTGCTGTACTCCCATATATGGAGATGATATTCTGGGCTTTGTAACCAAAACCGAAGGCATAAAAATACATCGGGCTGGTTGTGTCAATGCACAGCGGCTGTTATCACAATATGATTACCGCGTTGTCCCTGTTCAGTGGAAAAAAACAAAGAAGAAGACCTCCTTTCAAACACGCATCAAAGTATCGGGGATTGACGAAATTGGAATGGTCAATCGCATCTCCGATGTCATTTCTAATTATATGAAAGTAAAAATCCGTTCCATATCAATTGATTCCGATGACGGCTTGTTTGACGGCCATATCAATTTATATGTTTCCGATACGAAAACTTTGCAATCCCTTATCAATAAACTTAAACAGGAGAAGGGCATTTTGAAGGTCACCCGAACTGATAAAAAAGAATGAATAATACTAAAATCTCAAAATAATGCGTTTTTAAATAAATTTTTGTTAAATTTGTTAGATTATCATCATAAAAACTAAGCGGGAATGAAAAAATTATTTTATTTCCTCATATTGACGATTTTACCTGTATTCGGATACAGTCAGATTTATCAGCCTTTGCCCAATTTTTACAGTCCGATTGATTCATCTGTCATACACAACGCGAAGGATTCAAATGAGGATAAAGTTGATTTCGGGCTTACCGTAGGTACCGGTTTTACGTCTTTTTCGGGTCACTCGATGATGAATTCCTACGTGGCTCCAAGTATTGATTACCAGGTAAATTCAAACTTCAGCCTGAATTTTACAGGTGTGATCTCCAATTTCAATCAATCACCCTTTAGTTCCACCGCAAACTTCAGCCCTTCCGGAGACGGGTTGATGCCCATGAATACCAGCAATAACTCATATGCCATTTCTGCCGGCGGCACCTATCAGCCAAATGACAGAATGTATATTAGTGCACAGGGCCAACATGCAGAAAATTCCATGGCACCTTTTAGTCTTTATCCTGATCAAAACAATAGATCATTTGATTATAACTCTTTTTCCCTGGGTATGGGTTACAAAATATCTGAAAATGCCAGCATAGATTTCGAATTCCGGTTTTCTGAGGGCAACAATCCTTTCTATACTCCCTATAATCGGTACAACTCCTTCGATTCATTCAACCGCAACCGTTTCTACTGGTAAATACCAACCGGGGAAACCCAATCGCTTAATAGGGAGAGAAGAATCACGTGTCTTAAATGATACTGGCAATTAATAAATGATGATCCGGGTACATTGTCTACTGGGATTCAATTTATTGTTAGTGGCATGTTCCTTGTAATATATAGAGAAAAATGGTAGAAAAAAAGGAATATTTATGAGTGAAGAACAGAATAATAATAACCAAAACTATCAACATGAGCAACACAATCAAGGATATCAGAATCAACAAGGTCAACCCGTTTCTTCTGATATTGCTGTTGTTTCTGATATGTTGCCTGACATTTTAACAGTGCTGCCCGTAGATACCCGGCCATTTTTTCCGGGTATTACTGTACCGATGACTTTCACCGGTCCGAAATTTATAGAAGCCATAAAAAATGTAGCCAATAGCAATCAGCCGTTTTTGGGCCTTGTGCTTGTAAAAGAACCGGATCAGCAGGATTTTATGAATTCGGAAATGTATGAAGTAGGAACCGTGGTTAAAATTCATAAGATCGTACCGGTTCAGGAGGATAGTCTTCAGGTATTGGTACAGGGGCTTCAACGATTTTCTTACGTTAAATCCGTAAGAAAAGACCCGGTACTTCAATGGCAGGTGGAATACTACAGCGATCCTGACGAAAAACCCTCGGAGGAACTCAAGGCTTATACCCTTTCTATTGTTTCCTCAGTGAAAGAGCTGTTGAAGAAAAACCCGGTTTTTCAGGAACAGATTAAGATGGTATTGAACCAAATCAGCATTGAAAAGCCCGGCATGCTGATGGACCTGATCACAGCCATGCTTACGGCCGACGGAGAGAAACTGCAGGATATTCTGGCGACTTATGATCTCTATAAAAGGGCGGAGAAACTTTTGGTGCTGCTAAAGGAGGAGATTGAACGATCGCAGATACAGGAGGAAATCCAAAAGCAGATCAATGAAAAAGTTTCCAAGCAGCAAAGGGAGTTTTTCCTGAGGGAACAGCTGAAGGTCATCAAACGTGAGCTGGGAATAGAAAAAGATGATAAGGAATCGGAGATTCAGAAATTCAAAGATCGGATGAAGAATCTGAAGCTTTCACAGGAAGCTTCGGAGGTGATCAATAGTGAAATTGAAAAGATGCAAACTCTGGAACCCAGTTCATCTGAGTTTCAGGTTACCCGTGCCTATCTGAATACATTGACGGAACTTCCATGGGGCATTTACAGCCAGGACAGGCTGGATATCCAGGAGGCCAGAAGAATTCTCGATCGTGATCACTATGGTTTGAAAGATGTTAAAAATCGCATACTTGAGTTCATCAGTACGGTGATAAAGAAAGGCAAGCATACGGGAACCATACTTTGCCTGGTTGGTCCCCCGGGTGTGGGAAAGACCTCTGTCGGACGTTCCATTGCCGATTCCATGAACCGCAAGTTTTTCCGTTTTTCGGTCGGAGGCATGAGAGACGAAGCCGAAATTAAAGGCCACAGAAGAACTTATATTGGGGCCATGCCCGGGAAGGTGATTCAGAGCCTCAAACGTACAGGTACTTCCAACCCGGTCATTATGCTTGATGAGATCGATAAAATGGGCGTCAGCTTCCAGGGAGATCCGGCATCTGCTTTGCTTGAGGTACTGGATCCGGAACAAAACAAGGATTTTCTGGATCATTATCTGGATGTTCGCTATGACTTGTCAAACATTTTGTTTATCACAACGGCCAATCAGTTGGATACCGTTCCTCAGCCCTTGCTCGACAGAATGGAAGTGATCAAACTGCCCGGATACATCCTTCAGGAGAAAGTGCAGATTGCCAAGAAATATTTAATACCCAGGCAAATAAAAGAACACGGACTGAAGAAAAGTGAAGTCAATATTTCGGATGAAGCCCTTCGAAGGATGATTGATGAGTATGCCAGGGAAGCCGGTGTGAGAAGCCTGGAAAAAAATATTGCCAAAGTTATGAGGCAAGTTACCCTCAGGCAATCCGAAACCGGTCAGAAAAGGTTTTCGATTACCAAAAATAACCTGGAGAAATATCTGGGCAACCCTGTATTCACCACTGAGAAACTCTATACCAAAAAAATGCCCGGGGTTTCACTTGGCTTGGCCTGGACATCTATGGGAGGCACAACAATGTATGTAGAAGCCTCGGCTGTTAAGAGCAAACAGAGCGGGTTTAAGCAAACCGGCCAACTCGGCAAAGTAATGGAGGAGTCCTCTGAAATAGCATATTCTTACGTCCGGTCTTTGCTATGTGAACTAAATGGCAATGAGGACGGTCTGGCAAAGTACTTCAAGGACAACTTTATACACCTTCATGTTCCTGCAGGAGCTACGCCCAAAGACGGACCCAGTGCAGGAATTACTATGGCACTGGCACTTTACAGTCTGGCTACGAATAAACCTGTCCGGCAGGATCTGGCTATGACCGGAGAGCTTACTTTAACAGGCAAGGTATTGCCCATTGGCGGTATCAGAGAAAAAACCATCGCAGCCCGAAGGGTTGGGGTGTATAATCTGATTTTCCCAAAAGACAATCAGAAAGATTTTGAGGAATTGCCCGATTATCTCAAAAAAGGAATAAAACCCCATTTTGTAGATTATTTTGATGATGTGCTGGATGTAGCTTATAATCATAAATAAATACTATAAGTAATTCTTATTAACATCTTTGCTATCAACTATATAGACCTCTGTATATTCCTGCATTAATAAACGAATGTAGGATATACAGAGGTTTATTTTTTTATATAAGTATACCCTCATTTCCGCTACATTCTTTTTAATTTAAGTTTAACGTTAATTATTTTTGTCTGGCCGATTTAAAAATTACTAACTCATGGATGATAAACTACAGGAGTATAAAAACCACCTGAAAGGGGATTTTTGCACCGACAAGAAGACCCGGCTGCTTTATGCCACCGATGCTTCGGCCTATCGTGAAATACCAGATGCTGTGGCATTGCCCAAAGACAAGGACGATATCAGGGAACTGATTTCCATTGCCCAAAAGACCAAAACTTCACTGATACCGAGAACAGCCGGTACTTCCCTTGCCGGGCAGGTTGTCGGGCCGGGTATTGTAGTTGATGTCTCCCGCTACATGACCAATATTCTGGAAATCAACCAGGATGAACGATGGGTAAGGGTTCAGCCCGGAGTAATACTGGACGAGTTGAATCTTTTTCTTAAGGATTACGGATTGTTTTTCGGGCCGGAAACTTCCACGGCCAATCGTTGTATGATCGGCGGGATGGTTGGAAACAATGCATGTGGTGCCCATTCCATTCTTTATGGCACAACCAGGCACCATACCATTTCTGTGAAAGGACTTCTGAGCGATGGCTCAGAAGCGGAATTCGGACCACTCAGCCATGAGGAGTTCCGGGAAAAATTGCAGGGTAATTCCATGGAATCAAAGATATATCAGGATATCCATGAAATTTTAAGTAATCCTGACAATCAGAAGGAGATAGAGCGGGAATACCCGGATAATTCCATATATCGAAGAAATACAGGATATTCCATAGACCTGCTGCTGGACTCCGAAGTATATTCAGAACAATCCCGGCACCCTTTTAATTTCAGTAAATTGATATGTGGGTCGGAAGGCACATTAATGTTCATCACAGAGATCAAGCTTAATCTGGTGTCACTGCCCCCAAAATATAGCGCAGTTACGGCTGCCCATTTTGAAACCAAGGAAGAAGCCTTTCGGGCCAACCTGATAGCCCTTAAACATAATCCGGGAACCGTAGAAATGATGGACGACCATATTCTGAAGCTTACCAAAAACAACAGAGATCAGCAAAGGAACAGGGAATTCGTGAAGGGAGAACCCGGAGCCATATTGATCATAGAATTTGCCAGAGATTCCAAAGAAGAGATAGAAAATATCCACCACAAAATGGTAAGTGATTTCCGGGAGGCCGGCTACGGATATTATTACCCCCTGATCCACGAACCCGAAGCAAGTAAAGTGTGGAACCTGAGGAAAGCGGGATTGGGTATCCTCTCTAATATGAAAGGGGATGCCAAACCTGTGTCGATCATTGAGGATACGGCGGTGAATGTTGAGGTTTTACCTGATTATATGGAAGATTTCAAGAAAATACTCAACCGGTATAATCTCGATTGTGTGTTTTATGCCCACATAGGTTCCGGAGAACTGCATCTTCGACCCATTTTGAACCTGAAAGATCCGAAGGATGTGGAAATGTTCCGAACCATTGGCCGGGAAATCGCTCATCTGGTAAAAAAATACAATGGTTCCCTCAGCGGGGAGCATGGAGACGGAAGGCTCAGAGGGGAATTTATTCCCATCATCCTGGGGGATAAAAATTATCAATTGCTTAAAGCGGTTAAACGTACATGGGACCCCAATGAGATCTTTAATCCGGGAAAAATTGTGGATGTGCCTCCAATGAATGAAAGCCTGAGATTTCAGCCCGGCCAGGAAATTCCTGATATTTCAACTGTATTTGACTTTTCAGATGTAGGAGGAATTTTAAGAGCAACTGAGAAATG
>JAIPAF010000046.1 GCA_021740225.1 Bacteroidales bacterium | reverse complement strand
TTTGTTTCGGGGCCTCCCGCAGATCAGCATCTGCTGCCCGTGCTGCCTGGATCAGATGATCACAGTGAACGGTGGCAGGAACAGCCGTTTGACTGCGCCCGGCATTAATGGACTGTAGCAATGCCATCTGGGCAGTGGCATCTTGCATGGCCACCCGGTCAGGATGAAAGTGGGCATAATCCCTGCCCCGTTCAGGTATCTCATCCTTACTGCCTACATGGGCAAAAAGCAACTTCTCGGTAAGGGTCAGGGGCCGGTCAACTTTTTTCCGGATGTCTTCCAGATTCTCCTGATATTCCCTATATACCTTCTCTATATATTCCAGGTCAAAAAGCATAACCTTGATTTTAATAAATGAATGAATGCAATAAAATAAATTTTTGGCTCAGGTATTGCAAAAACTTACTTAAAAAACAAAAAGCTGGGTTATATATTATTCATTGCATTCCTTTTATATAAAATGACTTGTGGAAGCCCGACTACTTACCATTGGTCACTTTATCGTAAGATTTCATAATCCCCTTGATCACCGCTGAACTGAAACCATTGTGCTCCATTTCATTCAATCCTGTAATAGTAATACCCAGGGGCGTAGCCACTTTATCAATCTCGTGTTCGGGATGCTCGGCATTCTGTTCCAGTAGCTCGGCTGCCCCTCTGAGCAGCTTGGTAGCAATCTCCAATGCCTGTGAAGGTTGAAAACCCATCTCAACACTACCGGCGGTCATGGCTCTGAGGAACCTCATTACAAAAGCTATACCACATCCGCTCGCCACGGTTGCCGTAGACATCAAATGTTCGGGGATATAATGCACATCACCCAGGGACGAAAAAATGCCATGAATAAGTTCCTTTTGCTCCTCATTGGCATTAACAGGAGTAATACAGGATGCCGCTTCCTGAACGGCAATGGCAATATTGGGCATGACCCTGAATAAGGGCATCCGGTTATCAATGACTTTATACATTTCGGTTGAAGAAATTCCGGCAGAAGAGGATATAATGATGTGCCTCTCCGGATCAAGCTCGTCTTTTATTTCCTCCAGAATTTCAATAACCTGATAAGGCTTCACAGCAATCAGGATAATATCTGCTTCACGAACAGCCTCCCTGTTGCTTTCGGCTACACGCAATTCCTTGTTTTCCAGTGTTTTTCTTTGCTTTTCCAGCACATCATACAGCAAAAGATTATCTTTGTGAACAACAGAATAATCCTTCAATCCTATAGCGATGGACGAACCTAAATTTCCTCCACCCAGTATACTGAATTTTTCTTCAATCATAGTGGATATTTTTAATAAATAATCAATTGGATAGATAAAAATGTAAATAACAGAAAATATAAGTCGGGAAAGAATTTAACAACATGGGCGGGAAGCCCATGGAACAAAACTGGAAAGTATTAGCATACAAAGGATGTAGATTCTTATTGAAAACATATTACGTGTCTTTTCTATCCAGATTTATATTCCATTCTTTGACAACAACTTCTTTAAATAAACAAGCCCAAGACATGAATATTTATTTATCAATTCTGCAAATATATACAATAAAAACAAAACAACAAGATATTTCTCATATTTTTCCGGTATTTCGGCTTTCTTTCCCGGCCTTTCCGCAGCCTGTCAGATAGGGAAACAACAAGACACCCAAAATAAATTAGTGATCCATCTGTTCAGCATAATACAATGATTGTATGCTATCACTCCCAATAATTTTGTTAAAATAACAAAATTTAACTCTAAATCTTTTCGAGAATTGCGGGTGGAATCGGGCTAAGTTCCGTCGTGGCGCTGAAGAAATTTTCTACAGGCTTTAGATATTTATTCGCGCCACATGGAGGAACGGGGAAGAATTCGAGAAATTAGATTTGTCCCAAATGATTTTCAGGTCTAGCGTTTTTTGTTTATTTTTTTTGGTAATGAAAAAAAGTAAAAAAGGAAAACATAAAGCTAAGCTATTTTAATCTGAACATGGCATTTACCATCAGGTTTAGAAAAATTTGTTTGCAGCTAATGCTGCGGTAGGGATTAATAATGATGGATCAGGAGATCTTCTCATATTGTGTGGGCCGGGGCAAAAAACCTGCCTGTTCCGCTATTCCGGGCACACTTTTCTCGGCGCCTATGGCCATCAGATGAACCCCGCTTATTCCTTCCATATTCTTAAGCTCCTGCATTTGTTCAACTGCAATATTGATGCCTTCGGCTTTCTGATCCTCAGCTTCTGAAAGTCGTTCAACAACATGATCAGGAATGGCTATTCCGGATACATTTTCTTTCATATATTGAGCCATTTTAGCCGATTTAAGTGGAGTAATACCGGCAAGGATATAAGTTTTCTCATGGAGCCCCTGATCCCTTACCTCATCCATCCATTTTTTGAACCTTTCCATATCATAGATCACCTGGGTTTGAATAAAATCCGCACCGGCATTGATCTTTTTTGCCAGCCGGACAACCCGGAATTCCATAGGATCGGCAAAAGGATTGGCAGCAGCGCCAATAAAAATTCTGGGTTCAATAAGTTCGCTTTTCTTTGTATTACGGATCTCATCACCCGATTCAAACTTTTTTTCATCTCGCATTTTTTTCAGTGTGGCGATTAATTGAACCGAATCTATATCATGGACAATTCTGGAAGTGGGGTGATTTCCGAATGAATGATGATCTCCGGAAATACAAAGGATGTTTTTAATTCCCATAGCAGCAGCGCCGATCACATCGCTCTGGATAGCCAGACGGTTACGGTCACGAGTGGTGATCTGCATAACCGGCTCCAGTCCGCATTCTTTAGCTATCAAACCGGCGCCCCAGGAAGACATTCTAACGATGGCAGTCTGATTATCCGTTATATTGGCCGCGTCTACAGAATCTTTCAGGAGATTGGCCTTCTTTTCCACCGTTTCACGGTCTGCACTTTTGGGCGGACCCAATTCGCCGGTCAATGCAAAGTTCCCAGAAGTCAATACCTGCTCTAATCTGCTGCCTGATTTATATTGTTCCTCGCTCATATCTACGGTTTATATTTTTTAGTGGATAATAAAAATGTTTGATGCTTCTGCCCGGCATTCTTTAAAATAAGACATCCTCCCTTGATACGCTCCGGGGACCCCCATCACGATCATGCGACCAATCCTTAGGTGGCTGGTAGTCCATCAGTTTATCCAACTTATTCAACCGTTTCATGCGATCATATATAAGCTGCCAGGCACATTCAGTATTTTCGGGATCCACTTCGCACATCCCGTTGGAAGAGCCACCACAGGGACCGTTCATCAGACTCTTGGAACAACGGGCAATGGGACAGATACCTTCAAATCTCTCCAGCACACATTCTCCGCAACCTGCGCATCTCTCCGTCCAGATACCCTGCTGCAAGGTTGCACCGTAAAACTGTGTGTTGACACCGGGTCGTACAACCACATCGGGATACAACTGCACAATATGCTGTACTCCAACGCCACAGCCAAGAGAAAGCACCGAATCAGCCTCTTTGATCTTTTCGGAGGCACCCTCATCGAAAAACTCCTCATCACATTGTCTGGTAATGGTATGTTCGGTCACCTCAATCTTGCCTCCATCTTTCCCTGCCGCCAGACGGATCTGATTGGCAAGTACACCCACTTCCTTTTCTCCACCTGCCATGCAAACCGTTACACAGGTACCGCACCCCAATACCAGCAATTTTTCACTATCCTTTACAGATTCGTAAATCTCCTTAAATGGTTTTTGTTCTGCAATGATCATGATCTAAATGTTGGGTTAATATTTTGTTGTTCTGTGTGTTAATTTATTTTTTTGACACCCAATGTTATACATGAGGCTGTCTACACAGTAGTTTTAATTTATATTATTTTTCGTTTTGTATTTGATTTTCTGGTTCATTTTCCTCTTGCATCAGTTTTCTGATTCTTTCGGTAAATTCCCGGGCTTTCCGGGCAAAAAGCGGACCCTCCGAAGCACCGATGTGATACATCTCCAGTTTTTCAGGATTGATCCCCACTTCTTCAATTTTCTGTTTGGCATAATTCACCCTTTTCTTCGCCCGGTAATTCCCTTCCAGAAAATGACAGCTTCCCTCTTCACAACCGGCTACCATCACTCCATCCGCTCCGTCAACGAAAGCCTCAAGCAGCATATTCACATAAACCTTGCCCGTACATGGCAAGCGCACAATTCTTATATTGGTCGGATACTGCTGACGCATTGTTCCCGCCAGATCTGCAGCGGTAAACGCACAATAATGACAACAAAAAGCAATGATCACCGGTTCTCTTTCTCCCGCTTCACTCTCCATTTTTAGTTGCTCATTTAAACATTAAACGTTCTATTTCCTATAAATCTATATTTCCTGTAAGATGCCTTTAAAAAGTGCATGTTCCTGCGGATCTGTAAAAGTTAACAACTGAATGGCTTCTGCCGGACAGGCAGCAGCACAATTACCGCATCCCTGACATTTGGCTGGATTAATCTCCGCCTTACCATTTTCATTTATAAAAGGCGCATTAAATACACATTCCCGAAGGCAGGTAAGGCATGCTGCACATTTCTCCTCGTCCACCACAGAAACCACCCCACCCACTTCGAGCGAATCTTTTGAAAGAATGGTACCTGCTCTTCCGGCGGCGGCCAAAGCCTGGGTGATATTTTCCTCCGTATTTTTCGGAGAATGCGCCAAACCGCACAGGAATATACCTTCATTGGCAAAATCTACCGGCCTAAGCTTGGTATGAGCCTCCATAAAATTGCCGTGTTCGTCCAGAGGAAGCTTCATCAATTCTGACAAATGCCGATTATTTTCCTGATTGGCTACAATGCCCGCACTGAGAACTACCATATTCGCATCAAGGGTTAAATAATCATCGATTACCGTATCTTTGACCTTTACATGAAACCGATCCGCACCGGCAGTGACTTCAGGGTATTCCTCGTCCGGAAAATGAATAAACTTAACCCCCAGTTTCCTGGCATTTCTGTAAAATATTTCCCGGTAAGTATATGTACGCAGGTCGCGATACAATATATACACTTCCGCCTCCGGGTCCTTTTGCTTAATCTCAATGGCATTCTTTATGGCTTCACTGCAACAAACCCTCGAACAATAGGCATGCTCCCTATCACGACTTCCCACACACTGGATCATTACAACCGTATTGAAATGCTCTCGTTTTTCAATCTCACTCTCCAGCTCCCGCTGGGTGATCACCTGTTCATATTGGTCGTATAAAAATTTACCGGGTTTGTACTCCTCTGCTCCTGTAGCCAATATAATCACTCCATGATTAATCTCACTCTCATATTCCCCCTGCAACCGACTGGTAAAATTTCCAACCGATCCGTTAACGGAACCCACGGTGGTGTGCATATACAAATCAATAAGCTCATGTTCTTTTACTTCTTTGATCTTTTGATTCATATAGGCAATCCAATCCTCATCATCCAGATTTTTTCTGAGGTAAATGAGGTTGCCTCCCAAATGATCTTCCTTTTCCACCAGATGAACCTTAAAACCCTGATTGGCCAGCGACAGTGAAGCATTCATACCGGAAACACCTCCCCCTATGACCAAAGCAGACCTGTTCACCGAAATTTTATTCAACACAATGGGTTCCTGCAGTCTTGATTTTCCAACACTTCCCCTTACCAGTGATTTAGCCTTTTGGGTGGCCTGTTCCGGTTCCTTCTGATGCACCCATGAACACTGCTCCCGGATATCGGTCATCTCAAAAAGGTATTTATTGAGACCTGCTTCGCGGAGCGTTTCCTGGAAAAGAGATTCATGAGTCCGGGGAGTACAGGAAGCAACAACCACCCGGTTGAGTTGTTTTTCATCAATGATCTCCTTAATTCTTTTTTGCGTATCCTGAGAGCAGGTATACAATGTATGTTCGGCATGGACCACACCGGGTAAAGTCTCTATATATTTGCTCACTTTTTCTACATCCACCACAGAGGCAATATTGATCCCGCAATGGCAAACAAAAACCCCTATTCTGGGTTCTGTGCCTTTTTTCTTTTCAACGGGATATTCCTTGGTTTGCACTTCCGTATTGCGAACCGATTTAAGCATTTCACTGCACAAAGCCGCTGCTGCACTCCCCTGCATCACCGTTTCCGGGATATCTTTGGGACCATTGCCTACACCACATAAATATATTCCCTCTCTGCTGGATGTCAAAGGTTGAAGGGATTTCTCCTCAAAGAATCCGAATTGATTTCTTTTAACATCCATAATATGGCCCGTATGATCTATAGCTGGATTGGCAACCAGGCCAACCGACAGCACAACCATATCGAACTCTTCTTCCACTATATTCTGTCCATCGGTTTGATCGACGAATCTAAGTAAAAGGTTGCGATTGACCGGATTTTCTTTAACAGCCGATATCTGGCTTCGTACAAACCGTACGCCCGTTTCATTTTTCGCACTTTCGTAGAAATTTTCAAAGTTTTTACCGAATGCCCGGATATCGATATAAAAAATGGTAGGCTCAATATCGGGATTGTGTTCCTTGGCTATGCTCGCCTCCTTAATAGCGTACATGCAACATACAGAAGAACAATAGTCATTTCCGGCAGTAACATCCCTGGAACCCACACACTGGATCCAGGCTATTTTTTGGGGAGTTTTTCCGTCATAAGGCCTTTGTATATGGCCCTCATACGGGCCGGAGGCGCTGAGGATCCTTTCAAACTGCATACTGGTAACTACATTGGGATATATCCCGTAACCATACTCCGGCTTTTTCCGGGCATCAAAAGGCAGAAAGCCACCGCTCGCTATAATGGCTCCTACATTAAGTTCCCTTATGGCATCCTGCTGATTGTGATCAATGGCATGGGCTTTACATGTTCTCACGCATTCCATACACTCTGCACAGCTACCGCATTGTAAACAACGCTTTGCCTCATTGATTGCTTCTTCCCGGGTAAAAGTTTTTTCCATTTCAGTAAATTCCCTACTTCGCTTTTCCGGCTCGAGCATCCGGGGACGGGTTCGGGTTTTCCGGGTATTATCTGCATATTCAGGCAACCCGGCATAATTTTTCAGCTTACTGGCGGGTGTTCTGACCTTTCTAATATCTTCCCCACTCAAATACCTGTCAATTGATTCTGCCGCACGATGGCCCTGTGCTACCGATTCCACCAGCGAAGAAGGACCGAGAACCACATCACCTCCCGCAAATATCCCATCTACAGAGGTTTCAAGTGTCAACGGATCCGTGGAAATCAGATCTCTATCCTTCTCCAACATATCTTCCACTCCTGAAAGATCACATTCCTGGCCAATAGCCAACATAAGCGTATCAGCCTTTACAACCTCTTTTTGATCCGGGTCTACTTCCAAAGACCTATTGCCTTCTTCATCATATACCGTGTAACATTTTTCAGCCTCCAGACCCGTAACTTTGCCCTGTTCTCCCAGTACTTTTGAGGGACTCCATGAATCCATGATGGAAATGCCTTCCTCTAAAGCCTCTTCAATTTCCCAATCGTGGGCAGGCATCTCTTCTTTTGTCCTCCTGTAAACAATAGTTACATTCGAACCCATACGTAAGGCCGTACGTGCAGTATCAATGGCTACGTTTCCACCTCCGATCACTGCCACATTTTTTCCCAGAGAAGTTTTTTCTCCCTCATTCACTTGTTTTAAAAAGGGAATTCCGTATTGTACCCCCTCCAGATCACCTCCCTCAATGGGTATCTTTTTGGGGTTCTGTGCGCCGATAGCAAAAAATACGGATTGGAAACCCGCGTTCCGCAGGTCATCCATTGTAAAATCCCTGCCGTACACCTGACCTGTTCTGACTTCTATACCCTCTTTTATTAATAGATTGATCTCATAATCCAAATAATCTTCAGGCAGCCGATACCCGGGAATTCCTGTTCGCATCATTCCGCCAGGCTTTTGGCCGGCTTCAAATAGGGTGACCTGATAACCTTTTTTAACCAGATCATGCGCACAGGTTAAACCTGCTGGGCCTCCTCCTATAACGGCAACCTTCCCGCTTCTTTCCTGCCGGGCAGGCTCTTGCATCTCACTGGGAGCCCTTTCTACGGATTGACCTGCTTCCAATAATTCTTTCTCATAATCGGCTGCGAATCGTTTCAGGTTTCGTATGGAAACCGGCTCATCTATTTCCGAGCGATTGCAATGGTCTTCACAGGGATGATGACAAATACGCCCGCACACCCCTGCAAAAGGCATCTTTTCACGGATCAGATCCAATGCTTCCAAAAACTTCCCCTTGGCAATAAGTGCAACATATCCCTGGACGTTCACTCCGGCCGGGCAGGTACCCCGGCAAGGTGGCGGATCACCCGATTTATCAATGGTAAAAACATTAGGAATGGCCTGGGGATACAATCTATAAATGGCCTTTCTGTCGGAGAGCTCACCATTAAAGCTATCTCTTCTTTCCACCGGACATTCCGGTTCACATTCTCCACAGCCGTTGCATTTTTCTTCATCCACATAGCGGGCCTTTTTATTAACGGTAACCTTAAAATCCCCTGCTTCTCCCTGAAGACTTGCAAGCTCGGCATAAGAAATCACTTCAATGTTCAGATGACGGCCCGTTTCCACAAGCTTAGGCGAGATCATGCACATGGCACAATCATTGGTGGGAAAAGTCTTGTCCAGTTTAGCCATGTTACCACCAATAGCAGGTTCTTTCTCCAAAAGATAAACTTTCAGGCCCAGTTCAGCACTATCCAACGCCGCCTGCATTCCCGCTATACCTCCACCTATAACTAAAACCGAACCGTTTTTTTCCTTATTCATATTTGATAATGTGTATAATTGATTTTTAATACAACTGCTTTGGAAGGCAAATATACATAATCAAATAAAGATCCTTTCAATTCTTACACGATGATATTTTTTTCATGGCAGCGGCTCCAATTTTTCGAAATTCTTATCCAAACCTACTTCTTCAGGCTGCAGCCCGAATGCCAATCCCATCAATTGTGTGATAAATGGCACAGGAATAGAATTATCGATGGAAAATTCACTTCTTATTTTACCCTGTTTGGTATCCAGATTGGTCTGACACATGGGACAGGAAACCGTGACACAGTCGGCAGCCCGTAAACTTGCATCTTTCAAAATTCTTCCAACAAGTCGCCCCGATACCGATTCCATTGTAAGGAAAAGGCTGGCACCACAACATTCGGTTTTGTATGACCAATCAATTACTTCTGCACCCAGGGTTTTTACAATGTTGTCCATGCTCACGGGATATTCCATGATATCAAAGGATTCCATCCCAGGTATACGGGTATTCAAACATCCATAATAAGAAGCCACAACCAAACCTGACAATGGCTCTGTAACCTTTGAAGCAATTTTATCCAAGCCGACTAAATTAACCAAGAAATCCAGGATATTCCTAACTTTGACCTTCCCTTCATAACCGTATCCGCTTTCCCGGCTCAAATCCTTCCGCAGCTGCTTATCCTGCATCAGCTCAAATTCGGTGCTGGCAAGCCTTTGAAAACAAGAAGCGCAGGGTACTACCAACTCTTCATAGCCTTGTTTCTCAGCCTCAGCAAGATTTCTCAGATTGAACATCAGGTTCAACCGCTGGTCAATCGTTTTTACCGAAGTGGCACCACAGCAATTCCAGTTCTTCATAATGGTATAATCAATATCGAGTATGGAAAACACCTTTTCTATGCTCTTCAAATAATTGCCGGCGCTTGTTTCCAAACTGCAACCCGGGTATAAACCTATTTTCTTACCCATAATCTCTACTTTTATTGAACATCACCCTATATTTCGGTTTAAACCTTATGACAAAAGCTTATTCAATTTTCTCTTCCTGCGTCTTTTGGCCATCAGCTTATGCACCCAGCCCCGAAAACCTTTCACTGCTTTCGGGGGGAACAATTTGAGCTTATTTTTCAAAAACATCTTTGGAGCCAACAATACATTTTTAAAAGGTTTCCGAAGACGCAGATTATATTCTCCCATAATAAAAAGTTCATGGGCTTTACCCCTGCGCATAACGTCGCGGGTGAAAACCTGGTGAAACTGATAAACCTCCGGTATTTGGGGTTTCATGCCCCAATCAATGGCTTGCTGCTTTAGATCATTCATCACAGAGGTAATATTTATATCATTGGGGCATTTCACTGCACATGCATAGCAATTGGCACATATCCAAATGGTCCGGGAGTCCAGTACCCTCTCTTCCATGCCCAGAGAAGCAAGATGTATAACCTGATGAGGCAAAACATCCATTTCTTCTCCAACAGGACAACCATTGGAACATTTGGCACACTGGTAACACAAGGAAGTGTCTCCCAATGTATTACTCACCGATTCCAACAAATGCGTTTCCATAACTTTCCAAAATTAACTTGTTGACAGCAATTCATTTTTTCACCCCTGTCTTAAAAGGATATCAACCACCATTTCTTCTTCCAAGCCCACCACATTATTTTTTATCAGGTATGTGCGGGGAAAAACTCTTATCAAAGCGTGTTTTTACTTCTTTGAATTCTTTTGCCAGGTTATCATATAAATCCACTGCTGCACGGGATTTATTCAAGGTATAAAAATGAATGCCCGGAGCACCGTTATCCAGCAAATCACGGCATTGATTTATAGCTACCTCCAGGCCTCTTTTATACACCTCATTGGGATCATTCTCATAAGGTTCTATCTTTTTGGCAATTTCATCAGGAATGGTAGCTCCGATTTTCCCGGCAAATTTTTTAATGCTCTTATAATTGGTTATGGGAATAATTCCTGGAATGATCCGGCAACGAATGCCTTTCTGTTCGGCTTTATTGATAAAATCCCAGTAGTATTTGTTATCGAAAAACATTTGGGTGGTTAAAAAATCGGCGCCTGCATCCACCTTGATTCTCAGATTGATCAGGTCCTCCTCCATAGAGGGGGCTTCCAAATGTTTCTCAGGATAGGCACCAGCACCAATACAAAAATCATAATGCTCATTTACAAATCTTACCAGATCACTGCCGTAATTAAATCCATCGGGATTTTCGGGAAAACTGGTTTGTCCTTTGGGTGGATCGCCCCGTAACAACATTACATTCTCAATCCCCATATCCTGCAGTACCCGCATATCATAGGCTATCTTCTCCTTGGTCGCGTTAACACAGGTATAATGAGCCATACAAACAAATCCAAGATCATTATGGAAAAGATCCACCAGGTTGAAGGTATTTTCCTGAGTACTGCCCCCGGCCCCATAGGTTACTGTAACAAACGAGGGATCCAGTTTCATCAGCTGACCTGCATTAATACCAAACTTCACAGCACTCAAATAATCCTTGGGTGGAAAAAACTCAAATGAAAATGTTCTTTTCTGTTTTTTAAAAATTTCAGTTATTTTCATAATATCTTTTGCATTACATTAAATTCTACATTCTGTTAATAGTTTCTCATTTATAGTCTATAACGGGATAAAGCCATTTTTCCGCTTCATCTATTCCAATATCGGCTCTTTCTGCATAGTCGGCCACCTGGTCTTTCCCGATTTTTCCAATACCAAAGTATTTGGATAAATCATGGGCCATGTAAAATCCTGCCACTGAGCTGGCCGGTTTCATAGCCAGGCTGTCAGTAAGGGATATGCCTATTCTTTCCTTTACTTTCAGCAGTTCAAATATGTGCAGCTTCAGGGTATGATCGGGACAAGCAGGGTAACCGGGAGCAGGACGAATGCCATTATATTTTTCCTTTATCAGTTCCTCATTGCTCAATCTCTCACCGGGTTCATATCCCCAATACTTTTTCCTCACCCACTCATGTAGCACTTCGGCAAAAGCCTCAACCAACCTGTCGGCAAGCAGCCTGAACATAACACTATTATAACTATCCCCTTCCTCCTTGAATTGTTTTACGTATTTTTCCGTTTCAAACCCCGAGGTCACCGCAAATCCTCCAAAATAGTCCCTTATTCCCGAATCAACCGGGGCTATGAAATCGCTTAATGAATAGGTAACACCGTGCTTATCGCGCAATTGTTGCTGACGCAACATGGGTACACGTTTAAGAACCTTCTTCCTTGAATCATCCTTATAGATCAGAATATCATCTCCCTCGGAATTGGCGGGAAATAATCCAATAATACCCTTGGGTTTAAGTAGTTTATCCCTCACGATCTCATCCAAAATTCCCTGGGCTTCATCAAAAAGCCTGGAGGCTTCTCTACCCACTTTTTCCTTCTCTAATATTTTAGGAAAAACTCCCTTTAATCCCCATCCATGGAAAAATGGAGTCCAATCGATGTATTTTCTCAGCAAATTCAGATCAAAATCATGAAATTCTTTTGTTCCGAGCAAGCGGGGAACTACTTCTTTGGCTTTCTTGTAATTATAAAAATAGCGGTGTTTTCTTGCATCTTTCAGGGGCAGGAACTTTCTGGAGCGTTTCCTTTTTTCATAACGGGTTTTAAGACTATCCTGTTCCTGTTTTATCTTTTCTTTATAATTGGGTGCTTCACTATTTAACAGTTTATTGGCCAGTGTAATACTTTTCGAAGCATCCGAGCAATGGACCACAACACCGGAATAACGCG
>JAIPAF010000045.1 GCA_021740225.1 Bacteroidales bacterium | reverse complement strand
TAGCCGGAGAGAACTTCGGATGCGGCAGCTCACGGGAGCATCCTTCGGTGGGCCTGGCCTATGCAGGAATTAAAGTCGTGATCGTCAAATCGGTCAACCGGATCTTTTTCCGTTCCTCCATCAATCAAGGCCTGCCTCTCATCGTAATGCCCGAAGTGGTGGATGCTTATCAGCCCGGGGATAAAGTGGACATTAACCTGCAAAAGGGCATCGTTTACCTGAATGATCAGAAGTACGGGTTCGCACCCCTTCCGGAGAAGCTGATGCAAATCATTGAAAAGAAAGGGCTGGTGAACTGGATCAGGGAAGAGGATAATGCTTGAAGGTTTTGTTATAAATTCCCAATGGCGATCGTCAAATTACCAACAAATTCTTTTTTCTGAAGACAGAATTTTATATTTTTGCATGGCTTTATGCAATGGCCCCGTAGCTCAGCTGGATAGAGCAACGGCCTTCTAAGCCGTAGGCCCTAGGTTCGAATCCTAGCGGGGTCACAGAGCCGGTTGATCACAAACCGGCTCTTTTTTGGTGCGCTGTGCATGGCAAAGCGATGTAACGGTTTAATATATACTTATATAAAAATATTATTATGCTACCCCTGGATCCTCCTCCAAATGCATATAAAGCGGCCTATAAGCACAAGATGTATCAATTTTCCAGATTGCTCCTGGATGACATCTGGAAGCTACTAACCACGTAATTCTACCCTTCTTTTCTGCGATTCTATCTCATCCTTCGAGGTGGCTATTCGGTTGATGTGGTACTTATCCTGAAGTCTTTTCTTAATCATTTCACAGTACTCTTCGCTGATGTCGTTGCCCAGCCATTGTCTTTCATATGCTTCCGCTACCGCATAAGTAGTTCCTGAACCTCCGAAAGGATCTGCAATGCAGTAGCCAAACGATAATTAACCCGAACACAAATGTTGAAGTGGTGGTTTCGATCATGTGGCTATATCTTACACTGGCAATGGGCATCAAGGGATTTGAAACGATATGTCCCAGATGAGGAACCGCTAGAAGCAGCCCTACCAGCAATGCGGTTAGCCAGGGCTTAACGTTAGAACCCCGAATTACAGGGGTTGCTATTGCAGCAAAAAGCAGCCCCCTAAACAACTTTTTTAAAAATATTTTCTGTTTTTTGTAATAAATTCTGTCCTAAGGTTACTTTATAATAAAGAAGTGAAATATGAAATCTACTAAAGAAGAATTTCTCGAGATACTTTCAAATTATCAAGGGATATTGCATAAAGTCAGTTTAGTATATTTTAAGAACAAAACCGATAGAGAAGATAATCTTCAGGAAATCATATATCAGCTTTGGAAATCATTTTCAAGTGTCAGAAATCACAAAAGTATTGGCTCGTGGATTTATGCCGTATCAATAAATACTTCAATATCAAGGGTTAAAAAAGTGTCAAGAATCGAATACAGAGAAATAATACCTGATTTGCCAGACAAATCAAATGTTATTGATGAAATGTCAATGAATGAATCATTACAATTGTTATTCAATGCAATATATAATCTTGATGAAATCGACAAATCAATCATGCTACTTTATCTGGAAGAAAAGAGTTATGATGAAATAGCTGAAATCATTGGTATTTCAAAGTCAAATGTTGGTGTGAGAATCAATAGAGCCAAAGAAAAATTAAAACAAAAATTGACTCTAATCTAAAAGGCGCTTGACTCTCTTAGCCAGAGGTGTCAATATTATCGTGTTGATTAACAAACAACTATAGTATCTGCTAAGCCCCTTGTGCATAAAAGTTAGCTTTTTAAACTGAACTCAAAATTTAAAATAATGGAAAATAATGAACTACAGAAAATTTGGAGGCGTGTTGATTCTGAAATCAATCAGAAATCCAGGGATGAGTTGAACTTGTTGCTTATGTCAAAAACCAAGCAAACCCTTAATAAGTTCTTGGTTATCACGAGTATTTCAATTATGGTTTGTCTTGGTCTGTTAATCTTTTTGACTATCACTTCATTAAATCGGCAAAATGATTTGATTTATTTGATAAATAATGCAACACTTGGAATAGTTGTTTTTATATCACTTTATTACGGATTGTCCACATGGTATAAACTAAAAAATAACAGATACAATCAACCTTTAAAAGTGTGGTTAGAAGAAAAAATTGATTTATTGTCAAAATGGTTAACCGGAAGATTTCGTAATCTGGAATTTTATCTATTTCCCTTACTATACATCTTGACGATTTTGTCCATTCATATTTATTATACGGAGCTGAATTTTATGGAAGTCTTCAAATCAGAAAAATTTTTGAATGAAGATATGTGGGGTATGATTTTTTTTACACCCATAATTCTTGCTGGGGGTTTTTACGGCTTGATTAAAACCCGTAAATACTATTTGAAAACCCTCGAATTTCTTAAAGATTTGCACGGTCGTCTTTGCAATGTGCGCTAATTTTTCGGGGGTATACGCCGTGCGGTTTATATCTTGGCATATCTTTATTTGGGATTCAATAGCTATAAGATTTGATATTTATTGCTTTTACAATTTAATGTAATATAGACACACACTATATATAATGAATATTTAATCATTGTGGTAAGGATAGAGTGAAGGAAAATTATATTTTTGCGGCAAATTATAGAATATGGAAATTACAATAGGAAACAACATTAAAGCGCTGATTTTTGATGTGGATGGCACCCTGGCCGACAGCATGCCCGTACATCTGGAATCCTGGAAAGTAATAGGAAACAAGTATGGTTTTCAATATAGCCGGGAGTATCTGGAAAGGTATGCAGGGATGTCGGGTCAGGAAATAGTAGAGATCATCAATGAAAATAATGGGTTACAATTAAACCCTGATCAGATTGCCCATGAGAAAGAAGAGGCTTTCCTGGAAAATCTTGATCAGGTGGAGCCCATTATTCCTGTGGTAAAATTATTGGAAGACTATCATGGCCGGCTACCTATAGCAGCCGGAACAGGTGGATTCAGAAGAGTGGCAACCAGAATACTCAAAGCTATCGGTGTGTGGGATAAGATCGATGTACTTGTGGGTTCGGATGATGTGATTCATCATAAGCCGGCTCCCGATACCTTCCTGAAATGTGCCGCGGAATTGGGAGTTGAACCGGCAGACTGTTTGGTTTTCGAGGATGCGGATCTTGGATTCCGCGCCGCCAGAAAAGCGGGAATGCACCTGATGGATGTGAGGCCTTATTATATGGATGATTATGAAATTGAAGCGGTTAAAGGTTCTTCGGTCAGATAGTACATGATTGAATACATGAATAAGGCTAAGGCTGAGAAGAGGTGCTCCCCTTGTTAAATGATGGCCTGAATGATTTCTGGAGAAGGCAATATAAATCACTATTTCTTTCTCTCATCTTCCCCCTCTTCTTATCTTCTTTCCTGTTCGTCAATATCTATACCTTCTGCCTTTAGCTGGTCCTTTACATAATTGATGTATTTTTCATCTTTAAAGGCAAACCAGTCGTCCCTGTATCTTGAGATTTCCACCAAATGTTGAAAATTATCGAAAGGCTTGGATTTATATAGAGCTTCCAGTAATTTACCCTGGAATTCACTATCTACCTTGTATATAAATTCTTCCATCATTTCAAATATCTCCCATGGCTCCATGCGGGTACAGATCATATAATTTTCCCAATGATCGATGATTTTTCTTAATTCGTCGGTTCTGAAGTCATTATCGGCTGAGAATTCACTGACATCGGGAAGCGATTTGTATTCTCCGGTATCTTTGTTCAGGTAAACATTGTAGCCGTTTTCCAGTCTTTTGGCTATATCCAGTATCTGATTTTTGTTGATTTTCATTGTATTATATTCTTTAGATCGTTGTAAATGCCCGTAAATATGAGAGGTATGTTCCTATATTCTGAGATCAAATTAATAAAATTTATTGAATTGAGCAATTCGGGATGCTCAAAAAATATCAAAATGAAAAGTGAACATTCCTTGTTTGCAGGAAAAGGTAATTTTTTTACAATTGTGACACGAATTAATAAAAAGTGTTACCTATAACCGAAGTGCATATGAGAAGAAATTTAATTTACTTGTTGTTGTTGTTTTGTGTTGACCCTTTCCTCAAGATTTTAATCAAATAATTTATGCATTATTGACTTTGAGGTACCCTGAGGAGCGGAATCCGGTAGGAGAGGGTATAGGTGATAAAAATGGAGGTATTGGACTCGGCTTTTCCGTACCCCGGGATTAGCCAGGGTTGCATACCCGCATCCTTCTGCCGGTATAGCATCAGTTGACCTCTGACCGACCAGCCCATAAAAAAGTGCTTAAAAACTTCCGTTTTAATTCCTGCGACAGCCTCCGCCCAAAACGCTTTAATGGTATTAGGAGGTATCCGCTCTGTATATTCTCCCCAATAATCATCTGATATGATAATATCGTCGGCCTGATGATTAAAACTGGAACCGCCAAAACGAAATCCTCCGAAAAGCATATCGTAGCGGGTATTAGGCTGGGGTTTCAAGAAGTCATAATCAAAACCGATCTTTCCGTAGTATCCGTTGGAAATGTAGTGATGGGTTTCTTCCTTCCGGTCTGTTTCAAGCCTGCCTGCCTCAGCAACGGTGTATAACCCCGGATTGATTTCAAAATCGGCCGTAATACCAATATTTTGTCTCGCCGGAACAAAATATTGTACAGGGAACCCGGATACATCAACTCCCAGACGGAGCCCTTTGATCCTTTTCTTTTGTGTTTTGCCTTCCTGAGAATTACAGGTCAGCAGTATCAGAAGGAGAAAAGTATATTTTAAAATGTTCTTCATTTTCGTTTTGAGTAATTCTGTTATTGATGACTACTATGGAATCAAAATGATGGTGCGGGGTTTTGATCTCTTGTATATGAAAATCCGTTATAAAACCACAGGGTTGGGAAATAAGATTGAGTTCCCTGTTGTATTTTATTTGTAAGGTGTCATGTAACGAATCAATAGCGAATATAAACTCGCTGAAATCTTTTGTGGGGTCAAGCGGAAGACGCACTCCAGTTTGGCCGGGTATTGAGTCATAAAGCAAAGAATCAGGCCTGTTTCTAGCATATACGGATATTGAGGGAAGGGCGGTATCGGTTTCAACATTCTCTTCGAAGGTGTAAAATCCAACTCCGGCGTCATTACGGAGAGATTGATCGCATTCCTCTTCTTCACATGAAATAAGAGAAAACACCATGGTGATTATAATTCCATATAGAAAGATTTTATTCATCGCCCGCATATCCTCTTTTTTGTTGATTTGTAAGATATCGGTCAAAATTAAAGAATTATGGGGGCAATACAATATATTGATCTCAAATTTTCGTGTTTTGCCAAAGTTTAAAGGATAATGCAAAAAAGTGGAAATTATTCAGGCTTCCGTTTTTAACGCCGAAGCCAGGGCAAACGATTTATCGTCAATGGCTCTCTGGGTGGCCAATATGCCATCAAGGTGATCATTTTCATGTTGAATCAGTTCCGAGAAATCATCTTTCAGGTCCCAAACCTGCTCTTCCCAGTTTCGGTCCAAAAATCTAAGCCTGCATTTTCTGTGTCTTCTAACTTTTACCAGAAGATTTGGGAAACTCATGCAGTCATCCCATAGATCCATCATTTCGAAGCTTTGATTAAACAGTACCGGATTGATTAGAATCAAGGGGCGGTCAATGTATAGAGCAATCAGACGCTTTTTGTATCCGATCTGGGGCGCAGCTATGGCACGACCCGCACCGTATGTTTTTCGGTATTCAATGATCAAATTGTGCATCTCGGAGACTTTTGTCAGGGCCGCGGGCAGTTCATCTTTTGTTAAACTTTCAGATACTTCGTAAAGCTCGGGATTGCCAAGTTTTAAAATTTTGTTGAGGTTGCTCATTGTATTAAATCGTTAAACAGTTTCGCAAAAATCTATTCTGTTTGAAAAGGATAAATATCTGTCAAATTTGGATTCTAATAATGTTTTTCTAAGTGCAACTAAAATACAAATGTACCAAATTTTTTTGGCTTCATTCATTGATTGTATGGGTTGGAGTGAAATCCGCATAATCACTGCTTAGGAAAACTTTGAACGGGAGTTTCAAAAAAAGGTATGAATACCGAGACATTGTATTGAAAAATTGCCGTTAAATTATACCTTTGTCATGGTAAAGGAAAAGCATATAAAGCATGCAAAATTTTGTAGTATCGGCCAGAAAATACAGACCTGCAACTTTTGATACAGTAGTCGGACAATCGTCCATTACCACTACTTTAAAGAATGCCATCCGCAGCAATCATGTTGCTCAGGCCTATTTGTTCTGTGGACCGAGGGGAGTAGGAAAAACCACCATAGCCAGAATTTTTGCAAAAACCATCAACTGCCGGAATTTGGGTGAAGATCTTCACCCCTGTGATGAATGTGAATCCTGTAAGGCGTTCAATCAGCATCGGTCTACCAACATCCATGAACTTGATGCAGCTTCAAACAATACGGTGGATAATATCCGTTCACTCATTGAACAGGTTAGGATTCCCCCGCAAATTGGCAAATACAGCATTTATATTATTGATGAAGTACACATGCTTTCACCTTCGGCTTTTAATGCCTTTTTGAAGACCTTGGAAGAACCCCCGGCTCATGCTATTTTTATACTGGCAACTACCGAAAAACACAAGATAATCCCAACCATCCTGAGCCGTTGTCAGATTTTTGACTTTAACCGGATTAAGGTGGATGATATGGTTCAGTTTCTTGAGAACATCTCCCAGAAAGAAGGCGTTCAGTATGAAAGGGATGCGCTCAATATAATAGCCCAGAAGGCTGATGGTGCTATGCGTGATGCGTTGTCCATATATGACCAGGTAGTGAGTTTTTCTGATGAACAGATTACTTATCAGAGTGTAATAGAGAACCTGAACGTTCTTGATTTTGATTACTATTTCCGCCTGACGGATGCCTTTATGGAAGGCAATCATTCCGAAGCCCTGTTGATTTTTAATGAGATTCTTGAAAAAGGATTTGATGCGCATCAGTTCATTAATGGGCTAAGCAAACATTTCCGTGATCTTTTGGTTACCAAAGATGCAAAAACCTCTGAGCTTTTAGAAGTTGGAGCTGGAATCAAGGAGAAGTATGAGGTTCAGTCATCCAAAACAAGTGTAGATTTTCTTATCAGCGCTTTGAATGTAGTGAATCAGTATGATGTGACCTACCGAACAAGTATGAATCAGCGGCTTCACGTCGAACTGGCCATGCTAGACCTGTGTAATCTCCACAGCACAAAAAAAAAAGCACCTGATGAACCGGAATCACACGGTAAGGTAGAGAAAAGCAATTCCCTTACGGGGGAAAAAAGCGCCAAAATCAAACAAAACCTAGATAAACCTACACAAAAAAAGCAGGCTTCCAAGGATTCCAGTGATTCAAATGATTCATATCAAAGCAGGGAACCAAAGTCCTTTTCTATTAACAGTGCCCTGAAAAAGGGAAAAGACAATTATGAAAAAAGCGGGGAAAAGAAATCTGAGTCCCACTCTCAACAGAACAATGAAGAAGTAAAGGAAGAAGGGGGATTAACCCAGTCCCAACTGGAAAAAGTATGGCAGGAATTTGCCGTGGGTTATAAGGAGAAACCCAGAATATATAATATGTTGATTTCCAGAAAACCTACGTTAATGGAAGATTTCCGGATAAAATTTTATCTGGAGAATGACCTGCAAAGGCTCAGTTGGATAGGATCTACAATGAATTGCTTTTTCATCTGAAAAAATACCTCGATAACGACAATATTCAGATTCACCCTGAACTGATAAAAGAAGATCAAAGCAATGAGAACATGAAGCTTTATACTGATGAAGAAAAATACAACTATCTTCAAAAGAAAAATAAATACCTCCGCAAATTGAGGCAAGACTTTGACCTGGATTTTGACTGATTTTTTTTATGTTTATTCTTTTTTAACACAAAATTTCGTGAGTTATGAACAATATAGACTGGAGCAATTTACCATTTGACTATTATAAAACGGATTATAACATTCGTTGTCATTTCCGTGAGGGGAAATGGGGTGAGTTGGAGGTTTCCTCCTCCGAATATCTCAATCTTCACATGGCAGCAACCGCTTTGCATTATGGACAGGAAGCCTTTGAGGGAATGAAGGCATTTAGGGGAAAGAACGGAGATATAAGGATTTTTCGCTGGGAAGAGAATTTCAAGCGTATGGAAAGGTCTGCCCGGGGTATCTTTATGGAACCGGTACCCAAAGAAATCTTTAGGGAAGCCATATTCAAGGCTGTTAAGCTAAATGAAAGATGGTTACCTCCTTATGGTACAGGTGCGGCATTGTATATCCGGCCGTTGCTGATTGGTTCCGGTGCCGAAATTGGCGTAAAACCTACAGACGAGTATCTTTTTGTAGTATTTGTAACTCCTGTGGGACCCTATTTCAAGGAAGGATTCAACCCCATTAAAATTGCCATAGTTAGAGATTCAGACCGAACTGCTCCACTTGGTACTGGCATGTTTAAGGTGGGTGGAAATTATGCTGCAAGTCTGCCGGGAATAAAAAAATCCAAAAGTGAAGGGTATACCCAACCCCTTTATTTGGATGCTAAAGAAAAGAAATATATTGATGAGATCGGGGCCGCCAACTTTTTTGGAATCAAGAATAATACTTACATCACCCCTGATTCGTCTTCCGTACTGCCTTCCATAACCAATAAAAGTATCATGGAAATGGTACCCGACCTGGGATTAAAAGTGGAAAAAAGACCCGTGCCGGTAGAAGAACTTGATTCTTTTGAAGAAGTAGGTGCCTGCGGTACTGCCGCCATCATTGCACCAATTGGAGAAATCAAAGATTTAAATGAAGGCCATACGTATACATATTCCAAAGACGGAAAGCCCGGGCCCGTATCTACAAAAATTTATAAAAAACTCCTGGCCATACAGTATGGGGAAGAAGAAGATACGTATGGCTGGGTAGAAAGCCTGGAATAAAAATTCATGAGTAAGCTTAAAGAGTAGAGAAGGGGATAATAAAAAACTCAAATTTATTCTCTTATCTCTATCTTCAACCCACTTTAAATCCTGTTATTCTATGCTATTACTCCGGAACCCAATAATTCTCCGTCCACATACCATGCGGCAAATTGGCCGGGTGTTATTCCCCGCTGAGGTTGATCAAATATAATGTAAGCGCCTTCTTCTTTCATAATAAGCCTTCCTCTCTGAAGCGGTTGTCTGTAACGAATCCGGAAATACATGGTTTGTTCCTCTTCCGGCTCCAGCCGTAAGTCAGGTCGTATCCAGTGAATGTCATTGCGGGGAATAAACAGACCTTTTCTGTATAGACCCGGATGATTTTGACCTTCCCCCACATATACGATATTGTTTTCTGTATCCGTAGCCAATACATAAAGCGGTTCTTCGGTACCTCCCACATTCAAACCTTTTCTCTGTCCGATGGTGAAATAATGGGCGCCCTGATGCTCTCCTATATGTTTTCCTTCTATTTTCCCGAAGTCAAAAGCCTGGCAAAGTGCCTGGAGATCTTTTTTCAATGTCAGATCTGCCTTATATTGCCGTACAGGTTCAGCAGGGATCTTTATGATTTTTCCTTCCCGGGGAGCCAGTCTTTGTTGAAGAAATTCGGGCAGGTCAACCTTTCCCACAAAACAGATTCCCTGCGAATCTTTTCGGTTTGCTGTTGCAAGACCCAATGACCTAGCCTGATCTCTTACCTGTGACTTATAAAGCGACCCCAGGGGAAACAAAGCTTTGCTAAGTTGTTCCTGGGATATCTGGCAAAGAAAATAGCTTTGTTCTTTATTGCTGTCTTCTCCTTCAAAAAGTGAGTGGATCATTTTGCCGTTCAGAAAAGCGCTCTTTTTTTTACAGTAATGACCTGTGGCTATGTAATCACTTCCCAGTTTTTCAGCTTCCCTGGCGAAAAGGTCGAATTTAACTTCCCTGTTACACAGTACATCCGGATTGGGAGTTCTTCCTCTTTTATATTCGTTGAACATATAATTCACTACCCTTTCCCTGTATTCTTTGCTAAAATCCACAAAATGCAAAGATATTCCCAGTTTCCTCGCTGTCATTTCCGCAAACATCAGGTCATCTTCCCAGTTGCAGTTGCTCGTTAATACGCCCTGCTGATCTTCCCAGTTTTTCATAAATAAACCTTTTACTTCATACCCCTGCCTTTTAAGCAGATAGGCAGCAATACCGGAATCAACACCGCCGGATAAACCGACAACCACTCGTTTCATATTCTTTCTATTTCGTACAATCGGGTTCAAAATTATTAAAATACGAGAAAAATTGATACTTGTATGTTTTATTTCAAAATTCCCTATAGTAATAAATGGGTATTTTTGGTGAATATTGTTCAAGAAGATTTCCATATTCTTTTTGATTTAAAATAAAAATTCTAATTTTGCGGCTCATTAGAATGTTTAATACCAAATCAATAATTTTTAATCATGGAGAGACATTACGAAACCGTTTTCATTGCAACTCCCGTTTTATCTGAAGATCAGATGAAGGAAACGGTTGAAAAGTTTAAGAACATTCTCCGGAAAAATGGTGCAGAGATTGTTCACGAAGAAGATTGGGGGCTTAGAAAGCTGGCTTATCCCATAGAAAAAAAATCAACCGGTTTTTATCACTTAATTGAATTTGAATCAGACGGACAAGCCATTGATAGTTTGGAGCTCGAATTTAAGCGCGATGAGCGTGTCCTTCGGTTTTTAACAGTTAAAATGGATAAATACGCTGTGGAATACGCTGAAAAGAGGCGCAGGGAAAAGAGTACCAATACTCAACAAAGTGATGAACAAAAAACAAAAGAGGAATAAGAGCCATGGCACAACAAAATCAGTCGGAAATAAGATATCTGAATCCTCCTGCAATAGATATCAAGAAAAAGAAATTTTGCTGGTTCAGGAGACATAAAATCAAATATGTGGATTATAAAAATCCCGATTTTTTGAAGAAGTTCCTGAATGAACAGGGAAAAATTTTACCAAGAAGAATTACCGGCACTTCTCAAAAGTACCAGCGCAGGGTGTCACGGGCCATCAAACGTGCCCGCCATTTGGCATTGCTGCCCTATGTAACGGATATGTTAAAATAATAAGCTTAAGTCATGGAAATCATACTTAAACAAGATGTTGAGAATGTAGGTCATAAGAACGAAATTGTGACTGTTAAGGATGGATATGCTAATAATTATCTAATTCCTCGGGGGATGGCTATTATGGCTACTCCTTCTGCAAAAAAGATGTATGAAGAGATAGCCAGACAAAGAGCTCATAAAGAGGAAAAAGAAAAAGAAAAGGCAGAAGAGTTGGCAAAGCAACTGGAAGGTTTGAATTTGGTTATAGGTGCAAAAACCAGTTCCAAAGGAAAAATCTTTGGTTCGATCAACACCCTTCAGATAGCTGAAGAGCTTAGAAACCAGGGAATTGAAGTCGACAGAAAGAATATTGAAATCAAGGATGAGCCCATTAAAGAGGTAGGTACTTATACGGCTACCATAAAACTTCATAGGGAAGTGAGCAGAGACATTACCTTTGAGGTTAAGGGAGAATAATATAACCTGAGGTTAATAGCTTATGGGCTATAAAACCTCAGATTTTTTTCAGCCTTCGGTATAATTTTATCGGAGGCTGTTTTTTAATCCCCCTCAATCCATGAAAGAATTTTTTTATCCGTAGGTTTGGTTTTGGAATAAAGCACGTCAACCAATTCACCGTTTTCATTGATTAAATATTTCTGAAAGTTCCATTTCACCTCGCTGTCCATTTTACCATTATATTTCTTCTGTGTAAGCCACTGGTATACCGGGTGCTGATCTTCCCCTTTTACAGAAATCTTTGACATCATGGGAAAGGTAACCCCATAATTTTTTTTACAGAACTGTTTGATCTGCTCATCCGACCCTGGTTCCTGGTTGGCAAAATTGTTTGCCGGGAAACCAATTACGGTAAAGTTGTCTTTATCATATTTTTCATACAATTCCTGTAAACCTTCATATTGTGGGGTAAATCCACATTTTGAAGCCGTATTGACTACCAGAACTTTCTCGCCTTTCAGCGATCCGAGGTTGAAGGTATTGCCGTTGATGTCTTCCACAACAAAGTCGTGAAAATTTTTATTCTCCATATGTTTATCATTTTGTGAATAAGCGGAAAAACTCATCGCCATAGCCAGGGTTATAACTAAAAGGGTTTTCATAATCATTGTATTTTTTTGGATTTAGAATATTTAACAATTCAACGGTGTGTTTTGTTTGAATGGATGAGTAATAATAAAGGTCTTGCCGGAAGCCGTCTCCAATCTATAATTTAAATGATCGGCTTATAAGAAAATTAAATCCTGTTCGAAATCATGGAAAAGATTAAGAAAAAGTATGAGGTAAAAACGGTGGCTCACGAAGATTTAAATCATTTGGAAACATGCCGCGAAGTGTGGGAATATCTTTTGCCTGAAGAACCATTTGACGTAAAGCGCTGGAATCTGTTGGACGAACTGTATATCAACAAACTCATTGATAAGCATTCCACCCATGTGATGAAGAAAAGCATTTATCACAAATATATCTTACCGCAGCTTTAGCTGCAAACAAATTTTTCTTAACCTGATGGTAAATGCCATGTTTAGAGTAAAGTAGCTTAGTTTTATGTTTTCCTTTTTTACTTTTTTTCATTACCAAAAAAAGTAAACAAAAAACGCTAGACCTGAAAATCATTTGGGACAAATCTAATTTCTCGAATTCTTCCCCGTTCC
>JAIPAF010000044.1 GCA_021740225.1 Bacteroidales bacterium | reverse complement strand
GAATCGCAGGACAAGTCGGATATCTGACAGTATATACCGATATTCGAGATGGTGCAGGGTATTGGAGAATCTTTTACCGGGTAAGATATCGTTGATTGGTTAATTTGTTAATTGGTAATTTGAATAATGGTATTTTAAGTTATATAGAAAAGGTTCTTCCGTTATCTCATCCCCGACTCAACAAGTTGGTTTATTCAGGAGGCTCCACGAATAACCAATTAACCATTTCTATCTTTACTGATTGCTCTCATTACCCAACTTTTCTTGGTTTTTCAGAAAACGGATGTTTTTCATCAATCCTTCATACTTAATCCTTTTCACAGCGGAATGTTTAAACAGCTCTCTGAAATGTTCACTGGAAAGGTTTTCCCAATCGATCCTGGAAAGGGAAAGCAGATCGGGATGCGGCTTAAGTTCTTCATGAAGGGGTGGATGCGATTTCATGTTCCATGGGCAAATATCCTGACAGATGTCACAGCCAAATATCCAATCCGCATATTGGCCTTTAAACTGTTCAGGGATTTTCTTCTTTTTTTCAATGGTCAGATAGGATATACACCTCGAAGCGTCAATCCTGTATGGTTCTGTAAGCGCGCCGGTGGGGCAGGCATCGATGCATCTTCGGCAATTTCCGCAGTAATCTCCTATCGGTTCATCGTATTCAAGCTCCAGGTCGATGATCAGTTCTCCGATAAAAATACATGAGCCGTATTTTGTGGACACCAGGTTGGTATTCTTCCCGATCCATCCCAATCCTGCCTTTTGTCCCCACACTTTGTCCATTACGGGTGCGGAATCCACGAAAGGCCTGCCATTGACCTCACCAATCTCTTCCCGGATAAACTTCAGCAAATCTTTCAGCATACGCTTCATTACAAAATGATAATCCTTGCCATAGGCATACTTTGCAATCCGGTAGGTATCCGATCTTTGTTGCTGTTCAGGATAGTAGTTCAGAATGACTGAAACCACTGATTTTGCATTTTTCAGAAGATGGGCAGGATTCGTCCTTTTATCGAAGTAGTTCGCCATGTATTGCATGTCGCCATGCCGCTCTTCATTTAACCATTGCCTGAGCTGCCTGGCTTCTTTTTCCAAAAACCCAGCCCTGGAAATGCCACAATCCAAAAATCCAAGGCCGCGGGCCCTGGATTTAATCAATTCACTGTTTTTTTTCTTTTCATTATCCATTTTACATCAATCCAAGTTCCAGCTTGGCTTCGTCCGACATCATTTCCTTGTCCCACGGAGGGTCAAACACCAGATGGACTTTAACCTTATTAACACTGTCAATATTTTTGACCTGTTCCTCCACTTCATCAAGTATTTGATCGGCTATGGGACAATTTGGAGCAGTCAGCGTCATATTGATCTCTACATTATTGTCTTTATCCACATCTATTTTGTAAATCAGCCCCAAATCATAGATGTTTACCGGTATTTCCGGGTCGTATATGTATTTTAAGACATTGACAATTTCACTTTCCAATGCCAGATAATCGTTTTGATCACTCATAAGTTCAGATTTATTGGTTTTTCTTTAGTTCGTAAGCCATGGCGTAAGCCTTTATTTTGTTGATCATTGCCAGCAAACCATTGGAACGCGTGGGAGAAAGATTTTCCTTTAGACCAATTTCATCGATAAAATAGAGATTGGCATCCTTGATCTCTTCCGGTTTTCTCCCGGAGAGTACCCGGATTAACAGGGCAATGAGGCCTTTGGTGATAATCGCATCACTGTCTGCCCTGAAAACCAGCTTATCTCCATCCATTTCAGCATGAAGCCATACTTTTGACTGGCATCCTTCAATCAGATTCTCCTCTGTTTTGTTTTCGGGTTCCATCTCGGGCAGATCTTTGCTCTGCTCAATCAGATAATTGTACTTATCCATCCAGTCGTCAAACAGGGCAAATTCATCGATAATTTCTTGTTGTTTTTCATTTATCGTCATAACCGTATTTTTTAACCAAACATTTCATTTACTTTTATTAACGCACGATAAAGATGATCTATTTCATCTTTTGTGTTATACATGGCAAAGGAACATCGTACGGTTCCCTCCACGTTAAAATGATTCATCAGGGGTTCGGTACAGTGATGGCCGGTTCTGACGGCTATACCCATCTTATCCAGAACCATTCCGGTATCATAATGGTGAATGTTTTCAATCAGGAAAGAGATCACGCTTATTTTTTTACTTGCCGTGCCATAAATGGTCAAGCCGGGAATTTCTTCAAGCCGGGAAGTAGCATAATCCAACAATCCTTTTTCATGGGCCGCAATTTCATCCAGGCCAATCTTTTGTAGATATTTCAATGCTTCAGCCATTCCAATTGCTCCCACGTAGTTGGAGGTACCGGCCTCAAATTTTAAGGGCGGAGAAGTGTATGTAGTATGTTCAAACGAAACCTTATGGATCATTTCTCCGCCGGTTTGATAAGGGGGAAGATCCTCCAGCCACTTTTCTTTTCCATATAGAACTCCTGTTCCGTTAGGGCCGTAGATTTTATGTCCGGAAAAGGCAAAAAAGTCACAATCCAGTTCCTGCACGTCTATGGTTTGATGCTGTACACTTTGAGCCCCGTCCACCAATACAGGGATGTCCTGTTTGTGAGCCAGGTTGATAATTTTTTTAACATCGTTGATTGTACCTAATGTATTGGATATGTGGTTGATGGCAACAATTTTTGTTTTCCCGGAAATCATCTTTTCATACGCTTCCATGATGATTTCGCCCCGGTCATTGATGGGTATTACCTTTAAGCGGGCGTCTTTTCTCTCACATAACACCTGCCAGGGAACAATATTGGCATGGTGTTCCAGCTCTGCGATGATAATTTCATCCCCTGCTTGCACGTATTTTTCCCCGAAAGAATAGGCTATGGCATTGATTGAGTGTGTGGTTCCACCAGTGAAGATAATTTCATGGGTGTTTCCGGCATTTATGAATTCTCTGACTTTCTCTCTTGCCTCTTCATACGCCTCGGTAAGTTGGGTACTCAGGTAATGGACACCCCGATGTATGTTGCTGTTTTTCAGAGAATATATTTCATTAACTTTATCAATTACTGGCTTGGGTTTTTGCGTAGTAGCGGCATTATCAAGGTAAATTAGCGGCTGGTTATGCACCTGCTGATGAAGTATTGGAAAATCCCTGCGGATGGTATCTATATCATAGGTTTTTGCCTGAGCCATATTGTAGTATTTTTTTAGCAGAGAACAAAATATCTCTTTTTATTAGAATACTTTGTCAGTTTTTACCAGGATCTCCACAATCTATCTCGCAGTAATTACACCTGGAAAGTTCTCCTCTCAGGCGCTTTTCTACCAATTCATGAATTCTGTCCTGTAAGGGTGGCGTTCTGATCTGGCCGATGATTTCATGAGCAAAAGCGTACATAAGCAATAACTGGGCTTCTTTATACGGGATACCCCTGCTTCTGAGATAGAACAGGGCATTTTCATTGGGTTGTCCTGAAGTTCCCCCATGACTACATTTGACATCATCTGCATAAATTTCAAGCTGGGGCTTTGAATTCATTTTGGCATCATCGGTAAGAAGGATGTTGTTATTGGCCTGGTAGGCTTCGGTTTTCTGGGCATCCTGTCGAACAAGGATTCTACCACTAAATGCACCGGTTGCCATATCATCCAGTACGCCTTTAAACAACTGATTGCTCCTGCAATTAGGGAAAGCATGATCTATATGAACATAGTTGTCAATATGCTGGCTTCTGTCCCCCAGATAAAGGCCTAAGGTCTGATTTTCACAGTTCTCGCCTTTGAGCTGCATATAAAAGTTGTTCCTTACCAACCCTCCGTGGAGCGTTATGGTATTGGACAGAACGTTGCTGTCTTTTTCCTGATGCAGATATATATTTGATATTTGTGTAGATCCGTTGTGCTCATTTTGCACACGGTCAAAATCCAGGTTTGCGTTTTGGCCTACATACATCTCAGTAACCGAATTGGTCAGGAAATTTTTTTCTGAAAGGGTATGGTCACATACAATAACTTTGGCTTCACCTGATTCTTCTATCACAAAGAGGTTTCGGTGTTGTGCCATTCCGTCTTCCTCGTCCAACAAAAGGTTAATGATTTGAACGGGTTTGTCCATAACTTTTCCTTCAGGGACATAAAGAAAAACGCCATCCTGAGCAAAAGCGGTATTTAAGGCTGTCAGACTTTCACTTTCCGAATCGGCATATTGGTTGTAGTGTTTTTTTATGAGACTGGGGTACTTGTTTGCTGCTTCCCGAAAGCTGGATATGATTACTCCGTTGGGCAGTTGCCTCCGGGGTGTTTTATTTTCATAGAACCAGCCGTTCAACAACAATACCACATGCGTGTTCAACTCGGGAACATCGCATTTGAAGATATCATCCAGGTTGAAGTCAATTTTCTTTGGATGCATATAGTTTTTGTACTGCTTTTCAAATGCCGAATTCAAATCCGTGTATTTGTAGGCTTCATTTTTATTATGGGGAATGCCTTTCTTTTGAAAGGTCTGAATGGCTTTTTCCCTTTTGTCATTAATATATGCAGGTAAACCGTCTTTCAAATATTCCAGATTCTTATAAAAGTAATCGAGATAACGGTCTTTCAGGTCTATCGATTGGGCATCAATACTCATAAAGTGTTTTCTTTTAATCTTCTTTATTATTCTGTTGAGACCTCTTTGGCCAACCATTCATAGCCCTTGTTTTCCAGTTCAAAGGCCAGATTTTTATCACCCGATTTAACGATCTTGCCTTCATAAAGGACATGAACCTTGTCCGGTATGATGTAATTCAATAGCCTTTGATAATGGGTGATAACGATGGTGGCATTATCTTCTGATTTCAGCGAGTTTACCCCATTGGCTACGATTCTAAGTGCATCAATATCAAGGCCCGAATCTGTTTCATCGAGTATCGAAAGTTTGGGATTTAACATGGCCATTTGAAAGATTTCATTCCGCTTTTTCTCTCCACCGGAAAAGCCCTCGTTAACCGACCGGTTGGTAAGGTTTGAATCGATTTGCACGAGTTCCTTCTTTTCCCGAACCATTTTCAAGAAATCAGATGATTTTAGGGGTTCCATGCCCTTGTGTTTACGTTGTTCGTTAAGGGCTGTTTTCAAGAAATTCATCATGCTGACGCCCGGTATTTCCACGGGATATTGAAATCCCAGGAATATACCTTCTTTTGCCCGCTCCTCGGGGTTCATCTCCAACAGGTTTTTGCCTTCATAGATGATTTCTCCCTGCGTAATCTCAAAAAGCTCGCGTCCTGCCAATACAGAGGCCAATGTGCTTTTACCCGAACCATTGGGTCCCATGATGGCATGAATCTCTCCTTTATTTACTTCCAGATCAATTCCTTTTAATATCTCTGTTCCTTCTATAGCCGTATGTAAATTTTTTATTTTAAGCATTTTCAGGATATATTTTCAGTTAAGTATTTTAATATGTATATAAACGATTAGCCTACACTTCCTTCTAAGCTGATTTGCAGTAATGTTTGAGCTTCCACTGCAAATTCCATGGGAAGTTTATTGATTACCTCTTTGGCATACCCATTAACGATTAATCCAATAGCATCTTCTTCGTTGATGCCTCGCTGATTGCAATAAAATATCTGATCTTCTCCAATTTTGGAAGTAGTGGCTTCATGTTCCACTATGGCGGTTTTGTTGTTGGTCTCGATATAAGGAAACGTGTGGGCGCCGCATTTATCTCCCATTAACATGGAGTCGCATTGAGAAAAATTCCTTGCGTTCTCTGCATTTTTGGTGATTTTAACCAGACCCCGGTAACTGTTGTTGCTGTATCCCGCCGAAATTCCTTTTGAAACGATTGTGCTTTTGGTATTTTTACCAATATGGATCATCTTGGTTCCCGTGTCGGCTTGCTGATGATTGTTGGTTACAGCTACGGAATAAAATTCGCCAACAGCATTGTCTCCTCTCAGTATAACGCTCGGGTATTTCCAGGTTATGGCAGAACCTGTTTCCACCTGGGTCCAGGATATCTTGGAGTTATTGCCCTGGGCCATCCCCCGTTTCGTGACAAAGTTATATATACCGCCTTTTCCGTTTTTGTCACCCGGATACCAATTCTGAACTGTAGAATATTTTACATGGGCATTGTTTTTGGCGACAATTTCAACGATGGCTGCGTGCAGCTGATTGTTATCGCGGATCGGGGCTGTGCACCCTTCCAGATAGCTCACATAACTGTCGTCTTCAGCAACGATGAGCGTTCTTTCAAACTGACCCGTGTTGGCCGCATTGATTCGGAAATAGGTAGAAAGCTCCATTGGAGTTTTTACTCCCTTAGGAATATAACAGAACGAACCGTCACTAAAAACGGCCGAATTAAGCGCTGCAAAATAATTGTCTGTGTAGGGTACCACGGTTCCCATGTATTCCTTTATAAGGTCGGGATGGTTCTGCACCGCTTCGCTGAATGAACAGAAAATAATTCCCTTTTCAGCCAGTTTTTCTTTAAAAGTGGTTTTCACTGAACTACTGTCCATAACAGCATCCACGGCCACTCCTGCCAGACGTTTCTGTTCATCAATGGGTATACCAAGTCGATCAAAGGTTTTTTGCAATTCAGGATCCACATCGTCCATACTTTTCGTACCGGCTTTCTGTTTTGGTGCCGAATAGTAGACAATATCCTGGTAATTGATTTCAGGAATGCTCAAATGAGCCCATGAAGGCATTTGCATCTCCTTCCAGTAACGATAGGCTTTAAGCCTAAAATCCAGCAAAAATTGTGGCTCATTTTTTTTCTTTGAGATCATGCGGATGACATCCTCATTCAACCCTTTCGGAATCGTATCACTCTCTATATCTGTCACCCATCCATGTTTGTATTCATTTTGGGTATATTTGTGTAGTATATTGTCTTTATTTTTTTCCATAATTTTGCAAAAATATGATTATTTTTTGGACAAAGAAATTTATGTAGATTAATTCTAAATTGTTGCCCTTTTAAAATAAATCCAGGTAAAAAATTATCTGTTTTGATAACAAGAAAGATTGCATCATTGTTTATTTGTTGAATCGGAAAAATAGATATCATAATATGTCAGAATCAGATAAAAATTATAATATTAGTGATCTTGGGGAATTTGGTTTAATTGAACATCTCACGAAGAATATTCAATTAAACCGGAAAAGCTCAATCAAGGGTGTTGGAGATGATTCAGCGGTTTTGGATTTTTCCGGTAAACAGACGTTGGTTACCAATGATTTGTTGCTGGAAGGAATACATTTCGATTTGATGTATACTCCCTTAAAGCATCTTGGATACAAAGCTGTTGTGGTTAATATTTCGGATGTTCTTGCCATGAATGGCATTCCAACACAAATTATTGTATCTATAGGTTTTTCCAGCAGGTTTGGATTGAATTATATTGAGGAGTTGTATGAAGGCATCCGGCTTGCCTGTGAAAAATATCAGGTTGATATTGTAGGGGGTGACATATCTTCTTCATTAACGGGAATGACTATAAGCGTTACGGCTATTGGACAAGCCGAACCCGGTAAGATAGTATATCGAAACACTGCTCAGGTGAATGACATCATTTGCACCACCGGTGATTTGGGGGGTGCTTATATGGGGTTACAATTGCTGGAAAGAGAAAAAGAGGTGTTTAAGTCAAAACCTGGGGTTCAGCCTGATTTACAAGGTTACGATTATATTCTTGAGCGGCAGCTTAAGCCAGAAGCCCGTGCCGATACAATACGGTTCTTTGAAGAAAAAGAGTTCAAGCCTAGTGCTATGATTGATATTTCCGATGGTTTAGCCTCCGACCTTTTACATCTCTGTCATCAATCGGATTTGGGATGTAAAATATTTCAGGATAAAATTCCCATTGATAAGAATACACAGAAAATGTGCGAAGAATTTGATATTGAATCCACAACAGCTGCGTTGAACGGTGGAGATGACCATGAACTATTGTTTACCATTAGTACGGGGGATTATGAAAAAATTAAGGATGAGGAAGAAATTCAGCCCATAGGTCATATGACCAGCCCGGATTTTGGCTGTTACATGATTTCCACGAGTGAACATGAGATAAAGTTGCAAGCGCAGGGGTGGCGTAGTAAAGAAGAATAGAAATGGAATGGTTGGTTTATTCTTCCGATAAATAACCTTTTATAACCCCGCGTTTTGAATTCCTGATAAACTGTATGATTTCATTCCTTTCTTTGGTATTGGGTATGGAGGCCTCTATTTTTTCGATGGCCTGGCTTTTGTTGTTGCCTTTCTGATATACTTCTCTGTAGATATCTTGAATTTCTTGAATTTTTTCGCTGGAAAAGTTCCTTCTCCTCAGGCCTATTGAATTGATTCCCACAAAGGAGAGAGGTTCTCTGGCAGCTTTTATAAAGGGCGGTACGTCTTTTCTAACTAGCGCACCACCCGATATCATCACATGAGCACCGATATGAACAAACTGATGTACGGCAACCAGCCCGCTAAGTATGGCATAATCATCAACTTTAATTTCTCCTGCAAGGTTGGAAGTGTTTCCCAGGATTACATGATTGCCTATAAAGCAATCATGAGCCACATGCACATAGGCCATGAGCAGGCAATTGTCACCCACTACGGTCTTTCCTTTCGATTGGGTACCTCGGTTAACAGTTACGCATTCGCGTATGGTTGTATTATCTCCTATTTCAGCAGTTGTTTCTTCTCCTTTGAATTTTAAGTCCTGGGGGATGGCTGAAATTACCGCTCCGGGAAAAATCTTGCAGTTTCTGCCAATTCTTGCTCCCTCCATAATCGATGCATTGGGGCCTATCCAGGTACCTTCACCAATTTCCACATTTTTTCCTACTGATACAAACGGTTCGATCACAACATTCTCTGCTACATAGGCTTCAGGATGTACATAAGCTAGTTGCTGCTTCATTCCTCTTCGTCTTTGTTTTTTGCAATTTGAGCGGTCATTTCACCCTCCATCACAACTTCTTCACCTACAAAGGCTTGCCCAAACATTGTTACGATGCCCCGTCTGATAGGGTTAACGAGATTAAGTTTGAAGATAATCGAATCTCCGGGAGTTACTTTTCTTTTAAAACGTACCTTATCTATCTTGAGAAAGTAAGTAAGGTAATTTTGAGGATCAGGAACCGTATTTAAAGCAAGGATCCCTCCAACCTGTGCCATTGCTTCAACTTGTAATACTCCTGGCATAAGGGGGGAGTCGGGGAAATGACCTATAAAAAATCCTTCATTCATGGTAACATTCTTTAGTCCTATGATGGAAGAATGGTCCATTTGAAGTATCCTGTCGATCAATAAAAAGGGTGGTCGGTGGGGGAGGAACTCCTTAATTTGGTTGATGTTGAACAAGGGCTTTTGATTGATATCAATTCGGGGCACATGCTCCTTTGAGGCTTCCTTGTTAATGGTTGAAAAGATTTTTTCTGAAAATTTTATATTGGCATGGTGTCCGGGTTTCTTGGCTATAATCCTTCCCCTGATAGGACGTCCTATTAAGGCAAGATCACCCAGTATATCCAGTAATTTGTGTCGTGCAGGTTCATTGGTATAGAATAGGTCTACATTATTCAGGACTCCTTCAGGTTTGACCTTCACATGGGGTTTGTTAAAAAGATCTGCAATCCTGTCCAGTTCTTCTTGTGGTACCGGGTTCTCCATAATCACGATTGCATTTTCCAGGTCACCTCCTTTTATGAGATTGTTTTTCAAAAGAAATTCAAGTTCATGGAAGAAAACGAATGTTCTTGAAGGAGCCAATTCTTCTATGAAATCAATTTTTTCATTGAATATGGCATACTGATGGCCTAAAACTTTTGAGTTGTAATCGATCAGCACGTTTACTGACAATTCTTCATCAGGATAAGCAATTAATTCAATCTGGTTTTCCTCATCTTTATATTCTATTCTTTCCTTGATGTAATAATAATTTTTATCCTCGTCCTGATCTTCGATTTCTGCGTCGGTAAGTGCCTGGGCAATTTGCCTGGAGCTACCATCGAGTACGGGTGTTTCCGGGCCGTTTAGTTCTATGAGGATGTTATCGATATCCAAGCCTTTTAGGGCTGCCAGGACGTGTTCAACTGTATGTACCTTTACCCCGTTCTCCTCTAGGGTAGTACCTCTTGAAGTATCCACTACATTATTAACATTTGCTTTTATTATTGGATTTTCTTTAAGGTCGGTTCTTTTGAATTTATAGCCGTGGTTTGGGGGGGCGGGTTTAAATTGTATCTCTACTTCATATCCTGTGTGTAATCCCTGACCTTCTAATTTGATTGGGTTGACAATACTTTTTTGCTTATCAGACATAAAATACCTGTTAATCGGTTTCTTTTTTTATTTTTTTTATTTCATGCTCCAGTTCATTGAGCTTATCGTATAGATCAGGCAGTTTTCTGAAACAAACATATGCCTTTTGGTATCTGTTAAATTCGAAAGCAGGGGCACCCTGGACAACCTGGCCGGGTTTTTTTATGCTTGAAGAGATGCCTGACTGAGCAGCTATCTTAACCCTGTCGGCAATTTCAAGATGACCGACAAAGCCGGATTGACCTCCTATCATGCATTCTTTGCCGATTTTGGTTGATCCGGCTATTCCTACCTGAGCAGCTATTACAGTATTTTCACCAATTTCACAGTTATGGGCAATCTGAATCAAATTATCCAGTTTAACACCCTTCCGGATAATTGTTGATCCAATGGTAGCCCTGTCTATGCAAGTATTAGCTCCAATTTCTACATTGTCTTCTATAATTACATTTCCTATCTGGGGAATTTTTTGATAATTGTTGTTGGTTTGGGGAGCAAATCCAAAACCGTCGCTTCCGATTACAACTCCTGCATGAATTACGCAGTTCTGCCCAATCGTACAATTGTTATATATTTTTATTCCGGGATGTAAAATGGTATCCTGACCAATTGTTACATTATCACCGATATATGAATGGGGCAGAATTTTTACATTGTCTCCGATCACAGCGTGTTTCCCAATATATACATAATCGTCGATAAGCACATTTTTCCCCGCTTTTGCATTTTCTTTTATGGTAGCCTTTGAGCTGACACCAGTAGTATTAAGCTTATTGTTGTTTTGAAGGGCTAGTAATTTAGCAAAAGCTTGGTATGCATCATTTACCCGTATCAGGGTTGTATTTATTCCGTTTTCAGTTTTGAAATCCCGGCTAACCAGTACAACCGAAGCTTTTGTTGAGTGTATGTATTTGAAATATTTTGGATTCGCGATAAAGGAAATAGTACCTTCCTTACCTTCCTCTATCTTTGAAAAACCTTTAATTTTTATTTCCGGGTCTCCCTCTAAGTCACCATTTAATATGTCAGCTATTTGCCGAGCTGTATATTCCATCATCTCCTAATTAAATTTTCGCAAAAATAATGATAATTATGAATTATGTATTATTTTCTTTGGGATAACATAAAAAATGTTTTTTTACTGCCTTGGATAAAACCGGCAAACTGAGCATGTCAGAAGCTTCACCGATATCCTTAATCTCCTTGTTTTTATATAATATCTGTATGTTATCGTTTATGGTACTATACGCTTTGTTAATTATGCTATTTGTAAAAACAAAATATTTGATTTCCTCCGGGGCAAGGTTGTATTTTTCTTTTGTTTGCTTCATCAACAGATTAACTTTTTCCTTATCAAAAGGTCCGTTTTGCAGTTCAATTTTGTACAATTTTCGTTCCATCATATTTTTACAAAGTAAGGATAATACCTTGTCGTCACTTTCCATCCAGGATTTAAACGCCACCAGAATATCCGTATCATCAAGTTTGGAAAATAGTTTAAGCGTGTTCTCCGGAGTATCTTCCAAATATTCTTTGTACAGAAAGTATTCCAGAGGTCTTGAGGCGGGTAATTTTACTCCCTGGTAGATAAGCTCTTTACTTCGTTTGAAAATGTTGATCAGCAGTTGTTCGGCGGATACTACTGTTTTATGGAAATAAACTTGCCAGTACATGATCCAGCGGGCTATCAGGAATTTTTCAATGGAATGTATGCCTTTTGCCTCAATAACCAATTGGTCATTATATACATTGAGCATTTTAATGATTCTGTCTGATCCGATAACTCCTTCAGAAACCCCGGTATAAAAGCTATCTCTTCTTAGATAGTCGAGTCTGTCCATATCCAGTTGGCTGGATACCAACTGGTGAAGGAATTTCTTACCGTATTCATTTTTATATATTTTTATTGCCATATCCAATTGATAGTTAAACTCATGGTTGATATGGTTCATGATCATTAAAGAAAAATTCTCATGATTGTGATCTTTCATCCAGAATGATTCGAGGGAATGAGACAGGGGACCGTGCCCGATATCATGGAGTAGAATGGCAATTTTTACTGCTCGGGCTTCTTCTTCGGTGATTTCATGTCCTTTTGATCGTATTGTATTAATTGCCGATTGCATAAGATGAAGCGACCCCAGGGAATGCTGAAACCTGGTATGGGTGGCACCGGGATATACCAGTTGAGTCAATCCCAATTGTTTAATTCTTCTTAAATGTTGAAAAAAAGGATGTTCTATCAGGTCATATATCGTTTCGTCGAATATACTGATAAATCCATATACAGGATCGTTAATTATTTTTTTCTTATTCATGGCTTTAGTTTATTCGGATGAATAGGCAAAACTAATAAATATTTCAGCTATGTGTGAGGCTTCTGCTTCCATTCAGGTTATCAGAAATTTGTGATTTAAAAAAAAACAAAAGTTTTTATAATTATTTGCCTATTGATAAGATTATTTTTAATTTTGCACCACAAAATCTGTATTGAATGATTGGGGACAGGAAAGTCCCCTTTTTTCGTATTTTAGGTTGCTTGTTTAAGTATAGAAAATGTTGAAGCAAGGAGACATAGAAAAGGCGCTTGATAGGCTGGCCGGCAACAAAGATTTTTTTGTTGTTGATATACAAAATAAAAAGGGTAAACTAACGGTTTTTATTGATAATTATAAAGGAATAAAACTGGATGATTGTGTCAGAATTAAT
>JAIPAF010000043.1 GCA_021740225.1 Bacteroidales bacterium | reverse complement strand
GAGGAAGCGATATTAATTTTGAAGTTGATGGTAAACTAAAAGCGGTCAAACAGGAGGAATTTATAGACCTGTTCGGAACCCTTAATATAAAAAGGGGATTCTTTAAGTATTATGGAAAAAAATTCAATTTTAAAAAGGGCAGCATTACTTTCACCGGCGGACGTAAAATCAACCCACGGATTGATTTTATAATGGACTACGCTTTCCGGGATCCTGAACGGGAGCTGCAAACCCCTTCCATTCATATTAGCGGACGGAGCAATCGGCCGGAGTTGTCGTTCTTTTTGAATGATAAGGTTATTGAAGAACGGAATGCCATCGCTTATATCATGTTTGGCAAGTCATTTAACCGGCTTTCAGAAACGGAATCATCTTCTTTAAGTCAGAATGCCGGGAGCGTTGCCCAGTCTCTGGCATTAAACCAGGTCTCTGCGGCTCTTACCGGGGCACTAGAGACAGGACTAGGCATTGATGTGGTTGAGATTGCCGGTGGCAAAACATGGAAATCAGGAAGTGTAAAAATTGGAAAATACATCACTAATGATCTGTATTTAAGCTATCATCAAACATTTGCTTTCGCCAAGAAAGAAAAGGTGGTAAAACCGGAAAAGCTCACCCTCGAGTATCAGTTGTTGCGCTCCCTTTTTCTACAGGCTACCAACCAGATGAACAACTCCGGATTCGACCTTATCTTCAAGAAAAGCTGGGAATAGACTGGTCTTTATCTTTTAAACTCTATGGTATCCGCCCATTCGGTATCCGGATACTCCCGTGTTACGGCCAGTGTATCTTCTTCAAATTTCAGGATGATCCAGTCACCATGGAAATAACCTCCGATTTGCATTGAGTCCTGCATGATTATGGTGTCTTCGTTTTCAGAGAACCGATAATGGAAAGTTCCGCTTTTATCTCCAAAATATTCCAGATAGTCGGACCCTTCATAGGGTGGAGCTTCCGATTCGGAATACATGAATTCCCAGTATGAACTGTCGGTAGGCATTGGATCTCCACGCATCTTGTAAATTTGCATATCCCATTTTCCCTGGATTTGCTCATAGGGACCTTTCTTTTCTACCTGATCGTCATCCTCACAGGAGACCATCAGGAAGCCTAACATAAAAGCAGCGGGTAGAATAATTGCAAATTTTTTCATAATAAACCCGTTTAATAAATTTTAACTAAGAAGTCACTACGAAATGGTTTGAAGATGGTTGCAGATACTTTAATGAATTATCGGTGATTTGTATCACCACATCTTCCCCTCATTTTATTATAGAAGCGAATAGTCTAACCCTTTCATTATTCCATATTTTTTTGTTACTTGTACACATCTTTTTTAACAAAACCGCATCGATTTGATGAAAAATCAAAAACTCATCCATCTGGTTTTAATTTTGTTGGGATTGGCAGGTGCAATTTTCAGCCAGTATTATTCAGGTTTTGGAGCAGAGATTATGCAAAATTACGGAGCCAATTTTTTCTTCCCATTTGCCATTTATTTCATTATTCGTAAATTTCCTCTTCAAATCTATACCGTTACACTGATCGCAATAGGAGGTGTTTGCCTTCAGGAACTGGCTCAGTTATGGGGATTATATTCGGGGATATTTGATTATAAAGATTTGATCGTAGATCTGGCTGGCGTCTTTGTTGCTTTGGCAATAGACCGGCGTCTTATCTCTCAAAAAGCAAAAAAGGGACATTCTGTGCATGAATAATCCTACCGGTTTATACTAAATTACCATATTTAGGGAAAAACAGGAAAATTTCTCCGAATGTTCCACATTATACATAACCTGGGCGAGCCAGAACCAAACAGGATATTCAGCAAATGCTAAAGCACTGAACTATTAGCAAAATGAAGTGCCATAATCATCCAGGTTATATTGTTTTGTATCTTGCCCCATGAAAACACTGACACAAATTTATAAAGAAAAAATTACCGGAGTATTATCCTGTTATGATCGATTAATATTTACCGGTACACTGAAAAGGATATCCTATGCTCAGGGTATGACAGGTTATCTGTATGGCAATAATATACGCATATTTGATTATCCCAGGTTTGCAGAGCCTTTTAAAAAACTCATTCGCTCAAATGCGGAAAGAATTGCTAAAGAAAATAACATTAAAATTGAGTTTATCAGAAAATCCCATATCCGGAAAGAAGATTTGGTGAAAGCAGTTTTAGAAAAGAGAGGATATCAGCCGGGGTTAGTACATATATTATCAGCCATGGAAGCTTGCCCAAGCTATCAACCAAAATATTACGAATAGAAACCACAACAAATGATGTAGGCTTTTTTAAACACTATCGTGAGGTTGTACACAGAGACGGCTCCTGCTCAAAAAAAATGACAGGTCAATGCCATGTTCAGATTAAAGTAGCTTAGCTTTATGTTTTCCTTTTTTACTTTTTTTCATTACCAAAAAAAACAAAAAAGGCCAGTTAAAAAACACCTCTAAGACTTGGGATTTTATCCAAACTTAGCTATTAACAGCGCGAAGACCCGAAAAATCGGCCGGGTCAGGGAGGGTTTGCGGGTGGATAGGCTCATTTTTTCTTGATTTTTTTTCCTTTTTTCCTTGATGAAAAAAGGAAAAAATACTCACCTGCATTATTCTTACCACAGGTTGAACTGCAAACAAATTTCTCTTAACCTGATAATAAGCACCATACTCAGATTTATACTCATCCCAAAGAAAGAATCAACACAAAATGGTATCTAAATTTATTCATAATCAACTTCTCCACAGCCAAGTTTATCTCGGATCTAAACTTTTGTCACAAAAACAAAATTATTGGAAGTGATAGCATAAACGAATCCCGCTGAAAATAAAATTTATGAACCGAAGCGGAGCGGAGCTCGAGACGCGTTTATCGCGTCTCAATGCGAGATGGATAGCGGGGAGGATGCAGGTTACCCCGCTTTAGAAAACAAGTAGGATAAACTGCCAGTAATGTATATTACAATAAGTTGGATTGTTCTGAAAATCGAAGTTAATTTCAACCCGGGTTATTTTTGATCTGTTATTATCTCCACATTGAGTTTTCTTAAAGTATCGAAAAACGTGGGAAAAGATTTGCCCACTGCCTGAGCATTGGATATTTCCACGGGATTTTCCGAAGCAAGAGCGATCATTGCTCCTGCCATGGCCATGCGGTGATCGTTGTGCGAATCGAATGCTCCTCCCCGGGGTTTATTTCCTTTTATATGCATCATATCATCGTCTTCCACAGATGACTCAATATCCATATTGCTAAGTTCCTGCATAATGGCTTCGGCCCTGTTGCTTTCCTTGTAACGTAACCGGTGAACTCCTTTAATTCTGGAGGTACCTTTACAATTTGCCGCCAAAACACCCAGGGGAGGAAAAAGGTCAGGCGTGTCCGTAGCATCGAATTCAAACGGCTCCAATTCATCCGGATTATGAAGGGTATAGCTTCCTTTTTCCCACCCTACTTTTACTCCGCAAGCTTTTATTACTTCCAGTATCTTTTTGTCTCCTTGCATGCTGTCGGGATTGAGCCCTGAAATTTGCAGATTACCCCGAATGGCTGCTCCTGTAAAAAAGAAGGCGGCATTGCTCCAATCTCCCTCTATTTCTATTTCTGTGGACCTGTATTGTTGGTTTCCCGAAATCTCAAATATTTCATAATTGTGATTAAGCACCTGGATCCCGAACTTTTGAAGAACCTCCAGTGTCATATCCACATAGGGTTTGCTTTTCAGATGCTTCACTTCAACCCGGGAATCATTTTCCGCGAGAGGGAGCGCGAATAAGAGACCGGAAAGAAACTGAGAACTGACGGACCCGTCAAGTTTGATATTACCTCCTTTCAGAGGTCCCTTGACTCTTACAGGTAAGAAGCCGCCGGAAGTTTTGCATTCCACACCCGCTTCACTCAATACCTGCTCTATAGTATCCATAGGTCTTTTTTTCAGGGACCCTTGCCCTTCTATCGTTATCCCTTTGTTTGACAGAGCTATTACAGGAATGATCAATCGGATCCCCAGTCCTGATTCGCCTATATTCAGCCAGGGAACAGAAGGATTAAAACCGCCCCGGATACTCAGCCCGGTATCTTGCTCCTCCGATTGAACACCCAATAATTCAATAACCCTTAGCATATTAAGTTCATCTTCGCTTTTACCGGGATTTTTGATGGTTGAAGTACCCTCTGCTAACAGGGATGCAACAAGCACCCTTTGCATATAACTCTTGGAAGAAGGAATACGAACCTTCCCTTTAAGATATGATGGAGAAACTATGACTTGCATATTGCCAAATTGAATGTTATGAACCCAGCGTTAAAACAATACTCGTTTGTACACTCAGCCCCATTTGAATCTAATACAAATGGCAGTTGATATGGATTAATAGTTTATAGCTTATTAATCAAAACAAAAAATTGGAATTTAAGTTTTCCCTAAATTTAAATTAGGGTTGTAACCAATCAGTCTCTGGTTTTACAATTAATCTTGCATTATTGTAAGCCATTTTTAAAGTCAAACAAGTTCTAGCTGAATACTTACAACTGCTCCTAACTTTTTCAACAGCTAAAGCTAAATCGGGATTTGGAGAACCTGGTGTTAACCATAATGGGAGTAAGAGTTGTATCTTATCTTGATAATACTGAGGGACAGCAAGTTTATAATTTGTCTTGACCCTCTTTTTTGTTTCGTCAATTGCTCCAGCTATTTCTCTTCTCAAAGTAGCTTCATCTGCACTTCTCAGGCGATTTGGGAATCTGCTTATATTTTCTATAATATGATCTATATCATAAATAATCTCGCATTTCGGATTAAAAATTAATAACTCAGGTTCATCAAAATAATTTGCTCTATCTGGTAAATTTTCAGAAAAATGTGAAATTATTTCTTGATCACTTTCTTTTTTAAAGGCTTTAAAGCAAAAAGGTGTTGTCTCTGGATTCTTATTTTTTTCGAAAAAAGCGTGTATATCTTCATAATTTCTTGTAACAAGACCCGTATTAAAACAAGCAAAATTATTATCTCTAGTATAAGATATTTTTTCTTCTTTTTTCAACCTCCTAAAAGTATGCTCAAGATAATTTTTAAGAATGGCATATTCTTTTGTTCTAGTATCAGAAAAATCCCACTGTTCAAGTGCCGCTAAATATTCAGCAAGATACTCAATTTGTTCATCGTATTTTGGAAAATAAGCAAACTTAAAAAGTTCTTCACTGTGATAAGACATGAAATTTCTATTTCAATATAAATAAAAATAGGAGCCGTCTTAAAAACGGCTCCTTCAATCTTAAAAGTTTTAAATCTTAATTTCTGCAGATAGACCTGCAGCCATCTCAATCTTTAAAGCTTTAATATTCAAAACTTTTCTTGTTTATAACAAATAAAAACAATCTTTGTTTAATTATTTGAATTAATTAACGATTTCAAATATAAAATCGTATTGCAAAAGTATGAAAATTTTGAAATCCGTTAATTTTTTAAGAATTCTATGAATCTTATCTTTTTGACTATCAAAACTTTATCCACAATTATTTGGAATGGTTTTAAATAATTCTTTCCTTTTGAGTTGATCAATTCAGTCTAAAAATAACTTATAATTTCAATCTACTTTATACAAAGATAAAAAATATTTAAGCAAAAGGTATAATGCACTAGACTTTTATTTTTTCCTGAAAAATATCTGAATGGGAACACCTGTAAAATCAAAATTTTTTCTTAATACGTTTTCAATATATCTTTTGTAGGGTTCTCTGATATGCTGCGGATAATTACAGAAAAAAGCAAAGGAAGGAGCATGGGTATGCAGTTGAGTAGCGTATTTTATTTGGATATACCTTCCCCGAACCGCGGGAGGAGGAAAACTATCCACTGCTTCCCGGATCACTTTGTTTAACCGGGAAGTGCTAATCTTTCTCTTTCGGTTTTGATATACCCTTTCAGCCACTTCGAGTACCTTATGGATTCTTTTTTTGTATATCGCAGAGGTAAAAATGATTGGAACATCCTGAAAAGGAGCGATTTTTTGTTTGATCATCCGGGTGTATTCGTTGGCGGTTTTGCTGTCTTTTTCCACCAGATCCCACTTGTTTACCAGCAATACTACTCCCCGTCGGTTCTGCTGAATGAGTTTAAGAATGTTCAGATCCTGGGATTGAACGCTCTGGGTGGCATCGATCATTAACAGACAAACATCTGCATGTTCTATGGTTCTAATGGCCCTCATTACCGAATAGAATTCCACGTCATCATGGACTTTACCTTTTCTTCTGAGTCCTGCTGTATCAACAAGGTAAAAATCGTGATGATACTTTGTATAACGCGAATATATGGAATCCCTTGTGGTACCCGATACCGTGGTCACGATATTTCTTTCCTTTCCTATTAAACTGTTGATGAGGGATGACTTACCCACATTGGGTCTTCCTACAACCGCATATCTGGGGATCTGTTCTTCCGTGGTGTGGTCCTTCAGCTCGAGATGGTTGAGAATCTCATCGAGCAGATCCCCTGTTCCCGAGCCATGAAGCGAGGAAATGGTATATAGGTCTCCCAGACCCAAACCGTAGAAAATACTGGCATCATAGTGTCTTTGGAGATTATCCACTTTGTTTACCACTGTAAGAACCTTTTTGTCTGTTTTTCTCAGCACATCAGCCATTTCCTGATCCAGATCGGTGATACCGGTGGTGACATCCACAACGAATAAGATTACCGAGGCTTCGTCAATGGCCAATCTGACTTGTTTTCTGATCTCCTTTTCAAAGATATCTTCAGTATGTTCTATATATCCCCCCGTGTCGATAATGTTGAACATTTTCCCTTCCCATTCAACCACCCCATAATGACGATCGCGGGTTACACCGCTCACCTCATCCACAATGGCTCTCCTCGATTCTGTAAGCCGGTTGAAAAGGGTGGATTTACCTACATTTGGCCTCCCTGCTATTGCCACAGTATCTTTTGCCATGATTAGCAGATTAATTTGTTCCGGATATTTCCCGGATTATGAAAAATCTCCCGGATTATCGTTTTTAGTTCCTCTATCTGTTTAGATAATTCAGGATCATTTTCTTCCTTATTGACTGATATTGCTCTTGCAATAGTTTTTTTTGAAAAATTATAGGCTTTTCTTTCCATTTCCTGCATTGCTAATAGTATTAAGCATTATAACCTAATGATTTCAAAAAACCGTCCTTATCTCTCCATTCTTTATGTACTTTAACATAGAGGTCAAGAAATACCTGCTTTTCATAGAGGGCCTCCAGTTCTTCCCGGGCCTGAATGCCGATATTTTTAATGGCTTCTCCCTTATTGCCTATCAGAATTGCTTTCTGGCTATCCCGCATAACGTAAATGGTGGCTCTTATGTTGAGGATCTGTTCGGTATTTTTGAATTCTTCAATCCGGACTTCCGTAGAATAGGGGACTTCCTTTTCATAATTCAGAAATATCTTTTCCCGGATGATTTCAGATACGAAAAAGCGCTCAGGTTTATCGGTGAGGGCATCTTTAGGGTAATAGGAAGGACTCTCGGGAAGGAGCTCCAGAATTTTGTCAAAGACTTCAGGCAGGTAGTATCCTTTGAGTGCAGAAACAGGAATAATATGAGCCTGGGGAAGCATATTTTTCCATTTGGTTAAAACCGGCTCCAGTTCATTTTCCCTGGCTAAATCAATTTTGTTGACGAGTAAAATAACCGGTATGTCGGTCTTTTTAATTTTTTCTATATAACCCAGATGCTTGTCATATTTTTCTTTAATATCTGTGATATATAAAAGAATATCCGCATCTTCCAATGCCAGGTCAATAAATCGCAGCATCTTTTCATGGAGTTTATAATGCGGCTTGATGATACCCGGAGTATCCGAGTAGATGGTCTGGAAATTGTCTCCGCTCATAATACCCATGATCCGGTGCCTTGTGGTTTGAGCTTTTGAAGTAATAATCGAAACCTTTTCTCCTACCAACTGATTCATCAGAGTTGACTTTCCCACATTCGGGTTACCGATAATATTTACAAATCCGGACTTATGATTCATCTTGTATGACCTCTAATTTTTTAAGAGCCACAAAAATAATACAAATTTTTAGGTTCGCTTCATTTCGGTGGTCAATAAATTAAACGTTTATAATCCCCGGGAAGCACTTTTCTGTAAAGAAAAAGGCTCCCTAACTATAAGAACGTCAGGGAGCCTTTTTACGAAAGTGCCGTGTATGTCTTATCTCTTATAACCCTGAAGTTTATCTGATAATTTTTTTCTGGTAAAGAAGATGCGGCTCTTTACCGTACCAATTTTAAGTTCCAGTTTCTCCGCTATTTCTTTGTATTTGTATCCCGAAAGGAACATCTTGAAAGGAACGCGAAATTCATCGGGCAATTCTTCTATTTTCTTATTGATTTCGATAATCGAATACTCACTCTCGGGGCTGATTGGAGTGCTTTCCTCGGATTGATTAAGAAAATAGTTGTTTTCCGTTTTGTCGTTATGGGTATTCTCCTTCTGTTTTTTACGATAATTGTTAATGAATGTATTTTTCATTATGGTAAACGTCCATGCTTTCAGATTGGAGTGGCCAATAAACTTATCTCTGTTAGCCAATGCCTTGTAATAAGTTTCCTGTAGCAGGTCTTTTGCTTCCTCATGATCTGAGGTTAAACTCATGGCAAACCTTTCCAGTTTGTCTTCGAGTTCTATTAGTTGTTGATTGAATTCTGTCGCTTTCATAGTCGCTGGTTTTTTATTGTTAAATGTTTAAACAAAAATACAAACTATTTAAACAAATAACCAAATATTTTTTTAAGAAAATTTTTGCATATGGTCTTATTCTAAACAGGAGAATATGGTAAAACAGACTATTAATAGGAGTTATGGATCTTTTTTTATTAGATTTTATAAATAATGAATCTTTAATCAAATTGTTTAAAAAATTATATCACGATTAAGCAAAACATTAAACAATATATAAAGTCGTGTAAACTTGGTGATTAAATCATAAATATCTTTAGTTATTGTAAGTGAATGGAGACAACGAAAAGGATTGATTATTTAAAATAATAAATTCTAGTTATCTGTTAATCTGATCATTTCAATGTTATGTTATGTACACCGGTTGGATGGGATCAGATTGATTTTAGTCGCTCGTTTAATTCGGTGGGAGAGGAAATTTTTACAACATTGTTGGGTAGAGGGAAATCGGCCTCATGGATTTGCACTCCGGCTATGAAAATGAGTTGTTTGGAGAATACCTCAGACAGCCGTTCCACATAATTTTTCAGTTTATTTCCACTCAATGCAGTGGTTATAGTGGTAAACAAATAATCGCACCTGATTAGCCGGGCGGTTTCAATCAAATCGTTGAAGGGTACCGAGCTACCCAGATATATCACACTTTGCCCCGACTTTTTAATCATATAATGATAAAAAAGCAGACCCAACTCATGAAATTCATCTTCTGGAAGAAAGAAAATAAAGGTTTTGGCATTCTGTTTATCTGGTATCCTCAGGTTATCAATGGCCACCATCAACTTTTGTCTGAAAAGGTTGGATATAAAGTGCTCCTGGGCAGGATTAATTGAGTCGGTTTGCCATAACAGCCCGATTCTCTCAAAGAATGGAAAAATCAGCTTGATGATGGTTTGCTCAAAACCTTCATGCATGATGGCATTGGACAAGATTTGGTCGAATTTCATCTCATCCAGATCTACCATGGCAATGACAAGCTTTTCAATCTCACTTTCCAGGTCTTTTGAATTATAGGTAAATTCCCTGACCTTTTCCGATAATCCATGATTATTAAGCTTGGAAATGTCAGAGATTTTCCATCCTTCCCGGTTTAAAATGGCAATATTGAGTAATTTCTTCAGATCATGTTCAGAGTAATACCGGATGTTGGTTTGTGTTCTTTTCGGTTGTATAACATTGTAACGCTTCTCCCATATCCTGATGGTATGGGCCTTAATCCCCGATAGCTTTTCTAATTCCCTTATTGAATAGCGCGCCATGTTTTTCCTTTATTAAATGCAACATAATGATTGAAAATAATTCTGCTTCCCCGTCATAGTCAATTCCTGATTATTCGTTTGTTTAACAATTTTAGAGTACATTTGTTTAAATCAGAGCATTTTTCATTAGACATAGCAGTGAAGAATTTAAAAATGATATTATTAAATTATGAATAAAATAACAATATTCTGGTTCAGAAGAGACCTTCGTTGGGATGACAATTGTGGATTATATCATGCTTTGAAGGAAAATGAACGGGTTTTGCCCATATTTATTTTTGATACCGATATTCTGGATACACTTGATCATTATGATGGCCGGGTGGAATTTATTTTCAAACGGGTTAAGCAATTGAAAGCAAATCTGGAAAAACAGGGTGCTTCATTGAAAATATTGCATGGAAAGCCCTTTGACCAGTTCAGGGGGTTGATCCGGGATTATCCAATAGAACGGGTGTATTTCAATCATGATTATGAGCCTTATGCCATTGCCAGAGACCTTCAAATTTCGCAACTTTTAGATAAGAACCATATTGAAGTAAAATCCTTTAAGGATCATACAATTTTTGAAAAAGACGAAATCGTGAAAAAAGATGGAAAGCCCTATATGGTTTACACCCCTTATATGAGAAAGTGGAAGGAACAGCTCAAGATGGAGCCTTCGCTTAAATATCCCGTTAAGGATTACCGGCACCGGTTTATTAAAATAAGGAATAAAAACCTACCTGCTATGAAAGAGTTGGGATTCAGAGAAACCGGCATGAACTTTCCTCCTGATGTGCTTAATGAACAAGTGATTTCCAATTATCACCTGAACCGGGATTACCCATACCTGAATGGCACCACACGGCTGGGCATGCATTTACGCTTTGGTACTGTTAGTATACGGGAAGCAGTAAATAAAGCCCTGGATATGAATGAAACATGGCTTAACGAATTGATTTGGAGAGATTTCTACATGATGATCATGTGGCATTTCCCTTATGTGACAGACAGATCTTTTAAACCTCAGTATGATGAAATTGAATGGCGCAACAATGAAAAAGAATTTGTTGCATGGTGTGAGGGAAAAACAGGCTATCCGATAGTTGATGCCGGCATGCGGCAATTGAATCAAACAGGATACATGCATAACCGCATCCGGATGATCGTAGCCTCTTTCCTGACCAAACATCTTCTGATTGACTGGCGATGGGGTGAATCATATTTCGCAGAAAAATTGCTTGACTATGAGCTCGCTTCTAACAATGGTGGATGGCAATGGGCTGCCGGCAGCGGCTGTGATGCGGCTCCATATTTTAGAATTTTCAATCCTGACAGACAAACGGAAAGATTCGATCCGGAATACCGGTATATTGCAAGATGGGTGCCGGAATTTCGGGATCCGGAATATGAAAAACCAATTATAAGTCATAAATTCGCTCGCGAAAGAGCATTGCAGGTTTATGGCAAAGCATTAAAAAAGGAGAGAATATGAAAGTTTTGGTAATCGGTGCAACGGGGTTCATAGGGAAACCGTTGGTAGAAAAATTGCTGGAGCGAAATCATGAGGTATTTATCTTCACCCGGGGTGATATAAAGGCCCGCCGACTGTTTGGCAACCGGGTTTTTATTCAGCAATGGGATACTGACCAATACACGGTATTGCAGGAATATGCCCATAAGGTTCATTTAGTGATCAATCTGGCCGGGGAGAACCTGGGGGATAAACGCTGGAGTGAAGATCAAAAGAGAAAAATAGTTTCAAGCAGGGTGAATATTGGCAAGGCCATCAGTTTTGCCCTCAAACAAAGCAAGGATAAACCTTACCTGCTTATTCAGGCTTCAGCCATTGGTTATTATGGGTTCAGCGAAGATCAGACCTTTACAGAGCAATCCCCGCCTGGTGAAGGTTTTCTGCCCATGGTAACTCAGCAGTGGGAAGATTCAGTGCAAGATGTAAGGGAGGATAACACCAGGAAAATTTTCATCCGGACGGGAATTGTCCTGGGCAGAGAAGGAGGCATATTACCTCAAATGTTGAGAACTTTCAGATTTTTTATGGGAGGTCCGCTGGGAAGTGGTAAACAGTGGATATCATGGATTCATATAGATGATGAAGTTGAGGCTATCGTCAAACTGGCTGAAGCAGAGGGGTTGTCAGGAGCTTATAATCTGACAGCACCCAATCCTGTAACCATGAAAACGTTTGCCGCAACACTGGGCAAAGTTATGAAAAGACCTTCCTGGCTTCCTGTACCGGCCTTCCTCTTGAAGCTGGTTTTCGGCGAAATGGCCAAAGAGATGATGCTTCAGGGGCAGAGAGTGATGCCCTCGAAATTACAAGAGATGGGTTTTGAATTTCAGTATCCTACATTGGAAAAGGCCCTTACCGATTTGTTGGACCGCTAAAAATCAAATTCCAGTTGAACGGCCTGTTGCTTACTGTCATTCTCGAGCTGAGATACCGAAAGCCCCAATAACCTGATTTTCTTGTTACCGAAATTCAGATGATGGAATATCTCTTTGGTGGTATTGTGGAGCAGGTTAAAATTGTTAATGGTTTCAGGCATGGTTTTGCTGCGGGTTATTTGCCTGAAATCACTGAATTTTACCTTTAACGTGAGGGTCTTCCCGAATGATCCCGCACGTTCCATTCTTCTCATCAGTTCTTTTTCAATGTGATATAAGGCCGTTATGATCTCAAAACGGGTTTGCAGGTCTTTTTCAAAGGTGCGTTCTGTGCCTACCGATTTTCGGATACGTTCGGGATTAACTTCCCTTGCATCAATGGCTCGTGAAATGTTGTAATAATGCAACCCAACCTTTCCAAAATGTTTGTTGAGCCAGGTAAGGGATTTTCGCTTCAGATCAGCACCTGTTTTAATGCCAAGTTGGTGCATCTTTTCTGCTGTCACCTCCCCAACACCGTGAATTTTTTCTACGGGATGCTCCTCGACAAATTTTTCGGCTTCTTCGGGCCGGATAACGTACAATCCATCCGGCTTATCATAGTCGGAGGCTATCTTGGCCAGGAATTTATTTATCGAAACACCGGCAGAAGCAGTTAATTCCGTCTTTTCAAGTATCCTTTCCTTAA
>JAIPAF010000042.1 GCA_021740225.1 Bacteroidales bacterium | reverse complement strand
AAATAATAGACCAGTACAATTGCCGGGATGGCCAGCAGGTTCAACAGATGAACGCCAATGGACAAGCCCATCAGGTAAGCGATCAGGATGATCCACCGGTTGGAATGGGGTTTATTTGCTTCATTCTCCCATTTGAGTATGGCCCAGAATACTATGGCTGTAAACAGGGAAGAGGTGGCATAAACTTCCGCTTCCACAGCCGAAAACCAGAATGTATCGGTAAAGGTATATACCATAGCACCCAGAAAACCACTCCCCAGGATAGCGATTATGTTTGAAGGGGTATAGCTGTTTTCGTCTTTTATCAGTATTTTTGAAGCCAGGTGGGTGATTGTCCAGAACAAAAACATAATCGTAAATGCACTGGCCAATGCGGATAAACTGTTCATCATCACGGCTGCATTTTCGGGTCCCCCTCCGAAGAACGTAAAAAAGCGGCCGAGAAGCATGAAAAAAGGTGCCCCCGGTGGATGACCCACTTCCAGTTTCCACGCTGTAGCTATAAACTCACCGCAATCCCAAAAGCTGGCTGTCGGCTCAATGGTGGTAAGATAAACAACGGCAGCAATGGTGAAGCTGATCCACCCGACCCATTGATTGTAAAATTTATATGACCTCATTGGCTGTTGGTTTTCAAACTTTTTTAGTTTCAGAACGTAGATTAAGGGCAACTAATTAAACAATAAATTTTTATCTTTAAAAACTCAAAATGGGTATATTTATGCGATTGATCGTATTGCTTTTAATTTTTTCCGTTATTCCATTTACGGCTATTGCTCAGAACCTCCCTGAGGGCTATAATTCCTATCCCCTTCATTCCAAGGATACCCATTCTGTTTTTCTTTCCATAGACAACACAAATTTTTTCAAAAATAATGAATATTACAACGATTATGTGGCAGGTTACTCCAAAACCGGCTTTTTCTTTAATCCTACGCTCTCATGGGTAGTATCAGACAAAACCCGTTTAGGGGGAGGGGTTCATCTGTTAAAATATGCAGGCGAACATGGCTTTAATAAGGTGAAACCGGTATTTTATCTCCGTCATCAACTATTTGACGGCCTCGAGCTGATGATGGGCTCGATAAAAAGTACCCATCATCACAACCTCATCGATCCCCTGTACCATTATGAAAGATTTCTGGATAAACACATTGAGAACGGCCTTCAGTTTTTGATTGACAAGCCTTTTGTTCAGGCCGACATATGGGTAAACTGGAAAAATTTCATTTCCCGGGGCGATGATTCCCGCGAAATCTTTGACATGGGTATTTCATCCGGATTGCCGCTGTATGGAAAACAACAGGATTTCACTGTACAGTTTCCGCTGCAGGTTATCTTTCAGCATAAGGGAGGGCAGATCGATAATTCAGGTAAACCTGTAAATACCTTCTCCAATTTTGCAGGAGGACCGGCTTTACAGCTCAAGCTGCATTCCCGTTACCTGACTTCTCTCGAATGGGAGAATTTGTATGTAGGGTACAGGGATCTTTCCCCGGGAAACAAACGGGAAATTGAAAAGGGCCATGCCTGGATGTCCACCTTTTCCCTGAACATGAAAAAACTCCAGTTTCAGTTTTCCTGGTGGAAGTCGAGACGATTTCTTTCATTTGCAGGCAACCCCATGTATCAAACCTTTTCCATAAGAAAAGAACGTCTGATCAACGATAAGCGGGAGCTTCTTATTGGAAAATTGAGATACAGCAAAAAATACAAAGATTTGTATTTTATGTTCAATTTTGACACCTATTTGAGCCCCCGCACCCATCAACTGGACTATGGTTTTGGAATTTACCTGCTGCTCAACACCGATGTGTTCCTTACGCAATTAGGGAAATGAAGCAATGCTCCATAATTTTTGTTATTCCGCCTCCCAATTCTTGAGCACATACCTCCAGGGCATGTTTTTCCAGTACTCATCGGCGTAATCGATACCGATCCTGGATTTCCGTATGATCTCCCGGTGGTTGACCGATACATCACCGATCCATATCCTGGAAGAAGTTACCAGGTCTTCACCGTGAAAGCTGCGGTCTATACCCAGGGCTTTAGTCAGGCGGCCCGGCCCGTTGATATTCTCCAGTCCTCTTATCAAAAGCGCCTGGGGTTCCTCAATATTACCGGTCACTATATTAAGCATCCAGTGCATTCCATAAATCAGATATACGTAAAGCAACCCACCCTGATCAAACATGATCTCATTCCTTTTGGTACGGCCTCTGCTTACATGACAGCCCTTATCCTCTATTCCTCTGTAGATCTCCACCTCCGTGATCACATCACTGTGCTGTTTATCGTTCTGGTACACTACAATTGGTTTCCCCAATATTTCCCCGGCTATATTCAAGACATCCCGTGTATAAAAGTCTCTTCCCAGCCTGTTTGCAAACATAATTACCGATTTGCCTTAATATTGAATTTTATCTTCTTTCTGTCTCCATTTTTCCAAAACCTCAAACGCTTCATCCCTTAGCATTTGTATAGTCTGAATGCTTCTTTGAGCAAAAGGTTTTTTGATTTCGTTATATATAAAAGAATCATCAAATCCGGCATATCTGGCATCCGCATTACCGGCGGCAAAATAGATCCGTTCCAGGCGGGCCCAGTAAATAGCCCCAAGGCACATCGGACAAGGCTCACAGGAGGAATAAATCACACATCCGCTCAGGTCAAAATTGTTTAAATATTGAGCAGCCTTGCGGATTGCATTGATCTCGGCATGGGCCGTAGGATCATTGGAAGGGGTAACGGTATTGCCCGCCCTTGCAATGATTTCATTATCTTTCACTATCACTGCACCAAACGGACCACCCCCTTCCTCCATGCTTTCCTCCGAAAAGCGGATGGCTTCCCTGATATAATCTTTATGGCTCATTGTACACAATTATCAGTTATCCATGTCGGTTTGTACATACAAAAAAAGAAAAAACCTCCGAATTTTAGTAACGTAAGGCCAGTAATCTTAATTTTACAGACTCCGAGCAATTGGGTTAAATAAGATTGTAAGCACAAATTATTTGTTAATAATGTTGTTAATTTTCTAAAAATAATATTATTTTTGCATCCCGCTAAAATGTTAGTGAATTGTAATTGATTAGGAACTAAAAACATAATAAAGTGGATACGAATAATTACAAAACCGTTTCCGTCAAACAGAAGGATGTAAACAAAGAATGGATCCTGGTGGATGCAAAGAACGAAGTGTTGGGCAGGCTGGCCTCGCAGGTGGCAAAGATCATCAGGGGTAAACACAAGCCCAGCTATACTCCGCATATTGATTGCGGAGATAAGGTTATTGTGATCAATGCCGAGCATATCCGGTTAACCGGAAAGAAATGGACAGACAAGGAGTATGTTCATTACAGCGGATATCCGGGAGGAAAACGGACACAAACACCAAAAGACCTTATGGAAAAAGACCCCAGGAAAATCATAGAGAAGGCCGTACAGGGCATGTTGCCCAAAAACAAACTGGGAAACAAACTCAAAAACCACTTATTTGTTTACCCTGGGGAAGAACATCCTCACGAAGCACAGAAACCAAGAAAAATCAATTTAAAAGAAATTAAATAAGCATCATGGAAAGAATCAATACCATAGGCAGAAGAAAAAAATCCATAGCCCGTGTTTATTTATCGGAAGGCAAAGGAAACATCAGTGTTAATGGTAAGGATTACAAGGAACACCTCACCACACCTCATCTAAGATCTATTGTAGAGCATCCCCTACAGGTGATTGAAGGTACGGGCCAATACGACATCAAAGTGAATGTTAAGGGAGGCGGTATCAAAGGACAAGCAGAAGCTATAAAACTGGGAATTGCCCGGGCCCTGGTAAAATCTAATGAAGAATACAGGAGCATCCTTAAGCCTCACAACTTATTAACCCGTGATGCACGTGCCGTTGAACGTAAGAAGCCGGGGCGGCCCAAGGCACGTAAAAAGACTCAGTTCAGTAAACGATATTTATTCCTAATAATATCCGTTTAGTATCTAAATTGCCAGGACTTCCTTCAACAGGAACTACCCGGCAATTGTTAAAACAGAATGTAAACGTAAAAACAATAACTCATGACTCAAGCCACATTTGATGAATTACTGGAAGCGGGTGTACATTTCGGACACTTGAAAAGAAAGTGGAATCCCAAGATGGCCCCGTACATCTTCATGGAAAGAAACGGCATCCATGTTATAGATCTTCAAAAGACGGCCGTTAAACTCAACGAAGCACTTAGCGCCCTGAAACAGATCGCCAAATCCGGGAAAAATATACTGTTTGTCGCTACCAAAAAGCAGGCCAAAGAAATTGTAGCCGAAAAGGTAAAGCCCACCGGCATGCCTTATGTTACTGAGCGCTGGCCCGGCGGTATGCTTACCAATTTCCCTACAATTAAGCGTACCATTAAGAAAATGGCCACCATCGATGAGCGATTTGCCGATGGTACTTACGATAAACTGGCAAAAAGAGAACGCCTGCAGATTCAGCGCCAAAGAGCCAAACTGGAAAAGACCTTCGGTAGCATTTCCAATATGAGCCGCCCTCCGGCAGCCATCTTTATTGTGGATGTTACCAAAGAACATATCGCTGTCCGTGAGGCTCAACGGCTGAATATCCCGATATTCGCAATGGTGGATACCAATTCCAATCCACAGAATGTGGACTTCCCCATTCCGGCTAATGATGATGCTTCAAAGTCCATTTCTTATATAATAGGGAAAGTCACTGAAGCCATTATGGAAGGTCAGGAAGAACAGAAAATGGAAAAGGAAAAAGAAGCGGGTGAAGCCAAGGAAAAGAAAGCAACCGGTAAAGAAAGCAAAGGTAAAGAAAAGCCGGCCGAAAAAAAGAAAACCAGGGCCCGTAAAGCCAGCAAGGCAAGAAAGTCATCCGCCAAGACGGAAGAAACTGGCCAACAGAAATCCGGCGAATCGACAGAAGCCGCTTCCGAAAGTCCAGAAGGTGGTGAAGCCACAGAGGTAAGCTCTGAAAATGCAGAAGCCGGTGGATCGGAATCAAAACAAGCAGAAAACAAACAGACTGAGCAAGCCGAAGAACCGAAAAACAATCAATCGGAAGAGAACAATCAATAGAAGTCAAACTACTTAAAATCACATAAATAAAATGGCCAATATTACTGCAGCTGATGTAAATAAACTAAGAAAACAAACCGGAGCCGGAATGATGGATTGCAAAAAGGCTCTAACCGAAGCCGACGGTGACTTTGAAAAGGCAATAGAAATTATTCGTGAAAAAGGACAAGCAGTAGCAAAAAAGCGATCTGACCGGGAAGCTTCGGAAGGAGTTGTTTTCGCTAAGACCACTGAAAACGATAAGAAAGGTTTCATTATTTCCATGAACTGTGAAACCGATTTTGTTGCCAAAAACGATGATTTCGTCAAACTGGCCACTCAAATAATCGATCTTGCGGTTGAAAAACAGCCCAATAATCTTGATGAGCTCAAGCAAATCCAGGTAAACGGGAAAAACATCGAAGAAACCATTAATTACTATACCGGGATCATTGGAGAAAAACTGGAGTTAGCCTATTACGATCATCTTGAAGCTCCAAAGGTAACGGCATACATCCACATGGACAACAAACTGGCCGCACTGGTGGGATTGAACAAGGAAAATGTAGACCAGCAGGTGGCTAAGAATGTGGCCATGCAGGTAGCGGCCATGGATCCGGTTGCTGTTGATAAAGATACTGTTCCCCAGGATGTAGTGGATAAAGAATATGCAATCGGTAAAAAACAAGCCCAGTCCGAAGGTAAACCCGATAACATTCTGGACAAGATCGCCAAGGGTAAGGTTGAAAAATTCATGAAAGAAAATACGCTGCTGAACCAGGAATTCATAAGGGATAGCAAAAAAACAGTAAGAGAATACCTCCAGGAACAAGACAAAGAGCTGACTGTGATGGGATTTAAATATTATTCACTGAAACAATAAAACCATCCAGGAATTAATATGAATAGAAAAAAGAGAGAACAGCAGATACCGTTCTCTCTTTTTATTTTTATTTATTCTGAATTAAGATCAAGTATATATTCCGGCAATTTAATCATTAATACATTTCCAAATAACAGCTAATTAAAGTTGTTCAATGCAGGAAAACAACACAAAACGACTGGATGAAATAAAAGATCAGGTGTTACACTGCACCCAATGTCCATTGCACAAACACAGAATCCATGCCGTTTTTGGAGAAGGACCCTATGATGCCCCGATATTCATTATTGGAGAAGCACCGGGGGCTAAGGAAGATGAAACGGGAAGGCCCTTCGTTGGGAGAGCAGGAAAACTGATTGATGAGCTACTTCAGGAGTATGGATTATCCAGGAACAAAAACGTATTCATCAGTAATATTGTCAAATGCAGACCACCAAAGAACCGCGTACCGGACAAAAAAGAAGTAAACCTCTGTTTCTCTTATATAGAAAAGCAAATTGCCCTGATTAACCCCGGAATATTGGTATTGTTAGGCGCTACAGCACTAAAATCATTCACCGGTACCCACGAAAAAATAACCAATGTGAGGGGAAAATGGTGGAAAGAAGACGGGAGGGTGATCATTCCTACCTATCATCCTGCTGCTGTTTTCAGAAATCCTGCTTACCGAAAATTCATTAAACAGGATATACAAACCATATCTGACCAATATCAAGCGTGGTGAAGGGGAATCAAACCAGAAGCTGGCAAAATAAATAATTAGTCGTCGATGAGCAGCATGGCATCGCCGTAAGTGCCAAATCTGTATTCTTCTTTAATGGCCTCGTTATAGGCTTCAAAAACTTTCTCATAACCTCCGAATGCCGATACCATCATCAAAGGTATGGATAGCGGAAGATGAAAATTGGATATCATCATATTGGGTATCTTTACCTTATAAGGAGGAAAGATAAACTTATTGGTCCATCCTTCATAAGGTTTGACCCTTAAAGTAGTGGAAACAGATGATTCCAGGGTTCTCAGTACCGTAGTACCCACAGCACAAACATTTCTTTTATTATCTTTTGCATGATTAACCTCTGAAGCAGCCTCTTCGGAAATGTGTATCTTCTCCGAATCCATCTTATGTTTGGTTAAATCTTCCACATCCACATTATTGAAATTACCAAGTCCCATATGAAGCGTAATTTCAGCAAAATTAACGCCTACAATTTCAAGTCGCTTTATTAGTTCGCGACTGAAATGCATCCCCGCGGTAGGTGCTGCAACTGCACCTTCATGTTTGGCAAAAAGGGTCTGATATCGACGTTCATCTTCGGGCTCAACCTTTCGCTTGATGAATTTGGGCAGAGGTGTTTCTCCCAGTTTATAAAGTGTTCTCTTAAATTCCTCGTATTCTCCATCAAACAAAAATCTCAAGGTTCTTCCCCTTGATGTGGTATTATCAATGACTTCCGCAACAAGGGTTTCCTTGTTTTCTTCATTTCCAAAGTAAAGTTTATTGCCAATCCGGATTTTTCTCGCCGGATCTACTAAAACATCCCACAAACGTTGTTCTTTACTCAACTCCCTCAAAAGAAAAACTTCGATATTTGCTCCCGTTTTTTCTTTATTGCCATATAAGCGAGCCGGAAAAACTTTGGTATTGTTCAGAACAATCACATCGTGCTCGTTGAAATAGTCCACTATGTCTTTAAAAGTTCTGTGCTCAATCTTACCGGAATTTTTGTGTAATACCATCAAACGGGACTCATCCCTGTTTTTTGCCGGATAAAGTGCAATTAATTCCTCCGGTAATGTATACTTGAACTGCGATAATTTCATTAATTCCTAATGTTTATATAATTCGACATTTTGGGCGCCCATTACGTAATAATTTCTAATTTGTTACAAAAATGGTATTTTTTGTTCAAATTTTTCTAAAGAAAAAGCATCTTCCAGATGGTAGCTTTCTATACGTGTACGTTTTAAACCAATAATATGGGCTCCTACATTCAATTCATCTCCGATATCACGAGCCAACGCTCTAATGTAAGTGCCTTTGCTACAATTCACCCTTATGGTCACTATCGGCCACTTATAATGTAAAATTTCCATATTTCCGATTCTTACCCTCCTGGAGCTCAACTCCATATTTTCACCTCTACGGGCCGCCTTATATGCCCTTTTTCCCCTGACACTTTTGGCTGAATACTGTGGCGGTACCTGATCTATTTCTCCGATATATTTATTCAGTACATCCTCCAGTCTTCCCCGGGGCACATATGATAACGTATATTTATGATCAAACATTGTTTCAAGATCAAAAGAAGGCGTTGTTTTCCCAAATTCAAGTGTAGTGATATACTCCTTGTCGCCGGACTGAATGGACTCCAGTATCTTTGTTTTTTTCCCGGTACCCAGAATCATCAAACCTTCGGCCAACGGATCAAGCGTACCCGCGTGACCCACCTTAACGCGTTTACGGGTTTCATATTTATGCCGGATGGTTTTCTCAATAAGGGCTTTTACTTTTTTTACAAGATCAAACGATGTCCAGAACAGAGGTTTTTCAAACAACAAAATTCGTCCCTCGATAAGATCCTGAAGATCCCTCAATTCATTATACACCATAAGCCTCTGTTTTTATCCAAGAAGAATTGCAGCCAAACCGATGGCTATGCAATAAAAGGCAAAATAAATCAGTTTACCGCGATTCACAATTTTGATCATCCACTTACACGCAAATAAACCTGAAACAAATGCAGCAACAAAACCCAGGATCAGCGGTAAAAGGGTTATATCTCCGGACGCAGAAAAATTGTGGTCCATCAGGTCTTTTGTATTTGCTCCGATTATGGGCAACAAAACCATTAAAAAGGAAAACCGCGTTACCTTTTCTCTTTGACCCCCAAGCATTAAACCGGTAGAAATGGTAGCTCCGGAACGTGAGATGCCCGGTAATACAGCCAAAGCCTGCGATATTCCAATAATAAACGCATGTAAAAAGGAAATATTTTTTGTTTTCGAACGGAAATAATAGGAAAAAATCAAAAGGGTGGCTGTAATCAACAACATGGAGCCTACAAATACCAAATTTCCTGTAAAAAACTGTTCAACTTCTTCTTCAAACAACAATCCAACGATAACCACCGGAACCATTGAAAAAATCAGTTTGCTAATATAAACGGTGGAATCATTCCATTCAAAGCGTAATAAATCACTAATCAGCCTGTAGATATCTTTTCTGAAGACAACAATGGTACTTAATACCGTAGCACCATGGACAATCACCGTAAAGGTCAGACTCATCTGAACATCGGAATACATCAGTGCTTTACCGATCTCAAGATGCCCACTGCTGCTTATAGGCAGAAACTCAGTAAGTCCCTGAACTATGCCAAGAATAATCGACTCAATCCAGTGCATTTAAATTGACAGTTTTACGATGATTGTTCCCCGTTACTTTCTTTGGGTTTCTTCATGATTGCATAAATCTCAAATGCAAAGCCAAGAAGAACAACTATAGGGGCCAATGTAATCCTTCGAAAGCTGAAAACTTCCGGATTGAATTGATCCGGACTTTCGGCCTTTCCACCAACCATCAGCAAAAAACCAATAACAATGATAATTGCTCCAATGATTAAAAGCTTATAATTCTCTTTAGTAAAAACCAATTGATTCTTGCTCTCCGATTTCTTTTTCTTAGTCATAATTCCATTCTTTTTTCAGTAATATAATCTATCTGGATTAATTTTTAAATATTTATTCACTGCAATATAAGTGGATATCCAACTGATAAGAATACCAATCAGCAAAACACCCCCAAAAAGCATGGATACAATTTCCACATCCTGCAGACTAATTATGTTTGAGAATTCATCCTGCAACAAATAGATGACACCCGATAAAAGTCCCATGGCAATAATAGAGCCATAAATCCCATGTAAAACACCTCTGAATATAAAAGGCCTTCGTATAAATCCCCACGGCGCACCTACCAACTGCATGGTATTAATGACAAATCGCTTGGAATAGATCGACAAACGAATGGTATTATGGATCAATGTAATGGCAATGAGAAACAGAAATCCGCTGAAAATTAATATAATCAGTCCAATCTTTTGAATATTCTGATTAATAAGTTCTACCAAAGATTTCTGATAAAATACTTCCTTAATCTCCTCATACTGTTGCAAATCCTCTTTAATCTCAGCGATGCCCTTAGGATTCGCATATTGGGCATGTAAATGTACATCAATCGATGCAAGAAGGGGATTGTATCCCAGAAAATCAACAAAATCCTCTCCCAGCTCCTGCTTGAGTTCTTTAGCAGCTTCCTCTTTCGTCACGTAATTTGTTGATTTAACATACTGTTTGGTATCCAATATCTTTTGCAATCGGATAATCTCTACCTCTTTCACTTGTTCCTTCAAGATAATTGAGAAACCAATATTTTCTTTCACATACTCGGATATTCTTTGGGCATTAAGTGCCAGCAAGCCCAAAACTCCCAATAAGAAAAGCACCATGGCAATACTCACCACGGACGTCATATAGGAACTACGAAGTCTTCTTTTGGTTATTTTCGCTTCTTTGCTGGCCATATACTCCCTTCTAAAACCATGCTAATATAAGAATAATAACCCGAAAATAATTTTTCTGTAATCCCTAAACTACTATTTTTGCATAAAAATCCAAAGTTGGAAGGACTAGTCATTAAATCAACAGGAAGCTGGTACTATGTAAGGGATGCCCATGGAGAAATATGGTCATGTAAGATCAAGGGGAAGTTCCGTATTAAGGGTATCCGCACCACCAGCCCCGTTGCAGTGGGTGACCGGGTAGACTTTAATCCCATTGCGGAAGGTGAAGGAGAAGGTCTGATCACCCGGTTACATGAGCGTAAAAATTACATCATCCGGAAAGCCACAAAATTATCCAGAGAAAGTCATATTATTGCCAGCAATATCGACCAGGCAATAATTATGGCTACCTTAGCCTACCCGGAAACATACACCCTGTTTATCGACCGTTTCCTGGTAACAGCCGAAGCTTATAGAATACCGGCAAAAATCATCTTTAACAAAATCGATCTTTACGATAAACAGTTGACGAATAAACTCAATAACCTGATTAAAGTATACAATGATGCGGGTTATGAATGTTTTAAGCTTTCGGTAACAAAGGAAGAAAACATTGAATCCATAAAGAATTTACTTAAAGATAAATACAGCGTAATTTCAGGTAACTCGGGAGTCGGAAAATCTACTTTGATCAATAAACTCTGTCCGGAAGCCAATCTAAAAACAGCCCCTATCTCCAACTATCATAAAACCGGAAAACACTGCACCACTTTTGCAGAAATGATTGACCTTCCGTTTGGAGGCTCCATAATTGACACGCCCGGGATAAAAGGATTTGGACTGGTAGATATGTATAAAGAAGAGATATACCACTTCTTCCCTGAAATTTTCAGTGCTTCTTTCGGCTGCAAATTTCACAACTGCACCCATACCCACGAACCCGGCTGCCACGTAAAAGAACTGATGGAAAAAGGGGAGATCAGCAAAACCCGCTACCAAAACTATCTGAGAATTGTTAAGGACAACGAAGAAAAATATCGTTAATCCTTCCAATCAAAGCTTCTGTCAAATAAATTGGAATGTTTATCAAATTCTAATGTATATCAGACAATTAAACTTAATAATTCCCGTAATTTGTAAAATAAAATAATAAAAGTTTGTCTGATTTAAAAAACAAAGAATCTGAGCAAATACACATATTACTTGCCGAAGACGAACAAATATATCAAAAGATCATCGAGCGTTATATTCATTTTTTTGATCTGGAGGTCACTATCGTTGAAAATGGCAATCAGTGTATTGTTGAAGCAGAAGGTGGAAAGTATGACGTCATTCTAATGGACATCGTGATGCCCGAAAAAGATGGGATTGAAGTAGCCAGAGAGATTCGAGAAAAAGGGATTAAAACTCCAATAATAGCAGTAACCTCCAATACATGGGCCGAAGATAAGATAAAATCTATGAATGCAGGCATGAATGATTTTCTTGCCAAACCATTCCATGCCAAAAAACTGGCCAGGAAAATTGCTTACTGGACTGAACAAAAATGACTGATTGTCTGAATGTTTCTCATCCAAATCCTCAGTTTAAATGAACGCGGCCTATAATACCAATTCTTAAATTTCAAATTTAATACCTTGCGCAAGGGGAAGATCGGTACCATAATTGATTGTTGTGGTTTGCCTCCTCATATAATTTTTCCAGGCATCAGAACCCGATTCCCGACCTCCGCCGGTATCTTTCTCTCCCCCGAATGCTCCTCCGATTTCTGCCCCCGAAGTACCCACATTAACGTTGGCAATTCCGCAATCAGAACCGGAATGAGAAAGAAATCTTTCCGCTTCTCTCAAGTTCAATGTAAATATACAAGATGACAATCCTTGAGGCACATCATTGTGAAGTTGCAGGGCTTCATCAAAATCCCTGTATTTGATCAGATACAATATGGGGGCAAAAGTTTCTTCCTGTACGATCTTATAATTATTTTTCGCTTCTGCTATGGTGGGCATTACATAGGTACCTGCTTCATAGCCTTCACCTGTTAAAACCTCTCCGCCAAAAATAATTTTACCTCCCTCTTGTTTTAATTGCCTCACAGCATCCTGAAACACCGTAACCGCACCTTCATCAATTAATGGACCCATAAGATTATTCGGATCCAGGGGATCACCAATCTTTCTGGCAACCTGTTCATAAGCATTGATTAATTTTTCTTTTACCTTTTCATAGATGCTTTCATGAATGATAACTCTTCTGGTGGTGGTGCATCGCTGTCCGGCGGTTCCCACAGCACCAAAGACTATCGTGGGTATGGCCATCTCCAGATCGCCGTGTTGAGATACAATCATCGCATTGTTGCCCCCGAGCTCAAGAATGGTTTTGCCTAATCTCTTTCCAACCCTTTCAGCTACCCGTTTCCCAACAGCCGTAGAGCCTGTCACAGAGATTAAAGGTACCCGTTTGTCATCCACCAGACTGTCACCAATCTGTGCCGACCGGCCTATGATCAGATTAAAAACACCTTCAGGTACATTGTTTTGGCTGAGCACACCTGCTATAATATTTTGCACAGCAATGGAGGTCAGCGGTGTTTTGGAACTGGGCTTCCAAATGACAC
>JAIPAF010000041.1 GCA_021740225.1 Bacteroidales bacterium | reverse complement strand
TTACTTTTCCCGGATGATACAGCCCAGTTATTGCTGCCGGTAAATATCTTAAGGCCCATATTCTCCAACTCGCCGGTCAAATGCATGAGCCTGCTCAACCCCTCATAACCTTCATCTGCTGAACTGTATTTGGGGTATACAAGACTTTTCTGTTCTTCGGTTTTAGGAATCAAAAGTTCATACTTCTCCTTTGTTACCTTTTTGGCTATCTTATGTAGTATAACCTCCGACTCCCAGGCAGGAGTTAAGTCCCATGCCATATAACCAATGAGATTCACTGTATGGATAGGCTCCCATTTTTCCGGTTTGTATCCAAGAATGCTAAACTCCGGGGGAAGCTCACCGGCATGGGTTTTGATATATTTATTCACTCCACGGCTAAATGCCTCTAACGCATTGATTATTTTTTCATCGGAACGTCCCAGTACTTCCTTTGATTTTTGAGGTATTTGAAGAGAACGCATCAAGTGATCGTTCTCCACCATTTGTTCTCCAAAGATCTCAGAAAGGCGACCCTGAGTTACCCGGCGCAACAAATCCATCTGCCAGAGACGATCCTGAGCCATCAGATAGCCCACAGTAATATACAGATCTTTTTCTGTCTGTGCATAAATATGGGGGATGGCCTGGCTGTCCCTGTATACCTCAACCTCTTGTTCCACTCCTTCTATTGTTATATCTTCTTTGTAATCGGGAAGTCCCCTGTGAGCAATGTTATGAATATAAATGCCTCCTGCAATAACTGCAAGCACCAGAATAACGGCAAGAATGTATAAAATACGGCGGAATATTCGCATGGCATAAAAGAATTAACAGGATATAATTTGTAGCTAATATAGCGGAAATGTAAAATATATACAAAAATTTATTGATTTCCATTAAACTTCATCATTCCCTGATCCAGCCAATCGATAAATTCCTGCGGTTTTGTAGTATACCCAAAGGAGTCTCCCACGGGTTTGCCTTCCGGTGTGAGTATTCTGTAATAAGGTTGTGTATTCACTCCAAAACGATCAATTTCTATGGCCATATTTTTCTTTCCCAGTGTTTTTTTAACCTTTCCATCATAATCCGACTCCATCCATTCTGACTCGGGTAATTTTTCCCTGTCATCAATATAAAGAGCAATCAACACATAATCCTGATTGAGTCTTCTCTGAACAGCGGGTTCAGACCATACTTCAGCCTGCATTTTTTTGCAATTGCTGCAGGAATGACCCGTAAAGTAAACCAATACTGGTTTATTAAGGTCTTCTGCACATTCCATCCCCTGCTCATATTTAAAATAACCCTTTACGTTATAGGGAAGATTAAGAAAATCCGCATATTTTGGATCCTCGCACATGGTATTGCTGGCATCCCCGGAAGAGCCGGGAGCAGTAGTAACTGATGTAATATCAAATTTCTGTGCCGACCTCGGGGGCAACAATCCGGAAATAGAGCTTAAATTTGCTCCAAACAGACCGGGTACGAGATAAATGGCAAATGAGAAAGATGCAATGGCCAATAAAAGACGGAAAACAGAAATGTTTTTCAAATTGTTGTCATTGGGCAGCTTAATCTTTCCAAGCAGATAGAAACCCAACAGGCCAAAAATGGCGATCCATATAGAGATATATAGATCTCTGCTTAATATACCCAGGTGATAATTCTGATCAATATTAGCCAGAAATTTAAATGCAAAGGCCAGAATGATAAAGGCCAGTACGACTTTTACAGCATTCATCCAACCGCCGGACTTAGGCAAATTCTTAAGCCATCCTGGAAAAATGGCCAGAACAGTAAAAGGCAGGCCAAAACCCAGAGCAAATCCGAACATTCCAATAGTAGGTTCTACGACACTTCCTCCTACGGCCTTAACCAAAAGGGCACCTACTATGGGTCCCGTACAGGAAAATGACACAATCACCAGGGTTAAAGCCATAAAAAAGGAAGCCAGAAAACCTCCTTTATCCACTTGTTTGTCTGCTTTATTAGCCAGGCCCGAGGGCAACACAATTTCGAACAATCCGAAAAATGAAGCTGCAAAGGTGAGGAATAACAGAAAGAATATCAGGTTAGGAATCCAGTGGGTCCCAAGTACGGATGTAAAATCCGCGCCGGCACTGGTCAGGGAAACGATAATCCCTACGCTGGTATAGAGAATGATAATGGATATTCCAAAGATTAAAGCTTTAATCACTCCATTAAACCTGCTTTTGGATTCCTGCATAAAAAAGGAAACCGTCATGGGTATCATAGGAAATACACACGGTGTGAGAATACCTGCCAGTCCAAATACCACAGAAAGTAAAAAGAAACCCAATAAAGATTTGTTCTTTGCCAAATCCTGGGAGCTCCCCACACTTTCTGCAGGTTGGGATGGAGTTTCTTCATTTAATTTCGGTGAATCCCTATCTGCTTTTTCAGCCTCATCTGAAGGTACTGCCATATCTTTTTGAGCGGTACCTGATGATTCTGCCTCAGCCTGTTCACTGCCGGTTTCAGTTCCGGCAGTCTCCTGAACAGGTTGTTCTTCCCTTTGTTGAGAGGCCTGTTCACTTCCCGGAACATTGAATGTAAAATCGGGGTTAAAATACACACATTTCTCTTCCTGGCATACCTGATATTCAATATTCCCGGTGACATCAAAGGGTTGCTGGCTCTGAAGTTTAATTTTTTGTTTGAAAGTAGCCTCTCCACTAAAATATTTAACCTGAACTCCGAATGATTCATCGAACTCCGACACCGGTTCAGGGCTTTCACCAGTTTCCCCCATCAATTTAAAATGTGGAGATTCATCGAAGTTAAAAGATGTTCTTATGGGGCCTCCTTCGGGAAAATTCTGGGAATATAAGTGCCAATCCTGCTCGATATCCGCTTTGAATATTAACAAAGCGGTATTATCTTCCTCTTTTTGCACCTTATATTCCCACTCAACCGGATTAACCACCTGACCCAGGGAAGGTAGCGCAAACATAGAGATCAGCAGTACAAATAGTATACGTTTCATGATTACCCAGCTCGTTAATTAAAATACGGCAAAAATACTCATTTTTGTTTAACAACAAATATCGATATATGTTTAAAGATTGATGTATGTAATATGTGAATGGAAGAGGAGAATATTACTCTTCTTTTATCGGCTCCCGGCTGCCGGAGAAAAAATTGTAATGAAGGAAGTCGTAAGCATCTGAGCCTTTAATCTTGAGCCATATCTTATATTTTAACTGCCACTTCCATCTAATGGAAGGGAATCCAAACTTCAGATATCCGGCAATATAGGGATGGGTTTTAAGAGATAACCTTCTATAGCCAAGATCTTTCACAAGGAATTTTAAATAATTCTCAATTTCATCTACCAATAAAATGGCCGGACGAACTTCACCACTTCCGTTACAGGTTGGACATTTTTCAACGGTTTGGATATTCATTTCGGGCCGCACTCTTTGACGGGTGATCTGCAAAAGCCCAAATTTCGTAAGTGGCAGAATATTGTGTTTTGTCCTGTCGGCTTTCATTTCCTCTTTCATCGTTTCATAGAGCTTCTGCTTATTTTCCTGGTTATTCATATCAATGAAGTCGACCACAATAATGCCACCTATATCCCTAAGTCTAAGCTGCCTGGCAATTTCTTTAGCCGCAGCCAGATTAACCTTAAGTGCGTTGGTTTCCTGATCTTCACCAAGCTTTGAGCGATTTCCACTGTTTACATCAATGGAATGCAAGGCTTCGGTATGTTCAATAATCAAATAAGCCCCATTCTTGAAGGAAACCGTACGGCCGAACAAAGCCTTGATCTGCTTGGATACTCCAAACTGATCGAATATGGGGTTGGGACCGTTGTATAGTTTAACTATTCCCTTCTTTTCGGGAGCGATGGTACCGATATATTCCTTAATCTCATGATAAAAGGTAGGATCGTTGACATATATATTTGAGAAGGAAACATTTAAAAGATCCCTCAGTAAGGCGGAGGTTCGGTCGAGTTCGCTCAAAACCAGTTTGGGCACGGTAGCATTACTGAGTTGAGAAAAAGACGCCTCCCATTTTTTTACAAGACCCCTGAGTTCCCTGTCCAGTGTAGCCACCTTCTTTCCTTCAGCAACGGTACGAATGATTACCCCGTAATTTTTGGGTCTGATACTTTTAATCAAACGCTTCAGCCGTTTCCGTTCATCTGCAGACTCTATCTTTTGAGAAATAGATATCTTCTCGGAAAAAGGTATTATCACCAAATTACGGCCCGCAATGGATATTTCTGAAGTTAACCTTGGACCTTTAGTTGAAATAGGCTCCTTGGCAATCTGCACAATAATCTTCTGGCCGGAAGAGAGTACATTGGAAATCTTGCCTTTTTTGTCAATATCCGGTTCCAGTTTCATACGCTGCAAAGATGGAGCCTTACCCTTCTTGGACAACGATGACTTAAGATATTTATCCAGTGACCGGAACTGAGGACCCAAATCCAAATAATGCAAAAAAGCATCCCGGGAATAACCAACATCCACAAATGCAGCATTAAGACCCGGAATAATACGCTTAACCTTACCCAGATAGATATCGCCTACTGCAAATTTGGGATTTCGTTTCTCCTTATTTAATTCAACCAAATGCTTATTCTCGAGCAGTGCTATTACGATTTCATTGGAAGTAATATCAATAACTAACTCTGAACTCACAACACTTCTCCCACATTTACTAATCAACAACTTAAAGTTAAACCTAATGAAGCGAAGAATGCTTCTTTAGGTTTAACTTCAATTATCTTATAATACTCACTTCTTCTTTTTATGCCTGTTCTTTCTTAAACGCTTTTTGCGTTTATGAGTAGCCATCTTATGTCTCTTCCTTTTCTTTCCACTTGGCATAAGTACTTCCTTTTTTAATCGATTTTTCTTCTTTTTCTATACTTTAACGTTTTCTTTTACCTTGCTCACAAACTTCTTAGAAGGTCTGAAGGCAGGAATATAATGCTCCGGAATAACGATTGTGGTGTTCTTTGAAATATTCCTGGCTTTTTTCTGAGCCCGTTTTTTAACGATAAAACTACCAAAGCCTCTCAAATAAACATTTTGATTACTAATAAGAGACTCTTTAACTGTTTCCATGAATGCTTCAACTGTTTTTTGAACAGTTACTTTTTCAATACCAGTCTTTTTCGAAATTTCGTTTACAATATCTGCTTTTGTCATTTTTCAAAAAATTTAATTTCCAACATTTTACAATACTTTCAAAATTGCTGGAGGCAAATATAAAGCATTTATTTTTATTAAAGAAATAGATTTATGTTAAATTTGATAAATTTATAATTTTAAAATACTCTATATCAACAAACATGAACATTAGCGGCATTTTAACTTACTGGTATAAAATTCACAAAAGAGATTTACCCTGGCGTAATACAAAAAATCCTTATTGCATTTGGATCTCAGAAATCATCCTACAACAAACAAGGGTAAATCAAGGAATGGAGTATTATTTGCATTTCATTAACCGGTTTCCGGATATTCAGTCTCTTGCCAAATCCTCTCTCGATGAGGTATTAAAAGCATGGCAAGGCCTTGGATATTATACCAGAGCCAGAAACCTACATGCTACAGCTCAATATATATATTATCAAATGAATGGCAGATTTCCTGAAAATTATGAAGAGCTGATTCAGCTTAAGGGAATAGGAGATTATACTGCTTCTGCCATTGCCTCCTTTGCTTTCGGAAAGCCGGTGGCTGTAATGGACGGTAACGTTCAGCGTGTAATCTCCAGGATGAACGGAATCAACACACCAGTGAACACTACCAGAGGCAAAAAGCTAATCAAAAAAGAAGCCGAAAAGTTACTGCCTTCTCAAAATACGGCACTTCACAACCAAGCCATGATTGAATTTGGGGCAACTCAGTGCATTCCGCGAAATCCCAAATGCATAAACTGTCCCCTGAATCAAATATGTTATGCCTTTCATCATAACATGGTAGAAGAATTACCGGTAAAAAGAAAAAATAAAACGAAACGTCTCAGATATTTTTATTATCTGACTATCCAGAAGAATGGGCATCTCTTTTTCCAAAAAAGGGCAGAAAATGACATTTGGAATTCGCTTTACCAATTCCCTTTGATTGAATCAGACAGAGAGCTGGAAATACAAGAAATAACCGATTCGAAGGAGTGGAATGAAATTTTTAATAAATTGACTCCCAGTATAAAGAAAATCTCCAATACATATACCCACTTACTTACCCATCAGAAAATTTATGCCTGCTTTGTTGAAATCAAAATTTCTTCTGCCAACAATTTCCTTCTCAACAATTACACACTGATAGAAAAGAATAAAATACAAAATTTGGCTGTGCCCCGGCTGATCGAAAAATATCTTGAAGAAAAAATATAAAAAAAATAGTTTGAAAAAGATTTGTATATAAATAAAAATTTGTAACTTTACCTTATTATTATTAAACTTTTAAAACATATGTATTATGGGAGTTAGTAGAGGAGTTAATAAAGTAATTTTAATTGGGAACGTAGGTAAGGATCCCGAGATTAAACACCTGGACAACGGCATGGTCATTGCCAACATTCGCCTGGCAACAAGCGAAATGTACAGAAACAAGAACAATGAAAAGGTAACCAATACGGAGTGGCACCACGTGGTTCTTTTCAAAAATCAGGCTGAAGTAGCTGAAAAGTATGTAAAAAAGGGTGATCCCCTTTACATTGAAGGGAGAATCAGAACCCGTTCCTGGGAGGACAAAGAGGGTAACAAACGTTACACCACCGAAATCATCGGGAACAACATGCAAATGCTTGGTGGAGGCAAAAAGAGTGATGACACATCTGTTTCCCAAGGCAACGAGGTTACTGAATCCGAAGGGGCAACCGAAATTCCGGACGACGAGGACGATCTTCCATTCTAGATCCTTAAACAAAAGTTTGAAAGTCGACTTTGGATACAACTGAGCCATTTTTATGCATTTCCTATAATATAAATTCCTTTGTAACTATTACCTCTTTACAAGGGAATAGTATTGGTTTATTGTTATTGGGTTTATTTTTCCTGCTTCTTCTCTCCATTGTTTCAGGAGGAGAAGATGCTATCTTTGCTATTATCCCCAACAAACTTAAAGAATTAAAAAAATACACCGACACCCGTAATACCATCCTGGTAAAATTATTGGAATCCCCCCAAGTTTTAAAAGCTTCCATACTGATACTGAAGAACATCTTATACATAGTCATATTCATATGTTTAAGCTTTGCCCTGAACAGTTTTATAATCATAGAACATTACTCAGCCGGAATCTTTTTGCTTCAACTGGCATTGATCATTGCATTCATATTTCTTTTCAGGGATTTAGTGGTTAAAGTTATTGTTCCAGGCAATCATTTTCAATTTGCCAGAATAATAGCCCCTCCCTTCAATATTATCCATAAGGTGTTATATCCGTTAAGCAATTATCTGATGAATTCCACCTCTGTGATAAGTAAGAAGCTATTGAAAAGAAGACAGTTTACCCTGGAGGAGCTGTCTGATGCCCTAAACCTCTCTTCCAACGAAATCCGGGAAGATAAAAATATTCTACAAGGCATCATAAAATTTGGAAATATCAATGCCAAAGAAATTATGAAATCCCGTATAGATGTTGATGCTGCAGATATCAATACAGAATTTGAAAAATTGATGGACATCATCATTGATTCGGGTCATACCAGAATTCCTGTTTATGAGGAGAGCTTTGATAACGTTAAAGGTATCCTGTATACCAAAGATCTTTTACCTTACCTAAACAACAGGGAAGAATTTGAATGGCAGAAGCTCATCAGGCCACCCTATTTCGTGCCCGAAACCAAAAAAATAAATGGTCTGTTAAAAGAATTTCAGAACAATAAAATCCATATGGCCATTGTTATTGATGAATATGGAGGAACTTACGGAATTGTTACCCTTGAGGATATACTCGAAGAAATTGTGGGGGAAATTGCCGACGAATCTGATACAGACGAAATGTATTATTCCAAAATTGATAACAATACATTCATTTTCGAAGGTAAAACCTTATTGAATGATTTTTATAAAATACTCAATCTGAATGACGATTTTTTCAAGGAAATCAAAGGAGATGCGGATACAATTGCAGGTATCATTCTTGAGATGAAAGGTGAGATACCGCGAAAAAATGAAATGATCAAGTTCAAAAACCTTACATTTAAAATTGAATCCTCCGACAAAAGACGAATAAAAAAAATAAAAGTGATTATTGAATAAGTGGAGTTGAAAATGCAAATTGCTCGTAAATCAGTCATTTTTACCATATTACTTATAATTACCTTGTTAATTTCCTGGAACTGCAAAAAGAAAAGCCAAACCACCCCGCGACCGCGGGGATATTTTAGGATTGATCTGCCTGAGAAAGAATATAAACCTCTTCAGATAAATTGTTCCTACACATTCGAATACCCCGCCTATACGGAAATTGTAAGGGATCCCGGAGGTGTTAACGAAAATTGCTGGATCAATATTCATTATCCCCAATTTAACGGGGATATCCATATCAGCTATAAGAAAATTCAAAACAATTTCAAAACATATGTAGAAGATGCAAGAAATCTGGCATACAAGCATACAATAAAAGCCGAGGCCATTCAGGAAGAACAATACAGAGATAGAAAACGAAACATGTATGGCATATTTTATAATCTAAAAGGAAACGTCGCCTCTCCTGCTCAGTTCTTTGTAACTGACAGCAACAAACATTTCCTTAGGGGATCATTGTATTTCAGGACCGAACCCAATCAGGATTCTCTTGCCCCGGTAATACAATTTGTTAAGAAGGATATGAAACATTTGATCGAAACCCTGCATTGGAAAAATTAGAGAATATGGGAATTGTGATTGACAAACAGGTCAATAAACATTGTAAATTAGGTGTTTGGCAAATAACGGAAGATTACAGGGAACTTGTTTCCAAACTCGATCTTGATCAAAATGATTATGAAACCATGCTGGCTTTCAAAAATCAGAAGAGAAGGCTGGAATGGCTCAGTGTTAGAGTTTTACTGGATTCTTTGACACATAAAAAAAACAAAATCCTGTATAACGGAAACAGAAAACCCTATTTATCCGACAGCTCGTACAACATAAGTATATCACATTCCGACCTTTATTCTACAGTTCTCATATGCAAGCACAAACATGTGGGAATTGATATAGAAAAAATGCTGCCGAAAATTGAACCCATTGCCTCAAAATTTTTAAAAAGAGGAGAAATCAACCAGATTAACCATTCAAAAAAAATTTATCATTTATATTTACACTGGTGTGCAAAGGAAGCGCTTTATAAAATATTCGACAGAAGAAAGATGAGCCTGAAAAACAATATAACCATTGAATCATTTGTTCCCAATGAAAGCGGTACCATGTTCGGCCGTGTGCAATATAAAGATATCAACGAACGGTTTAAATTGAATTATTTCTCAATTGACAATTATTCAGTGGTTTGGTGTCGTAAATAATATTCCAAAAATGATCTATGATAAAAAATTTATCCAATGAAGCGTATCCCGAACCTGAAGGCCATGTCTCCCATAATTCAAAAAAACCACAACCACGGCTTTATAAACAATTTACTCAAAAAATAATATCCTTTTAAACTTATCCGTTAATCCATAATCAAAGAATATAAACGAAAAAATTACTTAAATCAATGAGTACTTCATACTGGGATGAAAAATGGGTGCCTGTATATTTTGAGGGTATTTCTGAAGACGAAAAGTATGAAATATCCAATTACGGAAGAATTAAGAGTTACAAAGTCAACAAAAAAGAAGGCAATATCATCAATGGGGCTTATCTAAAGGGGTATAAAGTATTAAACATTAAACTGGCCAACGGTAAAAGAACCACAAAGTACATTCACAAGCTGGTTGCCGAAAACTTCCTGGAAAAAGAAAGTCCTTTGCAACAACATGTCATTCATCTTGATTTTGATAAACAAAACAACTATTACAAGAATCTGAAATGGGTAACCAAAGAGACCATGTTTGAACATCAAAAAATTAATCCCAACTATAAGAGAGGCACCATCAATTATTCCAAATTAACAGAAACGGATGTCATTCGTTTGAAGAGGAAATTAAAAAGGGGTAAAAACAAGCTTTATAAACTGGCTAAAGAGTTTGGTATAACCCATACCCAGTTGAACAGAATTCGTTCGGGCGAAAACTGGGGTCATATCAAAGGAGAATAATCCGCTAACCCCCTCTAACATTTATGCATTTACACTACATGGTTAGTAAAGTCCATTAAAAGATTGCACTTAAAACACGTAGTAAAAATTTCTCATAAAGCCTTAATCATCAGAAACTTGATAAGACAAAAAATTCCCCTCCCCCAGCGGAGGGAGGGGAATTAAATACTTTAATTTAACTGGCTATGGCGGAATGGAATTACATCATTCCTGGCATTCCTCCACCCATTCCACCGGCTCCTGCACCGGCACCTTGTCCTTCATCTTCCTCCTCTTCATCAACCATTACACATTCCGTAGTGAGGAACATACCGGAAATGGAAGCGGCATTTTCAATTGCAATTCTTGCAACTTTAGTTGGATCTATCACACCTGCAGAGAACAGATTTTCATATTTCCCTGCTCGGGCATTGTAGCCATAATCACCATCACCCTGTAAAACAGCATTTATAACAATTGAACCTTCTACACCTGCATTTTCAGCAATGCGGCGAAGTGGTTCTTCAATGGCTTTCTTCACTATGGCAATGCCGGTGGTTTCGTCCTGATTGGCTCCTTCCATGTTTTCAAGTGCTTTAATCGCTCTGACATAAGCGACTCCGCCACCTGGCACAATGCCTTCCTCTACTGCTGCTCTTGTAGCGTGGAGTGCATCCTCAGCCCTGTCTTTCTTTTCTTTCATTTCCACTTCACTGGCTGCTCCGATGTAAAGTACAGCAACACCACCTGCTAATTTGGCAAGGCGCTCCTGCAGCTTTTCTTTGTCATAATCGGAAGTGGTATTTTCAATCTGTTTCTTGATCTGGTTGACTCTTGACTGAATGTTCTTGGTATCCCCGTTGCCATTAACAACTGTAGTGTTTTCCTTGTCAATGGTAACCTTTTCTGCGGAACCCAGCATTTCTGTGGTTGCATTTTCAAGAGTCAATCCTTTATCTTCGGTAATAACGGTGCCTCCTGTCAAAATGGCAATATCCTCCAGCATTTCTTTTCTTCTGTCACCAAAACCAGGAGCTTTTACTGCCGCTACTTTCAGGGAGCCTCTCATCTTATTAACTACCAGGGTAGCCAGCGCTTCACCCTCAATATCTTCACCAATTATCAGCAAGGGCTTGCCACTCTGTGCAGTGGATTCAAGAATGGGCATCAAATCCTTCATTACAGATATCTTCTTATCGGTAATGAGGATGTAGGGATTATCCAAAATAGCCTGCATCTTCTCACTGTCAGTAACAAAGTAAGGAGAAATGTATCCACGGTCAAACTGCATCCCTTCAACAACGTCGACATAAGTTTCCGTGCCTTTGGCTTCTTCTACTGTAATAACGCCTTCAACTCCCGCCTTAGACATAGCATATGAAAGCATTACGCCCAGTTCCTTATCATTATTGGCAGAAATGGAACCAACCTGAGAGATCTCATCTTCTTGGATAACTTCATTCAGAATTTTCTCTCTCTCGTCATAGCTTAATTCCGTTTTTTCCTTGCCTTCTTCAGGCTTTTCAAATAACTCCTGGGCTTTTTCAATGATGGAATTGGTTTGAATGCTTTTCTTTTGATCGTTCAGATTCTTAACCACTTCTCTCACTGCCTTGTCGATACCTCTTTTCAGGTCCATCGGATTGGCACCCGCAGTAACGTTTTTCATTCCCACGGTAGCCATCGAATCAGCCAGAAGGGTAGCAGTAGTAGTTCCATCACCTGCATCATCTGCAGTTTTAGAAGCTACCTCTTTTACCATCTGGGCCCCAACGTTTTCATACTTATCAGAAAACTCAATCTCTTTAGCTACCGTTACTCCGTCCTTGGTGATCTGCGGAGCACCATACTTTTTCTCAATCACTACGTTACGCCCTGAAGGACCCAAAGTAACCTTCAGTGCACTTGCAAGCTTGTCAATACCCCTTTTTAGAGAATCTCTTGCTTCAATATCAAATCTTAAATCTTTTGCCATTTTTTACCGATTTTTTTGTTATGATTAATAATAATGATTTCCTATTCAATTAATAAAATATCGTCTTCACGCACTATAAGATAATCCTCCCCGTCAATGGTCACTTCCGTGCCGGCGTATTTGCCATAAATAACCGTGTCACCTTCTTTTACGGTCATAGGCTCATCCTTTTTACCATCGCCTACAGCAACAACCTCACCTTTTTGAGGCTTTTCCTTTGCTGAATCCGGAATAATGATACCACTGGAAGTCTTTTCTTCAGCCTCCATAGGCTTTATCAATACTCTGTCTTTTAACGGTTTTTGCTTCATCGGTGTCTTGATTTGAGGGTTATACTTTTAAAATTCGTTTTCCATTTCAACATATTTTATGCCAAAAAAAATAACTTCAATGGTCCAATAAACAAAGCGCTTACAAAACAGTCTGACTTAAAGGAATTTTCAAAAATGAACAGGGAATTTTGTGTACATAATTATTCTGGCATGAGAGAGGAATAAAAAAAGGTGTCAGCCAAAACTATGACAAGCTGACACCCTATTCGATGGATTTCAAAAAATATTACTCTTCCGGATTGAGTGGATTTTGATTCTGAGATCCCTGTTGCGGAACTTGTTGTGGCTGACCCTGAGCACCTCCCTGATCTTCAGGTGTTGATGTAGGAAACGAAGGCATTTGTGAAGGATCTACAGCATTATCGATTTGTTCCTGAATCTTAGATCTCTCCTCTTGTGTTCCCCTGGGAATGGTCATACTGGCCAGTAAGCTAAGAACCAGCAAACTCACTGCCAGGGTCCAGGTAGCTTTTTCCAAAAAATCTGCCGTTTTTCTCACTCCCATTACCTGATTCGAACCCGCAAAGTTTGATGCAAGACCACCACCCTTGGAATTTTGAACCAATACGATCAGTACCATTAAAATACTGACAATAATGACCAACACAGATACTAAAAGATACATATTCCTTTTATTTTTGCTGTGCGTTAATAATATTCCTTAAT